>JAPNUR010000020.1 GCA_026627385.1 Bacillota bacterium | reverse complement strand
TTGTCAGGCGCCATGTGATGCCGTATGCTCATCCTACAGCTCCTCCTTGGGTCCCCGAGACCCCCATGATTGGAGGAACTGTCTTCGACATGTCTTCGACGAGTTCCTTTGCGACATACGGGAAATTATACCAGTTTATGCCTCACAAAAGTGAGTTGCACCCCGCAAGGGTCGCACTGGTTGGGGTCTGGCGAAAGGTTTCCGTGTTGAGGCGGTTTTCTGTCACTCTTAACACTGACGCAAGTAAGAAAACAGGAGGGTCATCGTCCCCCCTGCTGCTGTCCTTATGGCACCAGACCCTGCATAACTCGGGAGCCGGAAGACCGCGCCTGGAGCCGCCTGTAACCATGGGCTTTTCATCATTTTAGCGTGTTAAAACAACTCGTCGCGCACGATGGTGGACGCCCGCTCGCGCCCCACCGAAATCAGTACGATGGGGACTCCCACCAATTCTTCAATGCGTTCGATGTACCGTTGAGCATTGACCGGCAGATCACGAAGACTTCGGGTTTGTCCGATGGGGGTGTCCCAGCCCGGCATTACCTCGTACACGGGAGACACGGATCGCAAGACGAATGCGGTGTCTGGAAACTCCGGCAACGTCATCTCTTGGTCACGGTAGGCGGTCGCAATTTTGAGTTCGGGAAGACCATCCAATACGTCCAAGCGCGTCAAGGCCAGGCCGCTCAGACCGTTGATGCGCACACTGTGGCGCAGCACAACGGCATCCAACCACCCCACGCGCCGAGGCCGCCCTGTGGTGGTTCCGTACTCGTGACCGCGTTCCCGAATGAGGTCGCCAATGTTGTCGTGGAGTTCCGTGGGAAAAGGGCCGTCGCCCACGCGGGTCGTATAAGCTTTGGCCACGCCGTAGACGCGGTCGATCTTTGTCGGACCAATGCCCGCCCCGATAGCTGCACCGCCGGCTGATGGGTGAGAAGAGGTGACGTACGGATAAGTGCCATGATCAATGTCGAGCATGGTGCCCTGAGCTCCCTCAAAGAGGACCCGGTCGCCCCGGTTGATGGCCTCGTTGATAATGATGGAGGTGTCGGCAACATAGGGTTTGAGCGCTTGACCATAAGCCAAAAAGCGGTCGTAGAGTTCTTCTAAGGAAAAGGGCTTGGCACCGTATGCGCGAGTCAGTACCCGGTTTTTTTCCTCCAGGGCGCGCGATAGGCGGTCACGAAGTTCAGCGGGGTAGAGCAAATCCGCGACTCGGATGCCCACGCGCGCGGCCTTATCCATGTAGGCTGGCCCAATCCCTCGAAGCGTGGTGCCCAGCTTACGGTCGCCGCGGTGATTTTCGTTTAAGGCATCCAGTTGGGTGTGATAAGGCATCACGACGTGCGCTTTCGACGAAATGGTGAGGCGGCTGACGTCCACCCCGCGTTCCTGTAGATAGGCGAGTTCATCGAGGAGAACGCCCGGGTCAATCACCACTCCATTGGCAATGACACACCGGGTGTTGGGATACAGGATGCCGGATGGCACTAAGTGCAGCTTAAACTCCTGATCGTGGACCACCACCGTGTGCCCGGCATTGTTTCCCCCTTGATGGCGCACAACCATGTCCGCCTGTTGCGCCAGGAAATCAATCACTTTCCCTTTTCCTTCGTCGCCCCATTGCGCTCCAACAATCACTACTGCCGACATGATCCGCCGCCTCCTTAATACTCGTTGGTCCGCGCCACGTTTAAGAACTTACCGACGTCCTTTTTGAACAACAAGTGTATTGTACCAGTTGGTCCGTTTCGCTGCTTAGCAATGATGAGTTCGGTCATGTCCGGATTTTCCGCATCCTTTGAATAGTAGTCCTCGCGGTAAAGGAATGCGACGATGTCAGCGTCCTGCTCGATAGCGCCAGACTCACGCAAATCAGACAGCATTGGCCGTTTATCATTACGACTCTCCACCGCACGGGATAGTTGGGACAGGGCCACCACCGGCACGTCCAGTTCGCGCGCCAATGCCTTAAGCGATCGTGAAATGTCCGAAATCTCTTGCTGGCGGTTTTCTGCCCGACGTCCTTGCATGAGTTGCATATAGTCGACGATGACCAAGCCAATGTGGTGTTGCATTTTGAGCTGTCGGGCTTTGGCCCTTAATTCGAGTGCCGATATCCCTGGGGTGTCGTCAATAAAGATAGGCGCTTCGGACAGATGGCCTAGTGCCAGGCTGAGTGCCCCCCACATCTCGCCATCCAACTCACCCGTACGCAGTCGGTGCGCCGGGAGTTCGGATTCGGCACTAAGCAGGCGGAGAGCCAATTGCTCGCGTGACATTTCAAGGCTAAAGATCACGACCGGGACTTTTTCATGGACCGCCACGTGCCGCGCCAGATTGAGACAAAGCATGGTTTTCCCCATCGATGGGCGAGCCGCCACGATAATGAGGTCGGATGGCTGCAAGCCGGCAGTCAGGCGATCGAGGTCGTGAAACCCGGTCGGCACCCCTACGAGCTTTCCTTTGTTCTCGTATAACTGCTCCAAGCGCGTAAAGGTGTCAATCAGCACATCGTGGAGCTTTACGACCTCACGCTGCCCTCCGTGGGTAAGGCTAAAGAGCTCTTGCTGCGCCCAGTCAAGCAGTTCTCGGGGAGGCCGCTCTCCTTTATAGCTTTCTTGAACCAGGCGGGTTGCGGTGTCTATCAGCCGCCGCAAGTTCGCCGAGTCCTTTACAAACTGCGCGTAGTGGTCAACATGGGCGGCCGTCGGCACAAGACTCGCGAGCTCCATCAGGTATGGTAAGCCGCCGATGCGGTCTAGGAGATTTTGTTGGCGTAATTCTTCACCAACTGTCACTACATCGACCGGCTGCCCTCGGTTAAACAAATTGATGGCCGCTTCGAAAATCAACCGGTGCGCATCCTGATAGAAATCGTCGGGTTGCAGCAATTCGACCGCACGGGACATGGCCGCCGCATGAATGAGGATGGCCCCCAGCACCGAAACCTCGGCATCAGGACTTTGCGGCGGCAAGCGGTTGAATGGCACGCTCACAAAAGCACCTCTCTTAGCACATCGTTGACTGTCTGGACAAAAACCAGGTCGGGCCGGTGGCTAGTGCGCGGCACATCATGCGCATTGGCCTCTGGCAGTAGCACCCGGCGGAGGCCTGCTTGGGCAGCGCCGAAAATTTTTTCCGGAATGCCCCCCACAGGCTTGACGCGGCCAGAAAGAGACAATTCGCCTGTGATCGCTGTATCCAGACGGACTGGGGTTTGGGTCAAGGCGCTGTACACAGCGACAAAGATGGCCACGCCGGCAGAAGGGCCATCAATGTTGCCACCGCCCACAATATTGACGTGCACATCGTACTGCGAGAGATCCCGCCCGGTTACACGACGCAAGCACGCCTCGGCATTGAAAACGGAGTCTTTAGCCATGCTTCCCGCCGTTTCGTTAAACCGCCAACGACCCCGGCCACGCTCGTGGGCCGGAAAGACGGCCGCTTCAACCTCTAAGACAAGACCGTGGAATCCCGCTACGGCAAGGCCTAACACATGGCCAGGCTCCGGATCACGTTTAATCCAAGGATTGACTAGGCTGAGTCGCGAGCGGCTGATCACCCGTTCAACCGTCTCGCGGTCGAGGCGCTTGGGGCGCTGTCCGCGAGCGAGATAGCGGGTCGAGTACGCGTCGACAACCAAGGTTACCGCCCGCCGGCCTTCCAGGGTGTACTGGCTAATTAATTCGCGCGCATCCTGGTCTACCGCGAGGCCGAGTTTCTCGGCCGCACCGTCAACAATTCGCTGAATATCTTCCGGTCGCAAAGGATCGAAGAAAATTTCAGCGCAGCGAGAGCGCAGCGCGGGAGCGATGTCATCTGGCCGCCGGGTGGTTGCGCCGACGAGGATAAAGTCGGCAGGGGCGCCTTCTTGAAAAAGTTTGTGCACGTATTGGGGTACGTTAACGTCGTTGGGATCGTAGTAAGGAGAATCAAAGCGAACCCGCTTATCCTCCAAAACTTTCAGCAACTTGTTTTGCAGGATAGGATCCATTTCGCCAATTTCGTCGATAAAGAGCACGCCACCATGGGCCTCGGTGACCAAGCCGGTTTTGGGTTCGGGTATTCCGCTTTCGGCCAATTCGCGGCGTGCCCCCTGGTAAATGGGGTCATGAACTGAGCCAAGCAACGGGTTGGTCACCTCGCGGGGATCCCAGCGCAGAGTCGTCCCGTCGGCCTCGACGAAGGGAGCGGTGTCCTGAAACGGGGACTGGGGGAAGGCTTTGGCAGCCTCTAACACGAGTCGCGCGACAGTGGTCTTTCCCACCCCCGGTGGTCCGTATAAGAGGACATGTTGTGGATAAGGGGAGGCTAGTTTGGCCATTAAGCTCTCGATAGCCGGCCCCTGGCCCACCACTTCGCTAAGAGTTTGCGGTCGGACCACATCAAGTGCGGAGCCCCTTAGGGTCACGCGGTCTAACTGGTGAAGGCGCTCCAGTTTTTTCAACGTTTCGGCGGTTTCGGGACCCCCGTCCTCTTTGAGAATCTGATTGCGAATGTCTCTCACGTATTCTTCATGCCGCTCTTGCATCCGCTCGGCAATTTTCTTTTCGAGCTCGTCTTCTAAACTGCGGCGAGCAATCATGTCGGCGAGTTCGTCTTCGAGCTTCGAGATGATTTTTCCTAGGCCGCGACGTGTTGGAACCCGAGTGATGGCAGGATCGTCGAAGATGAGTTTCTCGAGGGCGAGGACCTTCAGTTCCAGGTTGCCGGATCGAAGCTGCTTTAACGCCTGGAGCTTGCCCGCCCGCAAGACTAGCCGCTCCGGGCCGTATATTTGAATGAGCACTTGTTCGAGCGCGTTAATGCGGCGCTCCAAGGCGGTTGGCTTTCGTCGTGTGGTGGGTTTCTTTTGGCTTTCTTCGGGCATCCGGGAGGCCCTCCCCTCTATGAATCAGCGCGGACACGCACAAGGATGGGAACGCTAATCCCCGCGTACAGGTGCAGGATCGCTTCGCGCTCACCCAGGTTCTTGATCGGCTCCATCTGGATTTTTTTACGATCGATGGTGTAGCCCAGCGCTGCCAAGGCCTGGGCCACGTCTGCGTTAGTGACCGCTCCAAACAGTCGGTCATTGGTGCCAACGCGAGCTTTGACTTCAACCACGCGGCCTCGCAGCTCATCCGCCAAGAGTTGCATGGCCTGGCGTTCGCGAGCCTCGCGCTCTTGTTGACGTTTCAGGTGCTCTTGAAGTTGGCGTTCGCGACCGGCTGTCGCCTCAATGGCGTAGCCTTTAGGAATGAGATAATTGCGAGCATAGCCATCTTTAACCTCTTTGATTTCGCCTTTTTTAGCAAGCCCTTTGACGTCTGCTTGAAAGATGACTCGCATGGCCCTCTCTCCTTTTTGTCAGGCATTCCGACCGAGAGCAGAGATGCGAAAGAGCACGCACGCGTGCTCTTTCCGCCTATTCGATAGTAAAGGGCAACAGCGCCATGATTCTCGAGCGTTTGATAGCCACCGTGAGCTGTCGTTGGTGTTTAGCGCAGTTGCCGGAGATGCGCCGTGGAAGAATTTTCCCTCGCTCCGTGATGTACCGTCTCAACCGGGTCGCTTCCTTGTAATCTACGCGCTGCACCTTGTCTACACAAAAGCCGCAAACCTTTTTTTTGGGCCGTCGGCCGCGTTCTTTTCGCATGAGTGACCTCCTTTCTCGAGAACGTAAAAGGCACTAAAAGGGGAGGTCATCGGGCAGGTCAGTTTCTTCGGAAGCCATGCCTCCGTCTGAGGGCATCGCCCCTTCTCGGGGTCTGTCAAGGAATCGCACCGCATCGCAGACCACTTCGGCGACCCGCCGCTTGCTACCGTCTTGAGTTTCATAACTGCGCACTTGCAGGCGCCCTTCTACAGCCACCAGGCGCCCTTTCGTCAGGTGGTTTCCCACGGTCTCCCCCAGTTTGCGCCAGGCCAAACAGTCAATAAAATCGGTTTCTCGTTGGCCCTGCTGGTTGGTAAACGGACGGTCCACCGCCAGGGTGAATGACGCAACAGGTACGCCTTGCGGGGTGTAACGCATTTCTGGGTCGCGTGTCAGCCGTCCGATTAAAACAATGCGGTTCAGCATGATAGACCCCTTTCTGCCTACTCATCCACCCGGATGACCATGGACCGCAAAATATCTTCGTTGATGCGAAGCAGACGAGAGACTTCGTTCGCTATGGTGCCAGCTCCATGAAAGTTGACCACCACATAGAAGCCCTCCCCGTACTTTGCGATTTCGTACGCGAGCTTGCGACGTCCCCACTTGTCTGTCTTGTCGATCGTCCCGCCGGAGGTTTCTAAGATTTGGTGGACACGGTCAATAGCCGCCTGCTGGGCTTCGTCGCCGAGGTCCGGCTTCAAGATATACATTAACTCGTACTGAGCCAAATATTGTCACCTCCTCCACGGACTCCGGGTACCGGAGGCTCTGCATGGGGCAGAGCAGGGTGGCGTGGGTATTTCACCCAAACAGGATTAGTGTATCAGGTTCTTTAAACGATGACAATGGCAAGAAGGCTCTACGTCAATAATTGTGGGATCGCCGTAAGGGGCAGAAAGCCCATAAACATCTTGCGGCGATAAGGGGCCCGGTTGCGTAACCCATGGTTGATGCGTTTGAAGTGGCTTGATTTGGGTGTGATAGCCTTCGATGAGGCCGTTGGTCCAGCGATGCGGCTGGGTCCCCTTGTGTTGATGATCGTGCGCTCGCGCGCCTGCCGGGCCTCCGTGGGAGTCTGATCCCGGAGCAACGGCCGCAAATCCTCTTTGAGGTAATACCACGGCCCTAAGGTGGACCGTCACGCCAGGATGTCCTCTAACGCTACATTTGTCGCCGTGGCGTGAGGTGTTCCCAGCCCCTGACCGGGGGCCAGCAGGGAATGGACGTCCGGGGGCGATGGACGTCCTGAATCACGTGAGACGGGTCCGCCGGGACCTGGGCTCGAAGCACCGGCAATGCATCACGGAGGCATAGGCACGCTTCAGGTCCACTTACTGTATCTTGGCGTTTGTGGCCAGAAAATTTTGTGGGGATCCGGGTGTCCATGGTGAGTCTTTTCTCAAGCGGACTACGTCTATCATAGGGAAGGGAGCGGACGCACATGAACCAAGGTCCTGGCGAGGTTCCTCAGCCCAATCCGTTTCTAGACTTGATACACGACGTCGGGCCGCACGCATTGCGGTTCGCCACCTACTGGACCGGTCAGCCCGCCGTTGCGGAAGACATCGTGCAAGAGGCAGTGGCGGAGGCCTGGGCTCATCGCGATCGACTCCCATGTATGAAAAATCCGCGCGCTTGGTTTCTCGCTATTGTCCGTCGGGGGTGCATTGACCATCATCGGCGTCAGAAGCGCCATCCCGCGACGGTCGACATCAATGACCTACAGCACGTGTTGGCGGGCCGCTGGATCCCTTTGCTGGGATCGATAATCGGATTGACATTGCCGACTTGTCGGCCCATTTACCGCCACGGGACCAGGAGATTTTGGCCTGGCGATACGGGATGGACTGGTCACTCGATACCATCGCTGAATACACGGGACTTCCGCTGCCGACCGTGAAAAGTCGAATTTATCGTGCATTGCGGGTTTTACGAAGGAGGCTGGACCATGCCACACCGTCTTAGGACCAGTGTTCAGGACCGCACGCTCGAGACCCTGCTCCGCCAGCATTATCGGCAGGTGCCGCAAGCCGAACCCCGCGTCGATCAGTGGATTGCAAATGCCAAAGCCGGGGCACGCGGGCGCATTAGCCGGTCCCGAGCGGGGACGCGCACCTGGGCGGCTTGGTCGCTCGTCGCCACCGGGGGACTCGTGGCCGTCCTTCTGCATTGGGCGCCACGGGTCGATGCGCTGGCGTGGGCCGCCACACGAAACGCGCCGCTTTTGAACCATCTGGCCGAAAGTCTCAACATCCCCGGAATTAGTACCTTGGTGGGCACTCACAAAGTCATGCCGCTTGCGGTGACCGATCGGCACGATGGAGTAGCCGTTCAGGTTGTGGGAGCCTATGCCGATGTAGCCGAGACGTTGGTGTTTCTCCGCACCACGAGGGGCATGGCGATCTCGCCGCAACAGATCACGCTACGCGATCAATTTGGCAACACCTTATATCCCAGCACCTCCGCGTGGAATGAGACCACCCACCAGGGTTATGTAGGTTTTACGGGTCTACCTTCTTGGGTGTGGACGCCGGGAGTTCGCCTGACATTGAGCCTTTACGACCTAGGAACTGCGAAGAATCCCATGGGCGCGGTGTACCGCGGGCCATGGCAATTGACATGGGACCAGGCGCCGCCAGGAGCCTCGCGCACCATGGTCCTCCATACCCAGGCCCGAGTCCACGGAGTCATTTTCGCGCTGCACCGCGTCCTGTTGGCACCCAGCGCGGGGGTGTTGACGGTGTCATCGTCTGCGCCGCAGCATTGGTCGGCGGTGGCGGCAAAGTGGGCCAAAGCCCGTGGATCACAATTTGTTATCGAGCGCACGGGGAACGGTCAGACTGTCCCGATCCTTTCGGGGTCCGGCGGGGGGACGCAATTTACGCTGATGTCTGGGCCGCTGCAGCCCGGACACTATATTCTAAAGGTTTTGTGGTGGAATACAACCAAAGGACCCTGGGTACTGCCTTTTACGATTCCGTCAGCACGTCACTGATGCCGTCTCCTACCTCTCAGGCCCTGGCTTCATGGCGAACCACAGCGGGTTCTCAGCTGGTGGCGGCGCCGGGAAATCGCGGGCTACCTGCCTTATTAATGGAGGGATCGATATGGGATCCGGCATCAGGTGAGAGGACGTCAAGGGTAATGTTCCTCAAGGAACATCCGAGGGACCTTAATGGGTTGATGTTTCGTCGGTGGCCTTCGGATGGTGCTTGCGCACGGAGCGTTCGAAGTCCTTGCGGGGTATCATAATGCGGTGACCGCAGCCTAAGCATTTCAGCCCAAAATCTATGCCCGTGCGCCAAATTTGCCAGTTGCGGCTTCCACATGGATGCGGTTTCTTGAGCTCGACAACGTCACCAATTTCATAACGCGGCTTATCCATCGTTAACCTCTTTCTAGCATCACCCTCGCCACTATGCGCGATCTCCATTATAAGTCTTTCAGCCCCGGGATGCGCCCTAACTGATCAAACGCTCTCACGGCCGTCGTCGCTATTGGGGAGCGTCGGACCGCGCGAGCGAATGGAGAGCCGTTGATGCCAGGTACCGCAAGGAGCAAGCTTAGCACCAGCCCAGCGACGACGCCATGTTCTACAATTCCCGCAGCCATGCCGCCGAGGCGGTTTAACCCCGAGGCCACAGGGATGGCACGAATGGCTTGCGTCATGATATGCCCGACGGTTCGGCCGATAAATTCGATAGCTCCCACGATGATCAGGAACGCGATGAGGTCGGTAAGGCCTTGCACAAGGCGCCAGGCGGCGATCCGTGCCGCCGGTACACCGGCCGCCGGCGTGGGAAGGTAACGACCCACCCAATCTTTGACCGGCACTGCAGAAAGCACCTGGCTAGCGAGAGGCGCGGCGGCATGAGCCGCAAGCAGAATTCCCACAATGTAGCCGGCCAGGCTAAAACCCACGCTCATCAACCCGCGTCTCAATCCATGGAGCGCTCCCCAAGCAAGGTAAGCGCCAACAGCGAGGTTGAGCCAATTCATGGGTATACCTCCTGTGACTAATCGTGGTGACCCGACCATACCGCCAATAGGTAGGCCGTAAAAAGCGCCACCACCCCCGGGTGCACTGGTCCCCCGCCGCGCCGAAGTGCCAGCATGGTCACCACCCCATAAGCTGCCGCCGCCACGATACTCAGAACTGCGTTCGTGACAAGGGCGGTTATCCTTATGCTACCCCACCGCCGAACAATCAGACCTACTTGGGCCGCGATCGTCGCCAAAAGAAAGACCAGCAAAGTCTGAAAGAAAGGCATGGTAGACAAGCGGTGGGTCGTGGCAGCCGCTACGAGTACCCAGGGCAAGACCACGACAATGAGGCTTCCGAGGATGCGCAGAGGGTATGGAACGGCATGATAGCGCCCCCTCATGGGTGAAACACCGTCAAGATAATAAGGAGCCCGGCTGCAACTGCAACCCACCACAGCCAGGGCGGAACCCAAGCCATCATCGACCGGCCATCGCCATCTTTTACGCGAGCCCGAGCACGAATGTCCTCTTGGGCTCGCCGCGCGTCCAGCCGCTGTGATCGCTTAAAATGCGAAACAAAGGCCGAGTATTTGCCCTGGCGCTTGTACGCCACTGAGAGGTTCCGATGTGCGGGCGGGTAGTCGGGGTCGTGATTCAAAGCTAAGAGGTAGTGCTGGATAGCCTGGTCAACGTCGCCACGCTCGAGATAGATATTACCAAGGTTAGTGAGGGCGGGAGCGTGCCGACCGTCCGCCGCTAAGGCGCGTAAGAAATATTGTTCCGCTGCCTCCAATTGGCCGCTGTCCGCGCAAAGCACCCCTAGCTTGTTATACCCTTCAGGGCGTTCCGGAAATTGCTGAACCAGCTGCGTAAAGAGCTTCTCTGCCGTACTCCGATCCCGGCGCTCCCAGGCGAGCGTGCCGCGGCGCAGCAAATCCTCCCCGTACTGCTCCCAATCTGTCACCCCGAACTATCCCTCCGGAAAATGACGATTCGCCGTAGGCAAAAATAACGGAAACCAGACAAAAATCGCAAGTAGGCCCATGATTGGGTAGAGAACCGCAACCATCCGGTCAAACGCCATCAGCCCAATCGCGCCTGCACCACAGACGAAAAGGACCCACCAACGCCCTTGAGCACGAAGGGCATAAGCTTCGGCAACGCCCGTCGTAAATAACGCAATCCATAGGCTCACGGCAAACAACAACCCGAGTCCGGGGTTTACATGGCGCGCCAACGTCACCAGTGGCAGTGGACCGCGGACACCCATCGTCAGCAGCGCACGATGCTCAAGGTATGCGATAACGGTCAACAGTAGCGCTCCACCGCAGGCTGCGGCGGCGCTGTCGCGGCGCGACGAGAGTTGACGTCCTAACGCGACAAGCACCATCACTCCGGTAAAGATATTATACGACACATATAAAAGCGCTGACAAAAGCCAGTCCACGCCGTGAACTGGGGGTATCGCGCGCGAGCTTGCGGGTCGCGACGCCAGGACAACCGCTATCACCATAACCAGCAAATACGGAACCAAGAGCGTATTCGCGCCGAGGACCGCCCTGGTGCCACGCGATGTCACCCAAGCGACGAGGGCCAGGGTCAGCCATCCCCCAACCCAAGCGGGCCAACTCAGCATGGCGGAAATGGCGGCACCTCCGCCAGACGCCACGACCCCAAGTCCCACGAGCAAAAAGGCTCCCGTCATACCTTCGGCCAGACGCACGGCCCATTGGGGATAAACACGGTCCAGAAATGGATGAAGCCCTTGGGCGTGAGTCAGCCGCCCGCGTTCCAATGCTTTGTACCCAAGAAGAGCGAAGAGGCAGCCCGCAATGGCAATGCCGATTGATCCGCCAGTGCCAAAGCGTGTGAAAAACTGGTAGATCTCTTGCCCGCTAGCGAAACCAGCTCCGACCACCGCGCCCACATAGGTGAACGCAATGCCTATCCATGGCGCTCTCACCTGTCATCCCCCCGGGTACATTTATATCCTGTGTTGGATAAAATAGGATTGAGTGGGGCGGCATCGAATCAGAAATTTAGCGACGCATGGCTACGCGCGCCGTCGCGAAAGGCGGGGGGGCTCGATGCTTTTTCCGGATATAACTGATCGGTCTGAGAAGCCACGGCGCGTGCGCACGCGCGTCGATTGGCCGGATTGCCGACAACAGCTGGTGGCGGGTTTTGATTGGCTTTGGTCCCTGCTCGGTCAACCCGAAATTATTGTCTGCATCGGGACCGATCGGGCTACCGGCGACGCGTTTGGTCCGCTAGTGGGATCGCGGCTTTTGGAGAAAAGGCGCATGCCCTGCGAGGTGCTAGGCACCCTTGATCACCCCGTCCATGGGAGCAATCTTCTCATGTTGCTCCGGGAGCGACCGCGGATTTTGCGGTCTCGCTGCCTTGCCATCGACGCTTCCTTGGGGGCGCCGGAGGACGTCGGTTCCATTATTATCGCTCCCGGCTCCATTCGGCCAGGGGCTGGCGTACAAAAAGAGCTGCCGGCTATTGGTCAATATTTTGTCGCTGCGACGGTAAATATTGGGGGACTGATGGACGCCTATGTTTTGCAAAACACCCGCCTTTCGCTCGTCATGCGCATGGCAGCTCTGGTAGCCGACGCACTAGCCCTTAGCCTCAGTGTTCACTAGCCGTCCAGGCCGACGCGCGTGGCGCGCTAGGTCTAAAGCCTGCTTCTCTTCTTGGCTCAGTGCATAGCGGCTTTCATGCCGTTCGATGGGCTTTGCGTATAGCCGCACTTCATCGCGTCCCCAGAGGCTTGTCAGCACAAGCCCGTCTCCATGGTCGTTCAGCAACGCGGCCGAGAAGGAGAGGTCAGAGCCGGTGTCCTCGAACGGATTAAAGCGCACCAACCCCACGCGGCTGATGGCTTCGGTGACCCGCGCGTCGAGGCGGTCTACGCGCCCACTCAACGCGTCAAATTGGTCGACCGCCGCATCAAGCTTTTCGTGTAGGTGCGTAATGAGAGCCTCGACATCCGCGGGGTTATCGCTTCCAAAGGTTCGAAGGTATCGACGCCGCACCCGGTTTGCCATCGCAACACCCCAGATGCCGATAGCGAGCGACAGGATTGCTAAAACGGCGGTTCCATAAAACAGATCCTGCGTGGACAAGTGCACGATGTTGACCTCCTACCCATTAGACAAACGATATCCCATGTTGTTTCAACCATCCTAGTATAACTGTCAATATCAGCGCCGGCAGCAGGTTCGCAACCCGAACAGCGGTTTTCTCTAACAAAAAGTTGGCGCCCATACCTGCAACTAGAATTCCACCCACCACGGTGAGGTCCCGTAACAGCATGCCTGTGAGGATGGGACGCAAAAACCCGGCCGCGAGGGACAGGATTCCCTCATATGCGAAGGTCGCAGGGGCAGCTAGCAACACGCCCCAGCCTAGAGCCGAGGTAAGAATGAGCCCGGTCACGCCGTCCAGCACCGCCTTGGTCTCGAGGAGCGTCGGGTGCGCCGTGAGTCCCGCCTGCAGGGACCCCACAATGGCCAGAGCGCCCACATTAAAAATGACCGTGGCAGTGATAAATCCTTGCATGAAATTTTCTCGGTCGAGGAGCTTCTCTAGCGCCTGACCCCAGTCGTCCAGCCGTTCCTGGATCGCAAGTTGGGTTCCTAGCCAATCACCAACAACCAAGGAAAGCAAGGTATTCACGGGATCGGCCAGCGGAACAGCCATGCTCACGCCCAAAACCAGGACCACAATGCCAACAAGGCGGAGCAGCTCCTTGCGGAATCCCTCCGACAATCGACTTCCCCACAAGAGACCGACCAATGACCCCGTTAACGCACCCGCCCCATTGACCGCAGCTCCCCCAAGAGCATTCATCGACACCCAAGTGTTCCTTCCTTGTGCTTCCATTAATTGGTTCCTCAAAATTGTTCCTCGAGGAACACTTCTTAAACGACGAATTGTCCGGGATCTGGATCCGGGTCCCGGTTAAGAATCATGAGCAACCGCTCCAATTCTTCCAGGCTTCGGTAGGGAATTTCGATGCGGCCCTTCTGGCTATCTCCTCTCACCGTCACCTTAGTCCCAAACCTTCGGCGCAATCCCGCCTCCACTTGTTTAAGGTGGACATCATCCCGCTCCGACTTTTGCACCACCGCATCTTGACGCTTTAGCGCCAGTTCCAGTTGCCGAACCGTCCAGCCCTCAGCCGCACATCGCTCAGCCAACGACAATCGGCGCGGACCCTCGATGGACAACAAAACTTTGGCGTGGGCAACGGTAATCACCTGACTCGCTAGCAATTCCTGAATCGATCCCTCCAGTTGCAGCAGTCGCAGGTAATTCGCAATGTGGCTCCGCGATTTCCCGACCCTTGCGCCAATCTCCTCCTGCGTCCACCGAAACTCCTCGATTAACCGCCGGTAGGCTTCGCTCTCTTCAATCGGGTTCAAGTCGCTACGCTGCAAATTTTCAATCAGCGCCACCTCCAGCGCCTCCCGATCCTCCATCGGTCGGATCACCGCTGGAACCGTCGTTAGGCCTGCCATGCGCGCTGCCCGCACCCGTCTCTCCCCAGCGACCAGCTCATAGCCCGACCCCACAGGCCTTAACAGGACCGGCTGAATCACGCCGTGCGCACGCACCGATTCCGCTAACTCGGCCAGTTCATCCTCCCTAAAAACCCGCCGCGGCTGAAACCGATTGGCACTAATCAAGTGAACGTCTACCTCAGAAACCGCATCCCCTCGCTCTCGAAGATCATCCCCTGCCACATCGCTCACCCGTTCAGGAATCAACGACGAGAGGCCGCGGCCCAACCCTCTCTGCTTAGCCATGTTGGATGACCTCCTCTGCTAAACGCTGATAGCCCACGGCACCTCGCGACTTCGGATCGTAGCGCAGGATTGGCAACCCATGGCTTGGCGCCTCACTCAAGCGCACCGTCCGCGGAATCACCGCGTCGTAAACCTGCTGACGAAAATGACGCCGCACCTCCTCTGCCACTTGGGCAGCCAGATTCGTCCGCCCATCGTACATGGTCAACAATACGCCTTCCAATTGCAGCCGCGGATTCAACCGCTCTCGAACTAATTCGATCGTCGATAACAATTGGCTTAAACCTTCCAATGCAAAAAACTCGCATTGAATCGGAATCATCACCGCATCCGCCGCGGTCAGCGCATTAATGGTCAACAATCCGAGAGACGGCGGACAATCAACAAATACGTAATCATACCGACTGCGAACCGGCTCTATGTGCTTCTTCAACAGGGATTCCCGTCCGGGCACCTGCGATAGCTCGACTTCTGCACCTGCGAGGTCCAACGTCGCCGGCAGCAAATGTAAGCCCACTATCTCCGTCGAAACGAGCGCCTCCACCAGCGGCTGATCTCCAAGCATCACATCATAAATCGACACGTCAACGAGACTCTTATCCACCCCCAAGCCCGTTGTCGTATTTCCTTGTGGGTCAATATCAATGGCCAACACCCGTTTTCCGGCGTCGGCCAGATAGGCTGCTAAATTAATCACGGTGGTGGTTTTGCCAACTCCACCCTTCTGATTGGCCACCGCGATAACCCGACCCACAACTACCCCTCCCGATATTTCGCAATTCGCACACGAATTTCCCAGACATCCTCGTCTTCGTGGTGAACCATTTCCGCCGCGACTCCCGCTTCGCGCACAGCCCTCAACGTCTTCTCAAAAGCATTGTACACAATCCGAAAATCCTTCACGACCCGCTTTACCTGCCGAGCATCCCGCCGTTGGCGCCGAATCCATTCCTCTGCTTCGCGGACTGTTAGGCGCTCCTGAATCATCGCTGCGACCAATCGCCGCCGTTCTTCAACACTGTCCAACGACAATAACAACCTTGCATGCCGCTCGCTGAGCCCGTGCTCTTCCAACTGCCGCCGGATATCGCTCTCCAGATGCAAAATTCTCAACTTATTGGCTACCGCACTCTGGCTAATGCCCATTTGCTCTGCGATGTCTGCTTGTGTCAAATGAAATTCTGTGCATAACCTCAAAAAACCTTCTGCTTCATCCCAATACGAGAGATTTTGGCGCTGCAGGTTTTCCACTAACGCCACCAAGGCACTCTCTTTGGCATCGGCACTCCGTATTACCGCAGGAATCTCCTGCAACCCCACCAGTAGCGCCGCTCGCAATCGACGCTCGCCCGCCACCAATTGGTACCCGCGCTCCACGGGCGTCACCACCACCGGCTGAATCACCCCGTGAATTTCAATGGACCGCGCAAGTCGCTTTAACTCCTCTTCCCGAATTCTTTGTCGCGGCTGGTAGGGGTTTATTCTAATGCGATCAATTGGCACCATTTCCACACGAATTTCCTCACGCCCATCCATGCCGACCCTCCTAACCGCTAAGTACCTAACTTGGGCGCCCCCCGCGGATATTCCCCCGGTGTCTGACTGACCTTGCCGAGCACCACAAGCTGGTCCCTGCGTCCCCTGACGTCGGAGACCGACCCTTCAACCCATGCCGACACCGCGCCGCCCAACTTCTCAAGCCACTGGCGCTCGGCTTCCACCTCACGCAGGCCCTCGAACCCTTTGACCAAAACCATCTTCCCGCCTAACCTCACAAACGGCAATCCTAGCTCCAGTGCCGCCCGCGTCCTGGCCACGGCGCGCAATGTCACCACATCGAACCTTTCCCTCTGGCGCTCGTCCACCCTAATCCACTCTTCTGCGCGCGCGACCACCACCTGCACATTGCTTAACGCCAGGGCACGGACCGCCTCTTCCAAAAACGCTCCCCTCCGGCTCCTCGATTCCACTAAAGTCCATTCCCACTCCGGCCGCGCCACCGCCAACACGAGTCCCGGAAACCCCGCACCACTGCCCACATCGAGCGCCATCCCCCCGCTACTGCCAAGGATTGGCCAGATCGCCAAAGAATCGAGCACACCCCGCTCCCAAATCGCCTCACCGCGCCACGCGGTGAGGTTACTCGGTGCCCTCTCAATTAAAGACACATATGTTTCTAGTTTCTTTAACGCGAGGCTTCCCAAGGGGTACCGCTCCTGAATCACCTCCCTGATCGCCTCTATCCCCATCGCCTGCCACCACCTGATCCCAACACAGCCTACTCGCCCTCCATTTTACTCATAATCCATATATTTCCACACATAGGGTCATAAAAAAACCGCGCTCTCATTAGCGCGGCCTCCCTTTGCCTCACTTCTGAGTGGCCGGGGCACTCGCCCCACCCGAATCCACCGGCCGTCTAAGCAAGACCACCGTTTGAATCCACTGGAATATATTCGATACCACGTAGTAAATCGAGAGACCGGCAGGAAAGCGATAGGCGACATATCCAAAGATCAACGGCATCATGTACAACATCATTTTCTGGCTGGATTCCATGCCAGGTTGAGACGGGGTCATTTGCATCGCTTGCCGTTGCATCAAAAACGTTGTCACCGCCACGAGAATGGGCAACACGAAGGTATGGTCCGGCTGCGCTAGATTGTGCCAAATCCATAGCCCCCCGCCACGGTGATACTTAAACGTACGCAAAACGTCAAACAACCCATACATGACCGGGATTTGCAACAAGAGGGGCAAACAGCCTGACGCCGGGTTGACACCCTCTTCCTTGTACAGCTTTGCAATTTCTTGGTTTAGCACCTGAGGGTTTCCCTTGTGCCGCTGCTGCAACTCACGCTGCTTGGGAGCCAATTTAGCCATTTTCTGCATTGAGCGCGCTTGGGTCACACCTAACGGCAACAACACCAGCCGCACCAGCACCGTCAACAGCACAATTCCCAAGACATAATTCCCGGTCCAGCTGGAAAACAGCACAAACACCGCGCTGATGAGACCGGTGAACCCATGCCAAATCGCTCCCATAAATGCCTCCTTCGGCCCTACGGTACCGGATCGTACCCGCCCTCGTGAAATGGGTGACAACGGCTAATTCGTTTCGCCGCCAGCCACAACCCCTTCACTGCTCCATATTTCGACACCGACTCCACCGCATATTGAGAACAGGTAGGAATATACCGACAAGAAGGCGGCGTCAAAGGAGACACAAACCGCTGATAAAAGCGTATCAAGCCCACAATCACATATTTCACGCTAACCAGCCTTAACCTTCCAAACAACCGGCTTGCCGGAGAATTTTGGCCATGGAGCGCGTCAATTCCTCCCATGGTGCCTCTATCATACTCTTCTTTCCCAAAAAAATCAGATCCCCACACGGCGTTATCTTGTCGGCATATAACGCAAACAGAGACCGCAACCGCCGTCGCACCCGATTGCGGCGAACCGCCGTGCCTACCGATCGTTTGCTGGCAAACCCCACGCGTACAGCTCCTGTTTTCGACGAGAGAACGAAAAGGACCATATACCGGTCCCCATATGTCCGCCCCAGTTGGAATACTCGGCTAAATTCCGCTCGCTTTTTTAACGTGACATGTGCCATCGCGCAATTCACTTACACGACAAGGCGCTTTCGGCCCTTACGCCGCCGACGGCTTAACACTGCGCGTCCCGATCGTGTGCGCATGCGCGCGCGAAAACCATGCACCTTGGCCCGATGCCGACGATTGGGTTGATACGTTCTTTTCATAGCTCGTCACCTCCCGATCCCGAGCAAATCGCTATTCATTATAGCCACCTGCCAGAAACCGGTCAAGGACAGCTTCCCATGCTCATTTCTCGCCTCGTTTCATGAGAATTTTTAAAATGGCATACAAACTCTTAGAACCTCCCCACATAGAATTGTACCCCCGGTTGGGATCTGCTATGATCGGTCCAAGCCTCCGCTGCGTCGGAGGAATCATTATTTTTGCCAAAGATATCAACAAGTTGTGGATAATCTTGTGGATTTCTTGTGTATTTGCGTGCACAGGGGGAACGGATACGATGATTGATATCGGCCTCGAATCTCTGTGGGCTGATGTGGTGGACCAGCTTCAACAAGAGCTATCCACACCAAGTTTTGAAACATGGGTCCGCTCAGTGGTCCCAAAGACAATTGAAGACCAAACGCTCGTTTTACAAGTCCCCACCGAATTTATCCGTGAATTAATTGCTGCCCGGTATAGCGGCCTCCTGCGTGACGTGGTGCAAAAATCCTTTGGCCGACGTCTCGACATTCGCATCATCGTGGCCCCGCTCAAAGGCCCGTCAGAACAAGAACATCCACAGGCAAAGGCCAAGGGGACGACTACCTTGTCCTCTAATCATACGAACGAATACCAATCCCGGCTCAATCCCAAGTACACCTTTGAAGCTTTCGTCGTCGGTAGCTCCAATCGCTTTGCCCACGCGGCATCCTTGGCTGTCGCAGAAATGCCCGCTTCTGCGTACAACCCCTTATTCCTTTATGGGGGCGTAGGTCTCGGCAAGACCCACCTCATGCACGCCATTGGCCACACGGTGTTAAAACAAGACGCGTCCTCCAGGGTGCTCTATGTGTCCGCCGAAAATTTTACGAACGAACTCATTAACGCCATTCAGGACAATAAAATGGTCCCGTTTCGCAATCGTTACCGGACCATCGACGTGCTTCTCATAGACGATATTCAGTTTGTGGGCGGAAAAGAACGCACTCAAGAGGAATTTTTTCATACTTTTGAAGCGTTGCATGGAGCTCACAAACAAATTGTCATTACCAGCGATCGCCCCCCGAAAGATATCCAGTTTCTGGAAGAACGCTTGCGATCGCGATTTGAATGGGGCCTTATTACCGATCTTCAACCCCCTGATTTAGAGACGCGGATGGCTATTCTAGCCAAAAAGGCACAGATGGAAGGACTATCCGTCCCCGATGACGTGATTCAATTTATTGCGAGCCGAATCGACACGAATATTCGTGAATTGGAAGGAGCCTTAATTCGCGTCATGGCTTTTGGATCTATCACGCGCCAGTCACTTACCAAAGACCTAGCCTACGAAGCGCTAAAGGATGTCATCAAGGAATCCCCTCAAAAACTGATCACCGTGCGCCTCATCCAGGAAGAAGTCGCCCGCCATTTCGACTTGCGAGTTGAAGAGTTCAAAGCCAAAAAGCGGACCAAAGCTGTGGCCTACCCGCGACAAATTGCCATGTACCTAGCCCGTGAGCTAACAAATTCAAGTTTGCCAAAAATTGGCGAGGAATTTGGGGGCCGGGATCACACAACGGTAATGCACGCGGTGGAAAAAATCCAAACCGACCGCTCGCGAGATCCGCAGCTGAACCAGGTTCTCGAACTGTTAACCAAACGGATTCAGTCCCGATAATGCGCCGTAACCACCTGATGAGCCTGAATGCGGATGACCGGAGTCGTCATTGTAGCTGCCCTCGGGTTTACCGCCCAGCCCGGGGGTTAGCTTCCTGGTGGTGCATAATTTGTGTAAATAGGGAAGATTTCCTGTGGATGCCGTGCCCTCTTTTACACAATATCCCCAGCCTCTCGGGGATTCGACAATCGGTTGGGGATAGCGCTTGGAGTTATCCCAAGGTTATTCTTGAAGAAAACCAAGGGAAAATGCCTAGTCACGCAACTTATCCCGATATCCCCAGCGCTTATTATTATGATGAATTAAGATCACTGAATGATTATCACCGTAACGCGCCAGGATTTAGACAGCTTTTTCGGGTAACCCTTGAACCGTGTGATAAAGGAGCTAATTTACGATGCACGTCTATGCGACTCAAGAACACTTAGCTAAAGCGCTAGCTACCGTTTCGCGCGTCATCATGCCGCAGAACAGCATGGCCGTACTGGCCGGAGTGCAAATGGAAGCTCGCGGGCAACAGCTGACGTTAACTGCCACGGACCTCTTCACCCTCCTGCAAATGACTATCGACGTCGAAGTCGAGGAGCCCGGCAGCACCGTGCTGCCTGCGAACCTTCTCACGGAACTGGTCCATCGCATACCAACCGCGACATTATCGCTAGAACTGGAACCAGATGGCTCGAAAGCGCTTGTCAAATACGGCAGAAACCGCGCGACACTGTACGGCTACGGGGTCGAACGGCTGCCCGACTTCCCGAACCCCGAAGGGTCCCAGATCCACCTCAACGTCGGTTCTTCCGTGTTTCCGCGGTTAGCCCGCCAGCTCCTCTTTGCTTGCGCTAAGGACGATACCCGGCCTATTTTAAAAGGGGTTTCGCTCAAAGTGGAACCTGGCCGCTTGGTTTTCGCAGCCACCGATGGGAGCCGACTTTCGCATACCTGGGTTCCTGTCCCCGACTACCGCGGTGAGGCTATTCAGTGCGTCATTCCCACGAAAATGCTCGCAGAAGCTGCCCGCCTGGGAGCTGTGGACACCGCGGATATCGCCATATCGGCCAATCTTATCCGCCTCAACCTGGGATCGGTCACTATCATCTCCCGACTACTCGACGGCCAGTACCCAGACTATCAACGCGTGATCCCGCAAGAATACGTTGTACAGGGGCGGATTCGCGTGCCCGATTTCCGCGGAGCTATCGAAAGAGCCAATCTCATTGCCTCGAAGGATCGCTCGAGTGCAATCAGACTCCGCCACTCGATAGGGCAACTTGATATCTCCGCGTCGGCCGCTGAGTACGGGCAAACTTTTGAATCCGTTGAATTTGACAGTCATGGCCAAGAGATGGAACTTTTGTTTAATCCCACTTTTTTACTTGATGCGTTGCGGTCGCTAGACAGCGACGAGGCGATGTTGGAGTTTTCAGGCATTCAGTCGCCGCTCCGGATCCGTGAAGCCGAAAACCACCAGTATAGCCACATTGTGTTGCCCCTGCGACAACTGGTCTAATGGCTGTTCTTCGCGTCGTATTCCATCAATTTCGCAACATTGCGGAGGCAGAGATTCACCTCTCGCCGCAGTTGACCCTGTTAGTTGGCGCCAACGGACAAGGCAAGACAAACATCCTCGAGGGGGTCTACCTCTTGTTGCAGGGGCGCAGCTTTCGCACCGTCAGCGAACGCGAGGCGATACAGGACGGAGGCGACAGTGCGCGGCTGGAAGCTCATGGAGACATTGCTGGCCGTCCCACGCACTGGACCCACTGGATCACCCCTCAGCGGCGCAGTCACCAAGGGCCGATCATTCCTGTGGTTTTGTTTGCCCCTGAGGACGTGTATTTAGCTAAAGGATCGCCGGACCGCCGTCGCCGCTTTCTCGATCTTCTCCTTTCCGCCCACGATGCGCACTATGCGCGATCGCTGAAGGCCTATCAGCGCGCCCTCTTGCAGCGCAATCGAGCGCTGAAGCAGCAATCTTTGCGTCGTGTCGTCGACGACTTTACACCGCTGTTAGCTCACGAAGGCCTTTACCTGTGGCAGCAGCGGCGGGCAGTCATCGCGAGCCTCTTGCCGCTTGCGCAATCGCTACACCATCGCATGGCGGGCACTGACCTTCTGACTTTTGCGCTAAAGGAAGGGGGATGGCCTCAACCCATCGACACTGTTGAGGCCTTTCTCCAGGCCCTGGCGACGCGCCGCCATGAAGAAGAAGCCCGACAGATGACGCTCATTGGACCACACCGTGATGACATTTTCTTTACCTTAAACGGCAAGGACACGACAGTTTATGCATCGCAAGGCCAGTTGCGGACCATTGCCTTGTCTTTAAAGCTGGCCACCTACCAATGGCTTTTCGAAGAAACAGGGATCCGTCCCATCGTCCTCCTCGATGACGTCCTCTCCGAATTGGATTCATCGCGTCGGCAGGCTGTCCTGGAGTTGACAGCGCAACCGGGACAGCAAACACTGGTAACAGATACCGAGCCCAGAAACTATCAGCTGCTCAACCCTACCATATATTTCATTCAGGGAGGCAGGGTCCGTTAATGGAAACGTCAGGTCGGCATCTCGGAGAGATTCTTCTTCGCTTGTCGGACGAGCATCACTGGACCCGCGCCCGTTGGCTATGGCTTTTAGAAAGGTCTTGGGCAGACGTGGTCGGGGACGTGGTCAGCCAGCACACGAAGCTTCTGACGTTGACCGAGGAAGGGATCCTATGGATTGCTGTGCCGTCGTCCGTTTGGTCCAGTGAGCTCCTTTTCCACAAACCTCGCATCCTGGCTCGCATTGAGGAGCGATGGCCATCGATTCGGGTCACCGATTTGCGAACCCGCGTGCGCACCGAAGTACGGGCTCTTACACAAGAGGGAGAGGAGGCGCGCCCTTCTCCCTATGCGCGTTGGGAGCGTGGCCACCCATCCACTGAAGACCTTGACGCATTGTTTCGCCGCGTACAGGAACAATATCAACGGGCCACGGAAGCATGGTTACGTCAGGGGTATCGCCGCTGTCTCCAATGTCGGGCTCCAACAGAACCCGGTTACCGCTTCTGCATCCATTGCGAAATCGCGCGCCGTGACGAGTAACGTAAAGAAATGAGGCGAGTCATGTATTTACATATTGGCCAAGATTGGATGATCGCGTATCCCGATATCATTGGGCTTTTTAATCGCCACATACTCGATGTGTCACCTGACTTCCGGCACCTCTTTTCCCGCCTGCGAAGCGAAGAACGCGTCTTCGGCAGTTTAGATACGGCCAAGACCCTAATCCTCACCGATCGCGCCATTTACCTCTCACCAATTTCGACGCAGACACTCCAGCGCCGGGTAGAACGTCGTGAGCTGTTTTTCGATTCCTAATGACCGTATGGTATACTGAAATTACCAGACCCGGGCGGGTCTCATTCGTGTGTTTAAGGGGGATCCCGATTCGTGGCAGAACAGCCCAATCCAGAGTATAACGAGAGCCAAATTCAGGTCTTGGAAGGCTTGGAGGCTGTGCGTAAACGGCCTGGGATGTACATCGGGTCCACGAGTAGCAAGGGGTTACACCACCTCGTTTATGAAATTGTCGACAACTCTATTGATGAGGCGTTAGCCGGGGTCTGTGACCGCATCGACGTCACCTTGTACCGCGATGGGCGCGTGGGAGTGCGCGACAACGGTCGAGGTGTCCCCACTGGCATTCATCCCAAAGTGGGAATTCCCACTCTTGAGGTTGTGCTCACCATGCTGCATGCAGGCGGCAAGTTTGGCGGGGGAGGGTACAAAGTCTCAGGCGGCTTGCACGGTGTTGGCCTTTCTGTGGTGAATGCGTTGTCCGAGGAACTGGTCGCGTTTAGTCGGTTCGGGGGCGCTAAGTATGTGCAACACTACCGTCGTGGAAAGCCGCTTGACCCCGTAACCGAAATCGAAAAGACGACGGAAACCGGATTTGAAGTGATTTTTCGTCCCGATCCGGAAATTTTCGAAGATGTCACGTTTTCCTTCGACACAATTGCCAATCGACTTCGCGATCAAGCGTTTCTGAACGCGGGCGTCCTTCTGACTTTGCACGAAGAATCCACGGGCCGCGAAATTCGCTACCATTATCGCGGTGGAGTGGTATCTTTCGTCGAATATCTAAACCTTAATCGCGAGGTTATCCACCCCAAACCTATTGCCTTTTCGGGCGAACGAGATGGTGTGCTGGTAGAAGTTGCGATTCAATATAACGATAGCTATGCCGAGACGCTGCTCACGTTCGCCAACACGATTCGCACACTAGAAGGGGGCGCTCACGAAGCCGGTTTTAAAGCAGCCCTGACCCGAGTGTCCAACGACTACGCTCGACGACTCGGTCTTCTGAAAGAGGCTGACCAAAATCTTACGGGCGAAGATGTTCGAGAAGGCTTGACCGTGGTCCTCTCGGTAAAATTGCCTGAGCCGCAATTTGAAGGACAGACGAAGACAAAGCTAGGCAACTCCGAGGTCCGAGGGATTACCGAAGCTATTGTCGCGGAGGGGCTATCAACCTTTTTTGAAGAGAATCCGTCAATTGCCAAACGTATTTTGGAAAAAGCGATTCAGGCAGCGCGGGCACGCGAGGCAGCGCGCAAGGCCCGTGAGCTCACCCGGCGCAAAAGCGTGCTGGAATCTTCGGCTTTGCCCGGCAAACTGACCGACTGCGCTAGCCGTGACCCGGCGGAATCGGAATTATATCTGGTGGAGGGCGATTCTGCCGGCGGGTCTGCCAAACAAGGACGCGACCGTCAGTTTCAGGCCATTCTTCCCTTGCGGGGGAAAATCTTGAATGTTGAGCGGGCCCGGATGGACAAGATCCTCGGGAATGAGGAAATTCGCGCCATGATCACAGCCATTGGTACGGGTATTGGCGACGAATTCGATCTTGCCAAAGCGCGTTACCATCGGGTGGTGATCATGACTGATGCGGACGTGGACGGCTCACACATTCGCACCCTGTTACTGACCTTCTTCTACCGGTATATGACGCCGCTCATTGAAGCCGGTTATGTGTATATCGCCCAGCCTCCGCTCTACCTGGTTAAAAAAGGTAAACAAGAGCGGTACCTCTACGACGATGCTTCCTTGGAAAGACTATTAGACGAGTGGGGACGCGGAAACGACGTCACCATCCAACGATACAAAGGGTTAGGCGAGATGAACGCCGAGCAGTTGTGGGATACCACGATGAACCCCGAAACGCGCACCCTGCTCCGGGTTGAACTGGAGGACGCAGCCGCCGCCGATTGGATATTTACCGTTCTCATGGGAGACAAGGTCGAATCGCGCCGCGATTTCATTCAAGAGCATGCCCACCAGGTGCGCAACCTCGACACCGTGGGATAACCGGAGGCATTTATGGCACACAATATTGGGCACGTCATGCCGGTCGACATCGAAGAGGAAATGAAGCGCTCGTACATCGACTATGCCATGAGCGTCATTGTGAGTCGAGCATTGCCCGATGTGCGAGACGGATTGAAACCGGTCCACCGGCGCATTCTGTACGCGATGCAAGAGTTGGGCAATACGCCTAACCATCCGTATAAGAAATCGGCGCGTATCGTGGGTGAAGTGTTAGGACGATACCATCCGCACGGGGACACGGCTGTTTACGACGCCATGGTGCGCATGGCTCAAGATTTTTCTATTCGCTATCCGCTGGTTGACGGCCATGGGAATTTCGGCTCCATGGACGGCGATTCGCCTGCCGCTATGCGCTATACGGAGGTACGGCTCGCTCCTATAGCCATGGAAATGCTGGCGGACATCGAGAAAGATACCGTGGATTTCATTCCTAACTTTGACGAGTCAACTAAGGAACCCACGGTTTTACCGGCCAAAATTCCTAACCTCTTGATCAACGGGTCGTCGGGCATCGCTGTAGGCATGGCCACCAATATTCCGCCGCACAACCTTTCTGAAGTGTGTCGCGCGGCCATCTTGCTGATTGAGCATCCGGAAGCAGATTTCGAGGCCCTGCTCAACGCATTGCCCGGTCCCGATTTCCCAACCGGCGGCATGATAATGGGACGAGAAGGCATCCGTCAGGCCTACGCCACCGGCCGGGGTATCATTACGATTCGCGGCATCGCCCGAGCCGAGGAAACCTCAACAGGGCGCACCCGCATCGTGATTTCCGAAATTCCTTATCAGGTCAATAAGGCACGGCTTATTGAGAAAATTGCCGAGCTGGTGCACGAACGCCGCATTGAAGGGGTTGCCGATTTAAGGGACGAGTCCGACCGCGAAGGCGTGCGCATTGTGCTGGACCTCAAACGCGACGCGGTGCCGAAAGTTATCTTAAATCAATTGTATAAGTATACGCCTATGCAACAGACGTTCGGCATTATTCTCTTAGCGCTGGTGGATGGCCGGCCGCTCATTCTCTCCCTGCGCGAAATGTTATACAACTTCATCCGCCACCGCAAAGTGGTGATTGAGCGGCGCACCCGCTTCGATTTGGCCAAAGCTGAGGCACGCGCGCATATTTTAGAAGGCTTACGGATTGCGCTCCAATTTTTGGATGAAGTGATCCAAATTATCCGCAGCTCCGAATCTGTAGATACGGCGCGCGACCGCTTAATGGCGCGATTCCATCTCTCCGATAAACAAGCGACCGCTATTTTGGAGATGCGTTTGCAACGGCTGACCGCCCTCGAACGGGACAAAATTGAAGCGGAATACCAGGAAATCATGGCGCTTATTGAGCAACTTCGCGCTATTTTAGCCGACGAGCGCCTCGTTTACAATCTCATCAAAGATGATTTGTTGGAGGTTCAAAAGAAGTACGGCGATGCCCGCCGTACCAAGCTAGGGCCCTCGGTCAAGGATATTTCCGACGAAGATTTGATTCCCGATGAAGACATGGTCGTCACCATCACCCATCGCGGCTACATTAAACGGCTCTCGCCGAGCGTGTATCGTCCTCAACGACGAGGAGGGCGGGGCATTAGTGGGAGTACGGTCCGCGAGGACGACTTTATCGCCCACCTCTTCATTGCCAATACCCACGCCTACCTGTGCTTCTTTACTAACCGCGGGCGTATCTACCGGGTTAAAGTTCACGAAATACCGGAGGCGGGTCGGCAAGCCAAAGGGGTGTCGATCGTCAATTTAGTGGCCCTCGAAGAGGGCGAGCGCATTGCTGCCGTGCAGACGCTATCAGAGACTTCCAGCAGCCATTATTGGGTCTTTGCCACGCAACGCGGTGTTGTCAAACGTACGGCATTATCCGATTATGATAGCTGGCGGGGTGGTGGCATTATTGCCATCACGCTTGATGATGACGACGAGCTTATTGGGGTCGAGCCAACGGAAGGGCAAAGCGAAATTATTTTGGCGACGCGTAATGGTCAGGTGATCCGCTTTGATGAAGAGCAAGTGCGTCCGACAGGTCGAACGGCCCGCGGCGTCACCGGCATTCACCTGCGTCCGGATGACGAAGTGGTGTCTTTAGCCACCGTTTCCGGCCAGCCGGAGCTTTTGCTCCTAACCGAAAACGGCTTTGGAAAGCGCACGCGCATTGACCAATTTCGCAAGACAAACCGAGGTGGTCAAGGCGTCGTGGGTATGCACCTGACGGCGAAAACAGGACGACTGGCGGGAATTCTGCCAGTCCACGGCGAAGAAGACTTTATGGTGATCTCCAGCGAGGGGGTGCTTATTCGACTCCAAGTCGAATCCGTGTCGCAGCAGGGGCGGGCGTCCCAAGGCGTCAGAGTGATGCGTCTGGAAGACGAACACCGTGTCAGTGCGGTAGCCCTAGTGCCGATTGAGAACGGGGAAGAACCGTAAGTGCTAAAGACCCATTAGCGAGACGTCATGAGTAAGGAGGAAGGGACTGTGCAAGAACAGCGGGGAACCTACAACGTCAAGGCAGGCTTGGCGGAGATGTTAAAAGGCGGGGTGATCATGGATGTGACAACCCCGGAGCAGGCGATCATCGCCGAGAAGGCGGGAGCTGTGGCGGTGATGGCCCTAGAAAGGGTACCGGCGGACATTCGCAAGGCAGGCGGTGTGGCGCGCATGGCTGACCCGCGCATCATTAAATCCATCCAAGAAGCGGTGTCCATTCCGGTCATGGCGAAGGTTCGGATTGGCCACTTTGTGGAGGCGCAGGTACTGGAGGCATTGGAAGTCGACTATATTGACGAGAGCGAAGTCCTAACCCCAGCGGATGAGCAATATCACATTGATAAATGGCAATTCAACGTGCCCTTCGTTTGTGGCGCGCGCGATCTGGGTGAAGCGCTGCGCCGTATTGCCGAAGGTGCCGCGATGATTCGCACCAAGGGCGAGCCTGGTACTGGCAATGTGGTGGAAGCTGTGCGCCACCTGCGCGCGGTCAACGCCCAAATTCGCCAAGTGGTCGCGACGCCCGAGTCGGAACTCCCTGATTTGGCCAAGGAACTTAAGGCGCCATTGGACTTGGTGAAAAAGGTCAAAGAGTTAGGACGATTGCCGGTGGTCAACTTTAGCGCGGGAGGTATTGCCACCGCCGCGGATGCGGCATTAATGATGCAACTCGGGGCAGATGGCATCTTTGTGGGTTCCGGCGTGTTCAAGTCGCAAAACCCAGAGAAAACCGCACGGGCCATTGTCCGGGCCACGTTACACTATAACGACCCGAAGGTTATTGCGGAAGTGTCCGAGGATGTGGGCGAAGCGATGCCAGGGTTGGAAATGGCATCTCTGGAGGCAAAGGACCGGATGCAGGATCGGGGTATCTAACATGAAAATTGGTGTATTGGCCATCCAGGGGGATGTGCGTGAGCACGTGCACCATACCGAAGCTGCTGGTGCGGATGTGGTATTGGTGCGGTTGCCCCGCGATCTCGAGGGTACCGAGGGACTCATTATTCCCGGGGGAGAGAGCACCACGATAGGCATGCTCATGGCAGAATATGGGTTGCTTGATGCCGTGATGCAGCGCGCTTCGGACGGTACCTATCCTATTTATGGAACATGCGCTGGGTTGATCCTGATGGCCAAGGAGGTGATCGGCTTTTCGCCGGCCCGCTTAGGTCTTGTGGACATTGATGCTTCGAGAAACGCCTACGGCCGGCAAATTGCCTCCTTTGAGGTCGACCTCGAGATTCCGGTGCTCGGCGAGCAGCCGTTTCCCGCGGTGTTTATCCGGGCGCCGAAAATTCAGCGATTGGGCCCGTCGGTGACGCCGTTGGCTTGGCATCACGGCGAAGTGGTGATGGCAGAGTCCGGCCCGTATCTGGTCAGTTCGTTTCATCCGGAAATGAGTCCGGATCTGCGTATCCATCAGTATTTTCTCGAAAAAGTGAAGAGAGCACAGGCAGTCGCAGGGGTGTCTTGACTTTCTGATTGCGGAACGCCTAGACTAACTAACGAATCTCTGCATGATCGATGAGGAAGGAAAGCCTTGGGCGCGCGTGAGTTCACGGTCAGCGGTGTGATGCGGAAGTCGAAACGCGGCTGATGCGCGGGCTAGCATGGTGTCTGGCGGCAACCCCGATGGCCGCGCTCTATTAGCTACACGGACGCCAATTGGGGTGGTACTACGAGTCGCGACTCGTCCCGAGGGCATCGGGGCGAGTTTTTTCTAGACAAAGGGGAGCAGCGATGATAGAGGCCATTCGTCCAACCGCCGATGCGGTGGACATTCTCGACCAACGACAGTTACCGGACCGCGTCGAATACCTCCACTGCACGCGTGCGAACGATGTTGTGAATGCCATTCAAACCCTTGCTGTTCGTGGCGCACCCCTCATTGGCGTGGCGGCGCTTTACGGATGGTGGCTTGAGGCCCGCGCGTTGCAAGGCGACGCTGACTTTTTGAACTTGGTGGCTCGCGTTAAGCAGGACCTTGATCGGGCGCGACCGACAGCGGTTAATCTCAGTTGGGCCCTCGACCGTGCTGCGACACGAGTAGCAGGCCTTACGGGATCGGAAATGGTGGAGGCGATCCGCCACGAAGCTGATCGCTTATACGACGAAGAGCGTCAGCGCAGTGAGCACATGGCCCACTTCGGTGCTTCATTATTGCCGCTCAAGAGTCAGGTGTTAACGCATTGCAACACGGGTTCCTTAGCTACCATTGGTCCCGGTACGGCGTTAGGCGTGATTCGTGAAGGCTATCGGCTCGGCATGGTCACTCATGTGTGGGTCGATGAGACCCGCCCCCTTTTACAAGGTGCGCGCTTAACGGCCTGGGAGCTGTTGCAGGACGACATGGCCATGACGGTAATTACCGATAATATGGCGGGGATTTTGATGGCGCGGGGCCAAGTGGATGCGGTCATCGTGGGCGCCGACCGCATTGCCGCCAACGGAGACACTGCCAACAAAATTGGAACCTATTCTTTGGCCGTTCTCGCCCATTTTCATGGCGTCCCCTTTTATGTGGTTGCTCCCATGAGCACCATTGATTGGACGATGGATACAGGGATCAACATTCCCATTGAGGAGCGCAACCCTGACGAAGTGCGGAGGGTCCGAGGCCACTTGATCACGCCCGCCTCTGCCCGCGCCTACAACCTTGCATTTGATGTCACGCCTAGCGAATTGATTACCGCCATCGTGACAGACGCCGGGGTGGCTTATCCGCCCTATCGCGATACCCTAGCCCGCCTTCGTGCCCGTGAACAAGGCTCGGCCATCGGAGGGAAAATAAACGATGCTGGACATTAGGCGAATTCGCCAAGAACCTGAGGAACTGCAGAGACTCCTGGCCAAAAAAGGTGTCGAGGTGGACTTTGGGCCATTGTTAGACCAAGACGCTAAGCGCCGTCAACTCCTGACCCAAATGGAACAACTCAAGGCTGAGCGCAATCGCGTATCCCAAGAGGTTGCCCGGCTAAAAAAGGAAGGCCAAGAATCTCAGCACCTTATTGAGGAAATGCGCGAGGTTGGTGATCGGATTGCGGCTTTCGAATCGTCGGTCCGGCAGCTAGACGACGACATTCTGCGCCTCTTATTAACAATTCCCAATCCGCCTTTGCCTGATGTTCCTGATGGGAAGACTTCTGAGGATAACCAGGAAGTGCGTCGTTGGGGAGCACCCCGCTCCTTTGACTTTGCCCCGCTGCCGCATTGGGATTTAGGCGAAGCCCTGAAGATTATCGACTTTGAACGTGCCCGCAAAATATCCGGAGCCCGATTTGCTGTCTTGACCGGCATGGGTGCGCGTTTGTCACGGGCGCTCATTGATTTCATGTTAGACCATAATCGCCAGCGCGGCTACCTGGAAATTGCCCCACCTTATCTCGTCAACCGCGACGCGTTAATAGGGACGGGTCAGTTCCCGAAATTTGCCGATGACGTTTTTCGGGTTGTCCCTCACGAACTGTTCCTGATTCCCACCGCCGAAGTGCCGTTGACGAATTTACACCGCGACGAAATTTTGGCGGAAGCCGCGTTACCGATCCGCTATACGGGATATACGGCTTCGTTTCGGGCGGAAGCGGGTGCTGCTGGACGTGACACGCGCGGCATTATTCGTCAGCACCAATTCGATAAGGTGGAGCTCGTCCAGTTCGTGCTGCCCGAGGAGTCGCCCGACGCCCTGGAGCGCATGGTCGCTGACGCGGAGCACCTTCTGCAGCTCTTAGGCCTGCCCTTTCGTACCGTGCTGCTTTGCGGCGGGGACATGGGTTTTGCTCAGGCGAAGACGTATGATATTGAAGTGTGGATGCCAAGCTACGGGCGATACGTCGAAATCTCATCGTGCAGCAACATGGGTGATTTTCAAGCACGGCGCGCCAATATCCGCTATCGGCCGTCAGCGTCGAAAAAAACGGAGTTTGTGCATACGCTAAACGGAAGTGCTCTTGCGGTGGGTCGAACCATTGCCGCCTTGCTAGAAAATTGGCAAGAACCCGACGGCACGGTGGTTCTTCCCGAGGTGCTTCATCCATACCTCGGCGGAGAGACGCGAATCGTCCCGACTTAGCCGTGACTCGAGCCCGTGCAGAAAGTGTCTCTTGGATTTGGTGGCCGTTGTCGCTAAAATAGTGGTGAGGACATGTGTGGAGGGGTAGCGTAATTGGTAACGCAGCGGTCTTGAAAACCGCCGCCCTAACAAGGCTTGCAGGTTCGAGTCCTGTCCCCTCCGCCATACAGAAGACCACGTTTTTCCACCGCTGGCATAAAGGCGGCCAAACGCCATGTGGTTCTCACCATGCTGAAATATTTCCCGGGAAATAACAAGATGTATGGCCTTGGAGATCTCTACCTGAGGGAAACACAAACCCATCAATCCCCAGAGTGAAAGGATCCTTTGTCAGTGCCAATCGTGGCGGGAGGATCCCGGGTTACGGTTACTTGCGAAGGCCGATTTATCTGTGGTACGATAAGCAGTACTTGCGGAGGGATACTCAAGAGGTCGAAGAGGGCGGTTTGCTAAACCGTTAGTAGGCTAATAGCCTAGCGTGGGTTCGAATCCCACTCCCTCCGCCATCTCTAAAATATTTGGCTTTAACTGACATTTGCAATCTCCGAGATGAGGGTGTTAAAATATAAAAGTCGCGCCCGTAGCTCAGTGGATAGAGCGCCTGACTACGAATCAGGAGGTCTGAGGTTCAAATCCTCACGGGCGCACCACTCACAAACCGCATGGCTGAAGGCTATGTGGCGTTTTTATTTGGGGCGCGCCGGCGACTTCGACGTCGGCGGATTGGCCCCCGTTTTTTTGACACCAGCGTACTCTCTAACGCCAGGACGTCGTTTTTCTTCGGGTTAGGCACACAGTGGAATCCACTGGGCGTTGCCTTCTGCCACCGCTTGCCGCATTTGCGCGGGCGACCGGTACCCGAGGGCTCCATGGATGCGATGCTGGTTGTAAAACGTGATCCATTCGGTCACTGCCGCATAGGCTTCGGCATCGGTCGCCAATGCCTGACTCAGGCATTCCCGGTCAAGAGGGCATGCCACGCCTCAATATAGGCATGGGCGTTCGGTGTCGCGACGGGAATCCGTTCGTGGGTCATGCCCAAGGCTTCACAACGCGCTTCAAATACCCGAACCGTACATTGGGGGGGCCATTGTCGGTGCGAATCACGGGTGGCTCGGGACCCCATTCTGCCCGCCGGGCCTCGACGGCCCGCGGAAGCGTCTGGGCGGCGTCCGCCGCCCGACAGAAGAGTCCCCTGTGGTACGCGACAATACTCCGGTCACAGACGTCTAAAAGGGCTGGGACGTAAAAAAATCGGTCTTCTCCCGCCATGTATCCGTACGTGATATCGGTTTGCCACAGTTGGTTGGGCCGAGTGATCACCCAGTGGTGGGCCAGCTTCCGTGGATACCGCGGTTTTGCGGGGCGGTCAGGCCAGAGCAGGTGCCAGGCCTTCATTAACCGGTAGACCTTTTTCGGGTTGATGATCAGGCCATACCGTTGGCGTAAGACCGCGGTGATTTTGCGATAGCCATATCAGGGATTCTCCTGTTCCCAAATGGCCACAATCCAGTCCATAATTTGGCCATCCGGCACTTTATGACCTGCTTGCGTCGCACGATAGCCCACGGGGTCGCGGCCGACGGCCGCGCGCCGTCGGTCTTCGCGCGATTGTGCGGGAGCTGTACGGTTGTACACCAGACCGGCACCGGCACCTGTGGGTGCGTCTCGGCCCAGACGTTCACCTGTTCCCACAATTCCGTCACCATCGGCTCCCCTTTTTCCGTAAAAAATCTTGCAGCATGGCGATTTGTAAATCACGTTCCGCTAAAAGCCGTTTCAGACGCTCGTTTTCTTCGGCTAACGATAAAGCTGGGAGATCGGGATATTCCGCGGTCAAGGCTTCCCGCACCCAACGTCGGACCATCGCGGGATTCCACGGATGCTGACGGGCCACCAGGGCTGCATTGCCGGTTTCCCGAGCCTCTCTGACCACTTGCTGTTTAAATTCGGAGGAATCGGTTTGACTCATCGGGATGATTGCCTCGCCTTTACCTGTTCCTACGGTATCAAGAGAGATCGCTTTTGTCATGGTTCCTTAGGGGGCTAAAGAGGAGGCGGCGTATAGGGCGCGAGTCGGCTGATGTCTGAATTTCGGGTGTCCATTTTATTGACATAAGTCCAGACCGATAAGGCGGGCGTAACCATAGCCCGTGACACGGGGCGGCCATCGTATTAGACTAGTTGCAAGACTGGTCTCAGGAGGGGCTTTTAATGAGAGAGGTCGGCGCCTATGAAGCCAAGACGCATCTGGCCGAATTGCTTGATGCCGCTGAAAAGGGCGAAACGATCATTGTGACCCGACGGGGCAAGCCGATTGCCAAAATCACGCCCTACCGACCGTCGGCCATGACGATAGACGCTATTGCCCAAGAGTTTGCGCGCCTACGATCCTCCGTCAAGCCCGGGGAAAGCCTCCGCGACTTAATCGAAGAAGGTCGGCGGTTTTAATGGCCTTTGTGCTCGATGCTTCTGCCGCGTTGGCCTGGTGTTTTCCTGACGAGTCCAACGCCTATGCGGATGCGCTGTTGCACCGGTTTCGGAACGAGACGGCCATGGTCCCGGCCATTTGGCCGTTGGAAGTCGCCAACGCGCTGGTCGTTGGCGTCCGGCGATCACGGTTAACCCCAGAGCAATTAGCCCACGCGAGCCGACTGCTTCAAGAATTGCCGATTGACGTCGATGCGTCGCTCGTGAGCCGCGTGTTTGATGCGACGGCACGATTGGCCACGAACTATGGGCTCAGTGTGTACGACGCCGCCTATTTGGAACTGGCTCAGCGACTGCAATGCCCGCTGGCGACAGCCGACACACGGTTAGCTAAAGCAGCCCAAGCGTGCGGCCTGGAACTGATTTAACAGACAGTGCCCTCGATGGTTTGTTCGTTTGTTCTCCCCTTTAAGCTTTCAGAGGATCGTGCCCGGCCCGACGTCGGGCCTTTTCGCTTTTGCGGACCACATTTTTGCTGAAGCGGCCGACTGGCAAACGTCCAAAGGTGGAAAAACCTCAGTGGCAATAGGCTAACGACACATTGGACGAGACTCCCGTGTTCTCCCAAAACCTAGGAGGAAAGCGAGACGGGCACTATGCCACCCGTCGGATAGCGAATACGCTTAAAGCGCGGCAGTGCAGGCAGAGCCTTTAATTTTACTTAGGAGGTTGACATGCAATCTTATGCGTTAACCCGCCCGCCGGTTGATTCGGCGGGCTTTGTCTGGGCGGTGGATAAACAGCGCCTCATTGAGACGTTCATCCGGGCGTTGCGGCCTTTTTCAGGGACAGACCCTGTCGGTTGGCCTCTTGGAAGGCAAAGGGCCACACTGGACCGTGGTATCTGGGGTACTCGCCGACTGTTATGCCGGCGGGTTTTTGCTGAGAGGTACGCGATACCGGACCTTTATTAACTGGCTGGCCATCTGGACCGGGCATGCTGTGGTGCATGGGGATCCTGGGGCGGCGGTAGCTTCAGCCAAAGCGCGGCTATGCGGCGGGAATCTGGAGGACGTCTAAGTCCGCGATTGCCGCATAGTTATGGGAACAGGTGAGAGGAGGACCCTGGGATGAAAGTGATCGTGGAGTTTGTGGACGCGCATGGTCAGCCGGTGCCGCAGCCGTCGCCTGAGCAACTGGAAGCGCTAGCCAATCACTTCGCTAAAGCCCTCCTGAAAGTCCGATTTCCCGAGATTGCCCTTAAGGATGCGCCGGCAGCGGCCGCATCGCAATCTCTGAGGGAATGACAGCGGTAATCCATTGCGCCATGCGCTGCGTATTCGCGGGCGTTGCACGGCCGAGACGTGCACAGCCTTAGTTGGATGGCTACGACGACTGGGACTCTGGCCCAATATAATGAATGAAAATTTTGCCCGCTTCCGCGTCGATCCGACGGATATAGCGCTGGAGCAATTCTTCGCGTTCATGCACCGTGGCGGATTCCTGAAAAGCCTTCGGCACTTCGGCTAACTCCGCCTTGAGGCGTGCCACCTCTTCATCGGACCAGGTCATCATGGGCGCGTTCCTGGGCAATCCGCCACTCTGCCCACACGTGAATGGCGTCGAAGATTCTCGCCTTGAACACCCGGCGCCTGCGAGGCGACTGGAACGCGGTGTACGGGCACCCCGTGGTGTTGGCCGAAACCTTTGTCGATCCGGCGCGGTTTGCAGGGACGAGCGATCGAGCGGCGGGCTGGCATTATTTGGGCGACACGCGCGGCTTTGCGCGCCACCATAAGCGGTACGTACCACACGGTCATCCCCAACAACTCTGGGTCCGGCCCTAAGGGCCGGAAAGCCCGGAGGTTCTCCTAGCGCCCTTCCTCTCGGCTGGGTTGAGGGGAGGGGCACTCACGATGTTGGATTTGAATGCCCTGAATTGGACGGGGCCCGACGGACTCCGCGACCGCTTAGCGCCCCTGACTGACCCGCGACGACTGCAGATTTTTCATTGGCTCATTGAGGCGCGCACTTCCGTGCCTTTCGGCGACCGCCGTTACGGGTTTATGGGATTCACCCATTTCTGCATAAGACGGCTGTGTAGCGCTGTCGGGTGAGCGGGGGCCTCGCGTCTGCGCCACGGTTCTGAACGGCTGGAACAGCGTATGTCAAACTTGAGACCCCACTTGAGACTGTCGGTTGTCGCCTCCCTTTGTAAAATAAAACGCATTCACTCTAGGTGCCAAGCGGCGCAATCAATACGTCAAAGATGACTTGAAGGGGGATTACCCTAGATATGGCAAGGACAATGAAAACGAGACCAGCGGCCTTAGTTCTTGGCGTCAGCACCCTGCTTACGGGATCGGCTTTGACCCTCACGGGCCCTGTTCAAGCGGCCTCTGTAGTGCCGCCGGTGGTGAACGGTATTGTGCAGGTGTCCAGCGTGGGACAACTTGAGTATATTGATAATCACCAAACTCAACCTATTAGTAGCGGATCATCGGTTACTTATATGGGGGCTTCGATTGAGCTTGAGCCCGGAACGTATGATTTGGCGGGCGATAACTGGACTCCTCTAGGTAGCAGCACCTCCCCATTTGCCGGTTCGTTCAACGGGCAAGGTGCCGTCATTTCCGGGCTCGCGTTTACGGTGTCAACCGGCGACACCGGCGCCATCGGATTGTTTGGCGTCGAGGATGGCAACATTGAAAACCTTGCGCTGGAGGATGTCCAAGTTCGAGGCCAGGCTTCTGCCCCCGTGTATATTGGCGATCTGGCTGGGGAGATGGAAGGCGGCCAAATTGATCATGTGGTTCTTGAGCACAGCGTGGGCAGCGCCGAGGCCAGTGGGGGTGTGAATTGGGGTGGCCTTGTCGGCTCTCAGCAGGGGGGCGTCATTAGCGACGTGAGTGGGGCCGTGCAAATCACCGTAGATACCTTGGAGTCTACCCCCGTTGTCGGCGGATTAGTGGGCGCCCAAGAGGGTCGGGCGACCATCAGCAATGTTCAGCTCGAATCCACTATGACCGGTCAAGGTTCACATCGCACGATGTTAGGAGGTCTGGTGGGAGAACAGACCGCAGGTGGCGTGGTTGTAGATGACCACACAAGCGGCCAGGTTGCCGCCAGCACCGGCCAAATCGCCGGGGGTCTCGTCGCCGTGCAATCAGGTGGTGGCACTGTCAATGCGAGTGACAGTACCGATCCAGTCAGCGGTGGGGCAATGAATGGCGGGTTAGTGGGCGCACAAATGAGCGGCGGGGTGGTTGAAAGTTCCTGGGCGCTAGGCACGGTCAGCGCATCAACAGCGCTAAGCGATAACGTCAGTGTTTCCAATGGCGGATTGGTGGGCGAACAAGATAGTGGCGGTGCTATTGCCAATTCTTATGCAGAAGGAGCCGTGGTGGGCCACGGGGGACTCGTCTTGGATGGGGGCCTGGTAGGCGCCATTATGGGAACTGGACACTCTTACATCGAAAACTCCTTTGAGACCGGTCCGGTATCCAGTGGCAGCGAGGTGGGCGGTATTGTCGGGGAAATGATGATCGGCTTGGTATCGGGCGCCTTTGCGCTGGGCAATGTCACGGGCGCCAGCAATAGCGCCTCGTATGCCGACGGTGGTCTCGTGGGGTTTTTGGAAGGTGGTACGCTGACAGACTCGTACGCGATAGGCAACGTCAATGGGAACGGTGCCGATGTAGCCGGGGGCATTCTTGGTGAATACTATAATGGACTCACTTCCGGAGTCTATGAGATTGGCAGCGTGTCCGGGGCACACGAAAACGGCGGAGTGGTTGGCGTTTCGCGCGGCGGATCCGGAGTTATCGACGACGCCGTCTATTTATCGACCACGGGTCTCGCGGCGATTGGAAGCGGCACACTGGGAAGCGGTGGCAGCGCCACGGCGGCCACTCTGACGCAAATGACGATGCCGTTTGGCAATGCGTCGAGTCCCTTTTCCCCGTGGATGACGAGTCCCACCTGGGGGCAGGTGTCCTCCATTCAAGATGGCCTACCGTTTCTCCCTGACGATACCGTCGTCACATTGTCCGCACCGAGTACGACGGTGACCGTGGGACACACCGTTCCAATAACCATTGAGCCAGTCTATGACGAATCCACGACATCGGGTCTTACCACTGTAGCCGTGAGCGGCATATCGCTCGATCTTTCCGCCACCACGGGGACGTGGGCTGAGACGACAGCGACTTCTACATCAAGTCCGTTAGGGGTCAACTGGACCGCGCCGAATACGCCGCAGCAGGCCACGTTATCAGTAATGGCTAGCGGGGGATTTATGGCCATGGTGGATCTTCAGATGGTGAATGCGCCGCCGAGTTCCACCTCATCGGGGACGCCCTTTGTGCTGCCTACGTTTTTGCCCGAAGCGGTGACCATTAACGGCGTCAAGGGCGTGGTGATTGCCAATGATGGGTATAATTCCGGCCTCGCCGTGGCGAACGGATCAAGTCCCGGCTATATAGAGGAACGAGCGGCCGTGCTGGCGGGGGCATCGTTTAACGGGGAGGGGCTGTACTCAAGTTACCTCTCGGCGATTTTGTCGGGACGCGGTGTGGGCTTGCAGCAGCATGTCTCCGCAGTGCAGCAGGGTCAGTTTGCGGCATTGTATCAAAAGCTCGGCATTATTCCCACGTGGAACGGGCCCAGCATTTCCCCTAATGCGGCAGTGGCGGCGTTACAGCGGGTCAACGCGTCGCCGTTGGCGATTGAAAACTACTTGGTGCAACTGGATGGATTTTCCTGGACGTTAGCACAGGCGTGGGTGGCCAGTCATGAGTCCCCGACATCGGAGCCATAGGCCGGGTAATCGGACAATTCATTGAGAAAGGGATGCGGACGTGAAGATTCTGATGTGGTCGGACGGCGGCGCTCATACGGGATACGGAACGGTCACGGAAAATCTCGGGCGCCGCTGGCATCAACGGGGCGCCGACGTCCATGTGTTGGCGGTCAACTATCGCGGGGATCCCTGGCCAACGCCGTTGAAACTCTATCCTGCCACGCGCAATAGTCCGCGCGACGTGTACGGCGTTGGTCGGCTGCGTGAGCTTCTTGAGCGTATAAAACCGGATATCTTCTTTGTGCTCCTGGACTTGTACGCGGTGGCGGATGGGTTTCAATCGCTGAAGCGGCAATTTCCGCTGCCCACTGTCCTTTATGCGCCCATTGACGGGATTCGTGTACCGCGCGCCTGGTGGGAGGCACCGCGGGCTGCTGATCTGGTGGTGGCTATGGCCGAACATGGACAGCGGGTCTTACGCACGGAAGCTGGCCTTGAGGTAGACGTTCTGTGGCACGGCGTCGAACATGACGCGGTATTCCCCGCGTCTGATACCCGGCCGCTGACCGTTTGGCGCGGAAACACCGCTTACCGCGTGACCAGTAAAGACGACGCCAAGGCCTTACTAGGGCTAAAGGATCGCTTTGTCATCTTGGCGGTCAACCGCAATTCCGTGCGCAAGAATTATTACGACACCTTTCGGATCTTTGACCAGTTCCGACGCGCCCACCCCGATGCCTTTTTATACATTCATGCGACACCAAAAGACGAGGGCGGCGACCTTACCGTGTTAGCAGAACGCTACGGTTTGACGCGCGAACACGTGTGGATTCACCATGCTGGCGATACCTTCGTTGGTGCCCCCAAGTGGACACTGACGTGGCTTTACAATGCGGCTGACGTGAAATTGTCCACCTCCATGGCTGAAGGGTTTGGCCTCACCGATGCGGAGGCGTTAGCCTGCGGTACGCCAGTGGTGGCCCAGGACTTTAGCGCCACGCACGACGTCGTCGGGCCGGGGGGCTTGTTAATCAAACCCGCACGTTATTTCACCACCGCGCGTATGGTGGATTTCGCCCTCCCCGATTTAGACGCGATGTATCGCGCGTTAGAGAGAGTGTATCAGGATGCGGATTTACGCGCTACCCTGTCGCAGAAGGCCGTCACTCATGCGCGCCGCTACAATTGGGATGTCACTGCCGATGAGTTTTACCAGCGCTTCGAACTGTTGCTTTCGCGCCGACAGCGCCGGGAACCAGGCAGCGAGCCATTGATTCCTCTATCGCCGGAACCATTTGCGTTACGGGAAACACGGCGCGGCTAGCGGTCGGGTAACGTCCTCCAGGCGCCGAGTTCCATCCGACTCAGAATCGTCCAGGGATTCGCCATACTCCAGTTGCGGGCATCGGGCGTTCCTGAGATCCACTGAGCGACGGATGCGACGACGCGGTCGGTCACGTCGGAAAGGTTGAAGTCCACGTCGTGCCGTTGGTAGTGCGTGATACGGCAGTCAGAAAAATCGAGCGTCATATTGCTTAAGTCATGCACACTGTGCGCGATGGCCCGCTGGTACGTTGCCGATCGCGACAAGAGATCCATGTCCACGATGAGATCCGCCTCCTGGATGGCGGTAATCAGTCCGGCAGCATAAATATGCAAAAAGATTTCGTATAAGGTTGATAAGGGCAGCGCCGAAGTTGCGAGCGTGCTGCTCCATTGGGAAGCAATGGCGGTGACATAGGGATGATCGCCCGGATGGCGAAAACACCACACAGGATTAATCAGAAAGTATGGATTGCGGGTCGACTGATAGAAATGGTAGCCGGAGAGCCACTGATCCACGGGATTGCGCACCACCACAATATGAGCCGCTTGGGGATAGTGGCGTTTAAGCCATGGGGTCCGTCCTAATGACCGGCAAAATCCTAAGACAGGCTGTTTGCGGGCGTCGGTTGCCAAAGCTATCAACGAGTCAAGGTATGCGCGTTGGTCGTCTAGCACGGGGCTATTGAGAAAATAGTTTTGATAACTAAACGACGGATGAAAACCGCGGATACCCTGACCATCAGTTGCCTCCTCTTTCAGCAACGGCTCGTACTCCTGATAATACGGGGCCGTAGGGGCATGGCCTGATGACCAGGTGTCAGGACCATGGGTTAACAAAAAGTGACGCGTAGCGCGGCCCAAATCCTCGCTAAATGGTTCGTAAAAGGCCATGACCGTGGATTTTTCGCGGAATTTGCTCCAAAAATAGGTGCTTCCGGACCGGAGCCCGGCATGGATCAAGATGGGACGCACCAGACTCACGCCTTTCCTTTACTGTGGTCAATGTGTGGTCAATGGCTAGTTATTGACCCTCTTGTCTCCTAGTATCGCGTGACACGGAGCATCTGAGAAGTTTATTGGACACATTTCCCTAGGGTGATGGATGCTCATCGGTAAACGTGTGATTCCGCAACCGGCAAAGGCCTAGTTTTACGGTGGTGCAGGAAAAATTGAGACTGCCATTGAGACTGTCTCGCATTTCGACAACCGCTATGGTAATGCAGTGAAGGGCAGTGAAGATGGCCTATCTCCGGCGTGAACAGACGGCGGCTACGGAAGAGACGCAGCTGACTGGTTGAAGAGCCTCGGCACCGCTCCATGGCTGGCGGGGACAGCCCTTTATTTAAACCGTGAGATAAGGAGAATCGTAGGTGCAAAAAAGATCTGCGAAAAAGTTGAGTGCTTTAACGCTTGGCTCTACTCTAACCGCAGCCATGTTATGGCCGACATCGTTTGCCATGGCTAGTCAACGGCCGGTCGCGATTTCGCGGATATGGTTGACGTTGTCTGGCCACTCCGTGAGAGCGGCTGCCATCGCGCCTGCGGCTCAGCCGCTTGATTATCAGTTTATCGCTTGCCCAGGGGGTCAAGAGAGTAATTCAGCCCTTTGCCCCTCAGGCCACGGTGACCTTGCCGCCCTTGATTCCTGGTGATCGCCTTCAGGTGCAGGCGTTAACCCAAAGTCAATGGACGGCGGGCGATACGGGGGCCATCGTGGCCTCGGGCTGGGTTGCTCTCGACGCATCGCAACTGGCGTTGGAAGTGCCGGATGCTCTTGCCTTGGTGGGGCAAATGCCGACCATTACCGCGATCTGGGAATCGTCAAGTGGCCGGTCTTTCACGGGGACAGCCTATGGCAGCCCTGACTGGCAAGTCACTCCTTCCGGGGCGGTTGTCACACCGGTGCCCGGCACCGATCAGGCGCAATTTCTCGCCATGGTTCCCGGCACTTACACGGTGGTCGCACGCTGGGACGGGCAGACGGCCACGACAACGGTGACGGCGAAAGCGTTTACCCCCCCATTTCCTATCGATGCGTCGGGACTGACGATGTCTGCCCGTGAAGTTATCCCCCCAGCCGTTGGGGAGCCGCCTGTGATTGTCACGGTGGCGTCTCCTCCAATCGTGATAAATAACGCGGACAACGTCATGCCCGATGAGGGTTACTATACCCTTCAAGGGCCAGCGGGTGCGAGCGGCGTCAGCCTTGATGCCCAAACCGGCGCAGTGACGGTGAATCCCGGGGCGACCGAAGGCCGGTACATCATTGGTTATGCCCAGGGCCGCGCCTATACTAGCACGACGTTGACCGTGACAGCGGGCCCGGTTTCCCGCGTGAACTCGACCGTCAGCGTTCCTGATACGCCGGTGAGCGCTGGCAGTGCTTTTACAGTCTCGGGCACGTTGCGCGACGCCAACGGCAATCCGGTGGTCAATGAATCGGTTACGGTCCAGTTTGATGGTCAGACGGCAACCCAGATCACGGGCAACCAAGGACAATTTCAGCTCGTTGTGCATCCTACTGAGGCTGTGACCAATAGCCCAGTCACAGTACTCGCAGGATCTGGATCGTCGACGGTCGTGTCTCAGTTGGGTGATGTCGGTAGTGTGGTTGCCGGGTCCCCGGATCAAGTGCTGTCGTCGGGCCCCCCTGCCGCGGTCATTGCGGCTGGGAATCAAGACGTCCTGACGTTTACGTTCAAAGATGCGTACGGAAACCCGGTGATCGATCAGGCCGTGACATGGGGGAGCGCGGGACTCTCCGACGCCCGCTATGCCTTGCTGACAGCGCCATCGGTGAGCCAACCTCTCAATGACCTGCCAGCGGTGACCAATGCATCGGGTCAGGTGAGCCTGATCATGAATGATACGAAAGCAGGCGAGAGTGGCCAGATCGTAGCTTCGGTGGACGGGATTACGGAAGAGAGCGGGATTCAGACCGTCATCGCTGGGCCCATTGCCCCTGCCGAAAGCACCGTGACGCTGCCTTCCGGGCCTGTGGTGGCTGGCACGTCACTCCCGATTAGCGGGGTCCTGCGCGATCAATATGGGAATCCGATTTCCGGATCATCTGTCACGGTCGCATTTGATGGACTCTCAGATACTGTCACGACCAATGCGAGCGGGCTCTTTGCCGCTGCGCTCCGACCAACGGTGGCGGTAAACAGCGGACCCGTCACGGTCAGCGCTGCGAGTGGAGTGACTTTATCCAATTCTCATGATCAACTCTCAGTCATTGCTGGTCCCGCCAATCCGCAGCACTCCACGGTCGTGCTGTCGAGTGCTGTCATTGATGCGGGGATACCTTTCATCGTCAGCGGGACTGCGGAAGACCAATTTGGCAACGCGATTAACGGAGAGCCGGTTACCGTGTCGTTTGATGGCGAGACCGCCTCAGGGATTGTCACCAGTGGGCGTTATGCGGTGGACTTGATTCCTACGGCTATCGTCACCGGTGGAACCATTGCGGTGGCGATTGGATCGGGGAGTGGGGTTTCCATTTCGTCTGGTTTGGTTGCGAGTGTGGTGGTTGGCCCGGCATCTGCACGCAAGACAACATTTGCCTTGTCGTCATCGACGGTCCAAGCAGGTGCGCCGTTAACGATTCAGGGCGTCGCGGAGGACGCAGCGGGACTGAAGATTGTGGGCCAGTCGGTGGAGGTTGCATTCGACGGGGTGACATCCACGGGTACCACGGACACCAATGGCGACTTTGCGGTTTCGGTAGAGCCTCATAGCGTCGTCCAAGACGCCCCTGTGACCGTCAGCGTTGGGTCGGTGACCGTGTCGTCGGGGCAAACGGCTAGTGTCCAACCGGGACCTGTATCGGCAGCGGAAAGTCAGGTGAGTATTAGTACCGCTTCGCTGGAATTAGGCGGCACGCTAACGGTATCCGGGATTGTCGAGGATAGCTACAACAACCCCGTGGGATCGGCTCCCGTCACCGTGACCTGGGCGGGGGTGAGTGCGAACACCAAGACGACAGCCTCCGGGACGTTTGTGGCAAACCTGGTGCCACGACAGGTGGTTGGTACCTCGCCAGTGGTCGTGAGTGCAGGAACAGGTTCTACCGTGATTTCGTCAGGGTTAAGTGCTGCCGTGGTCGACACCCCGGATCCATCATTGAGCACAGTCTCTGTGCCCACGGCAGCGTCAAGCGCTGGTGGATGCGTTTCGACCGGCATCGCCACCTACACATTGGAGGTCTCGGGAGACGTGTTTGACAGTTACGGGGTGGCGGTGGACGGTGCGCCGGCGGTAGTGTCCGCGGACGGCGCGTTGGCCTCAGCTCTCACCAGCGCGGGCCGTTTTCAGGTGGAGCTTTACCTTTGCGCGGGAATGAGTGGACCTACGACATTTGGCACGCATTCAATTTGGGTTAAGGTGGACGGAGTCACCCTGTATACCGGGGACATCGGGGTGGGCACGGCGGCGCCCTCCGGATCCGGAAGCGGGGGAACACCAGGCTTGTTTTAAGGATGTGCGATGTCGGCGACTGGTCGCAGGCGTCAGTGAACAACGTCTTGCATAGGCGAGCCTTCGGTCAACGGACCAGGATTTGGCCGTTGCTACGAAGGAGCGGAGGCCCCAGGGTTGCGAACGACGTATTACTGCCGTAGTGCATCACCCCACAATCTTGACCAAACTCACCTCTTCGTGAAAGAGGATATTGCCAGAGCGTCGCGAATTTAATGTCCTGTTTTAGACGTTGGGGCATGGAGGGTAGGGTGTTGGACCAAGCGCAGGGCATACTGGGGAATGTCTTAGGGTGCGTAGCATTGACCGCAACATGCTGTGTCGGAGGACCCGCTGTGGGGGCGTCAGCGGTTGTTCGATCGTCCGAGGCAACGGCTAGTGCGATAGCGCCGACTGCGCCATTGCTGAGGGGGTGGGGGATTACGGCGCTAGGCCCGACGCCGGTAGCGTTGTCGGTCGGCCATCTCGTCAATCAGGCGTCGCCGATTCCCTCCTGGTGGGCGAACGCCGACCCTGATCTCACCATCGAGGCTTACACGCCCAGCGGCACTATCGCCCAGCTGCAGCCGGGTCAGTCCGTCATACTCGGCGCGATTTGGACGCGTCCGTCTGTGGGTGCCGCGGCGGGCCAGTCGGAGCCGCGGTGGACGGTCAATAGCCCCGATGCGACACTCACTGTTGAGAGTGGTTACGCATCGTTCCCCGTGCAAAAGACAGCACCGCCAGGTACGGTGGATAGTGCGACCGTTCTCTTTAGCGCGTCGCGCCCGGGTATTTACGCAATACGGGCGCAATGGGACGGCAGATACAGCGTGCCGCTGGTGCTGACAGTGGGATTTTCTGAATTGCCGCGTCCGCGTGTGATGCCTCGGGTGGCGGCCAACAATGCCGGGGTGGCGACTGTTGCCGCTAATCTCTTGCACCGGGACCCAGTCGATATGAATGCCGTGCAAACAGCTGCGAGCGTGAATCGCATCAAATGGCCCAGCTTATGGATTGGTCAACCGGTCGATGGGTGGATTCCGATTACAGGCCAAGTGCCGCGCACGTGGCTTAATCCCGCCTGGAGCCACACGGTCACGGTGATTTTAAGCCACCCCACGGCTTCTCACGACAACGTAGCCACGTATGTTTTGCCGCTAAACGCCAACGGAACCGTTAGCGGCGTGGTGGCAAGCCCCTGGGCCGGCAACATCTCCCTGATGTTTCAACCGTCAGCGTATGCCACCACCCTGAAGGGCGTTCAATCTGCAGAGCGACTCGCCAATGTTGACGTCTGGACGCAATTAACCGTGAATCGGCCGGCGTCGTTGGCGAGTGACTTGGTTGCCACCGCCTCGCTCGACTATAACGATACGAGATTCTTGGGGGCCATAAGGACTGCCGCCACCCTATGGTACAATGCGCCCGATCGCGAAACGGCGGCGGTGGCCATTTCTAACTGGGTGGCCACGCACATTGCTTATAACTATCCTGAATACGACGATAAGGCGTGGGTCATCGGGGCTACTGCCAGCCAAACCGCTGTGGCTCAACTGGGCGTATGCCAAGATTATGCAGAAGTCCTGGCTGCGCTGTACCGGGCCTTGGGGTTGCCCACCGCTATTGCTGACGGTGTAGTGAGCTATGTGTGGGAACCTGGGTGGACGCCCAACACCGTTCGCACTCTCACCCGCGAAGGGCTTACCCACGCGTGGGTCGAAGTGTGGGCGCTAGGCCCCACCCCGCTCGTTACCGATCCGACTTGGGATGGGGGATCCCCAGCCAGCCTTTTGGGCGCCCGTTATCTCACCAATAACTACACCACGGTCACAACAATCTACCGTGGCACGCATTTTGAAGAGGGGGTCGAGCCTAATCAAATCCCCTAATACCGATGAAACTTCGGCGGGAGTAGCCCGAATAGTCAAGACCTTCGTCAACGACAAAACGCCGCTTCACGGAAAGGGAAATGGGCATGAAAGCCCTTACATTGGCCGACATCGGGCGTGTGGCCTACCAAGAGGTGCCGAGTCCCGGCCTCGTCGACGACACCGATGCGATTATCCCCATTCGACACACGGCGATTTGTCGCTCTGATCTTTTGGCCTAGGAGGGTCACCTGACCGGCATTGACCCGCCCATGCCCCTGGGACATAAATATGTGGGTATGGTGAAGGCGGTCGGTTCGGGCGTTCAACGATTTCATATGGGAGACCGCGTGACGGGTTCGTTTGCCACAGCCTGCGGGCGTTGTTGGGAGTGTCAACAACAATATTACTCTCAATGTCGTCAGCGCCAGCTATTTGGCTTTGGTTCGCGTTTTGGCAATCTGGCCGGCACCCAGGCTGAATGGGCGCGGATTCCTAACGCCGATGCCACCCTCATTCCAGTGCCACCCGATGTCGAGGACGCGGACGCGCTGTTGGTCGGCGATATCCTCTCTACTGCGTACTTTGCGGTGGAGCGCAGTGAGATGCGGCCAGGTGATACCGTGGCGGTAGTAGGGTTAGGGCCGGTCGGCTTGTTGATGGTGCACCTAGCCTATCTCTTTGGTGTTGCGCGGGTTTTGGCGCTCGACACGGTTGAGCCACGACTGATAGCGGCCGCGCGCGCCGGAGCTGAACTCGTTCGCGCGGATGACGCGGCAGTCCGGGAGGTTCGCGAACGAACCGGGGGACGGGGAGCCGATGTCGTGTTAGAGGCGGTCGGCCGCGAAGACAGTTTGCGACTAGCGTGTCAGTTGGTTCGCGGCTTTGGCACGGTGTCGCTGTCCGGGGCCTTTTCCGATGTGGCTTCCGGGGTGCCGATGGATCGCATCTTTATGAAAGATTTGACCATCCGGACTGGAATCGCCAATGTGCGGAAAGTTGCGCCGCAGGTTATGGCGCTTCTCGCATATCATCGGCTGGATGTGGAGCTCTTTAGCCATCGCCTGCCGCTGAAGCAGGGATTCCAGGGATACGAGCTCTTTGCCCGGCGTGAAGCGATGAAGGTTCTCCTCACCCCTGAGTAAGCTCTGACGTTCCGTGCGGGTTACCTGCGACGACCACATGACCGATTATTCGCCCGAGGAGGGTTGAAAATAATCGCGGTAGGCGTCACGGAGGGCGCGTTTGAGAAATTTGCCGACGGAGCTTTTCGGGATCTCGGGAACAAAGAGAATGCCGTCCGGCAGTTGCCATTTTGCAAACCGGTCCCTCAGCGATTTCCGTAATTCCTCTTGGGTCGCGGACCTACCCTCTTTGACAACCACAAACGCGAGCGGACGCTCCCCCCATTGGGGATGTGGGACGCTGACGACTGCCGCCTCAAAAACCGCGGGGTGCGCCATCAGGGCATTTTCCAAGTCGACGGAGGAAATCCATTCGCCGCCGCTCTTAATCACATCTTTAGTGCGGTCCCGGAGGTGGACGTAACCTTCCTGGGTAACGCTGGCCAAATCTCCCGTGTGGAGCCACCCATCAATAAACGTGTCCCGGGTTCGCGGGTCGCGGTAATATTCGTCGGCAATCCACGGTCCTTGAAGGCAGAGCTCTCCCACCGATTCTCCGTCCCAAGGCACTGGATGTTGATCACGCTCTAATTTCATGGCTAGCCCTGGCACTAAGAACCCTTGCGTGGCCTTGATGGCGAGCTGTTCCTCGTCAGAGAGCGTCCGATGATGCGGTTTTAACCGAGAAACGGTGACAAGTGGGCTGGTTTCGGTCATACCGTAGGCGTGGATAAAGGGGATGCGAAACGTGGATTCAAAAAGGCGGATTAATGTGGCTGGGGCGGCCGAACCACCGGCGACCGCCGCCCGCAGCGCGAGACGGGTAGGCCGAGCTTCTAATTCCCGTGCAATGCTCAACCATACGGTCGGCACGCCTGCGGCAAGCGTGACCGACTCATCGCGCATGAGGTCCAATAAGGTGCTCGCTTGGGGTGCAGGACCTGGCAATACCATCTTTGCCCCAAACCAGACGGCGGCAAAAGGAATCCCCCAGGCATTGACGTGAAACATGGGCACAATGGGCAACACCGTGTCTTCTAAGGAAATGCCTAAGGTATTAGCCAGTCCCAAGGTTAAACTGTGTAAATACATGCCGCGATGGCTATAAAGAACTCCCTTGGGATTGCCGGTGGTGGCGGACGTGTAGCAAAGACCCATGGGCATGGTTTCTTGTACCGCTGGGTAATCGAAGTGTCCATCGGTCTCTTCGAGGATTGTGTCGTAATCTAATGTGCCCAACGGGTCGGGATCAGGCGACCGCCCAGTCAAAATGATGGCGGTGACAGACGTTAGCCGCTCGCGTAGTGGAGCAAGGGCTGGCCATAACGTGCGATCGACGATCAAGACGCGGTCTTCAGGGTGATTAACAAGATACAGCAATTGATCAGCAGGGAGGCGGATATTAATGGTATGCAACACGCCGCCAATCAGGGGGACGGCAAAATACGCTTCAAGATGGGGCAAATCATTCCATAAAAAGGTACCCACCCGGTCCCCGGGCCCTACTCCCAGCGCCATCAGTGCTGCTGCAAGGCGCCGTGTGCGGTGGCCAAATTCCTGGTATGATAAACGAATGGTGCCCTCTGGCTTCCGGCAGACGATGGTTTGGTCCGGAAAATATGTCGTCGCGTAGTCAAACATATGCTGAATCGTCAACCCGGAATTCATCCGCAGTCACTCCCTAGGCGGGTTTTTAATAAATTTCTCGATCAATCGTACTTGTATGGTAACATAGAAAATTTTCAGATCGAAGGTGGTTTTGAATGAATATTGCCCGACAAGAATAACCAGATCGGGGTGTCTTAGTGATTAAGACCTTTGATGCCCATGGATTTCCAGCCAAAGTGGGGCCGCGGCTGTTTTTAGCCCTGGCGACGTTGTCTCAGACGGGCATGTCATTTGTGCAACAGGGAATCGTCGTGATGGGGGTCTTTTTTGCGTCTGCCTATCATTTAACGCTCGCGCAGATGGGATTGGTGACTAGCGCCCTCTCCCTTGGAGTCATGACGTCCATGATCTTTATGGGTCGGCTGGCCGATCGCCTGGGTCCCCGGACGTTGCTGTTTTGGGGTGCGGCGGCGATGGGCGGCTTTACTGGTGTCTTGGCGTTAGTTCGGGGGTTTTGGCCCCTGCTCGTAGTGTTGTATGCGGTGGGAGCGGCGCTCGCGACTACTCCTGCTGCCGGAACCAAGGCTGTGTTCACTGCCTTTGCTCGTCGACCGCGGGGACTGGTTATGGGGATTCGGCAAACCAGGGTGCCGTTAGGGGCGCTCTTAGCAGCCAGTTTCCTCCCCCGACTAGCTGAAGGAGCCGGCCTTCACATGATCTTTTGGCTGTTCGCCGGTGAGTTGCTCGTGACGAGTTGGCTCTTTGGCGCCTCGATGGAGCCCCTGTACCCCATCGGGGTTAGTCGAGCGCCAGCGGATCCGCGGTTTGATTGGCGCCTGGTCGGACAAGTATGGCGCCCGGCCTTGGTGGGAATATTGTTGGTATCGGGTCAATACCTGTTGCTTGGATTTAGCCTTAGCGATTTACACCGCGTGCACCACGTCGGCATCGTGACGGCTGGACTCATCGTGGCCGCATCACAGCTAGGCGGCGGGTTTAGCCGGGTAGCCTCGGGGGCTCTCAGCGATCGGTTAGGAGGCCGTCGCACACCGGTCATTATGTGGTGCGCCATATTAGCTGCCGGGATGTCGTTGGTGGTAGCATGGCTCCCGACATCTGTGCCTTTCGCCGCTTTGCTTCTGGTGTGGTTTTTCTTTGGTATGGGCGCTGTGGGATGGAATGCGTTAACGCTTACCTGGGCAGCGGAATCCGTGCCGTCCGAGCACTCGGGCTTGGCGATGATGAGCGTTGGCACCGCGATATTTTTAGGATCAGCCTTGTTTCCCCCTCTTTTTGGCGCCTTGATCGATGCCACCCACCGTTTTAGCTTCGGCTTTTCCTTGTTAGCTCTTAACCTAGGGCTTGCCGCCCTTCTCGCCTGGCGATTTGGGCGCGGGGAGGCTCACCTTCTCCGGACCCGCTCCGCATCGTGATTCACGCTGTTCCGGCCCCCGGCGCCGAGTGTCCGCGAAAAATGAACGCCGACATTAGAAATCAAATTGATTCCCGGTTTTAACATTGCTATACTTCAAGTTAAGTAATCTAACGATTACAAGGATAGGAAAGTTACCCAAGCTCGAATAAGAATTCCGTTGCGTCGGTATTTTCGTTCAATTGCGAGGTTACGGGGCGAGGTATCTGGTGCACAAAATTGGGTAGAGGTGGTTTTTCTGATGAGGCCAGCGTTTTTCAAGAGACCGTACCGCAAGTTGATTCCGCTTGCGTTGGTCGCCGGCTTGATGAGCACTGGATGCGGTCAACAGTATGTCTTGTTGCATCCAGTTGGGCCTGTTGGGGAGCAGGAGCTGCACCTGATGGAGCTCGCGGCCATTGCTATGGGCATCGTCATCGTTGTGGTATTTACGTTGTACTTTTACGCGATTATTCGGTTTCGCGACAAGCCAGGCAATACCGCACCGTATCGTCCTGATTGGCATACCAGCAAATGGCTAGAAATCCTGTGGTGGGTGTTGCCCGCCGTGTTGCTTACCGTGATTGCCATTCCAACCGTTCAGACGACCTTTGCGTTGGCTCATGTGCCGAAGCCAAAAGGCAAAGATCCGGTTGTCATCGATGTGACCTCGTTGACCTGGAAATGGCTTTTTGAATACCCGGGCCAACATGTCGCCACCGTCAACCAATTGGTGATTCCGACAGGTAAGCCGGTGTTGTTTGAGCTGACAGCCGATTCGCCGATGAACACATTTTGGGTTCCGGCATTGGGAGGTATGGAATACACCATGCCCAATCGCGTACTGCCCTTGTGGCTTGAGGCGAACAAGCCGGGGACCTACATTGGCTTAAGTGGCCAGTATTCAGGCACCGGGTTTGCGAAGATGTTCTTCCACGTGAAGGCCGTTTCTCCTGCCGCCTTTAACGCCTGGGTAGCAGCAACGCGCAAAACCGCTTCGCCCATGACCATGACGGTGTACGATCAGCTCTTAAAACACAACACCACCGGTGAAGCCATTTACAGCAGTTATCCTCAAGATACGTTTCCCACAGTTGCGAACGGCTTTACGTTGACTGGTAGCGGCATGTACATGGTGATGCGCGACAAGAACGATATCTCGTACATGCCGATGCAAAACCCGTAGGATCCGGGTGGTGAACACACTGAAAGGTGGATTTGTATGCCTTCGTTTGTCACGTATCTGATTCATACGCTGTTTCCGCCGACAGTGCGGTTTCCGGACATCCTGCTCATCGATGCGGGCTTAGTATTAGGGGGCTTGGGCCTCATCGGATTTCTCACCAAGACGCATCGTTGGGGCTGGTTATGGCGGGAATGGCTCACGACGGTGGACCACAAGAAAATTGCGGTCATGTACCTGATTTCCGCGATTGTCATGCTGTTCCGTGGCGGCATTGACGCGGAGATGCTGCGCGCGCAATTGGCCATGCCAAGCGTGCACTTTATGCCCGCCATCCAGTATGACGAAGTCTTTACCACGCACGGCACGATTATGATTTTCTTCATGGCGATGCCGTTCATCTTTGCGCTCTTCAACGCCGTGGTTCCGTTGATGATTGGAGCTCGTGACGTGGCGTTTCCCCGCGTCAATGCCATGAGTTTTTGGCTTTTCGCGTTTGGGGCGATTCTCTTTAACATCTCCTTTATCATTGGTGGCTCGCCTGACGCCGGATGGACGGCTTATCCCCCATACACGGGTTTGGCGTTTAATCCCGGCCCCGGTGAAAACTACTACTTCTTGTCGCTGCTCATTGCGGGTATGGGAACCACCATGACCGGAATTAACTTCTTGGTGACCACTATCCGCATGCGGGCGCCGGGAATGACGTTGATGAAGATGCCCATGTTTGTCTGGACAACCATGGTGACGTCGGCATTAATCTTGTTTGCTTTCCCGCCGCTGACGGTGGCCTTGGCTATGAGCCTCTTCGACCGCCTCTTCGGGTCCTCGTTCTTTACGCTGACGCGCGGCGGCATGCCCATGATGTACGTCAATCTTTTCTGGCTCTTTGGCCATCCGGAGGTTTACATCTTAGTCTTGCCGCTGTTTGGAGTGTTTTCGGAGGTCGTGGCCACCTATTCCAAGAAGGCGCTATTCGGTTATCCGATGATGGTGGTTTCGGTGCTGGCCATCATGTTCTTGTCGTACGGAACCTGGGTGCACCACTTCTTCACGATGGGGGCCGGCCCGGCAGTTAATGCGTTCTTTGGGTTGTCGACGATGCTCATCGCGATTCCCACAGGGGTGAAGATCTTTAACTGGATCTTTACTATGTGGGGCGGTCGTATACAGATGACGACGGCAATGCTGTACCAAATGGCATTTATTCCCACGTTCGTCATTGGTGGAGCGTCCGGCGTGATGCTAGCCGTTGTACCTGCCGACTATCAGCTCCACAACACCTACTTCCTGATTGCCCACTTCCACAACGTGATTATTGGTGGCACGTTGTTCGGCCTGCTGTCGGGGATGTACTACTGGTGGCCGAAGATGTTTGGCATGAAACTCAATGAACGGCAGGGTAAGGTGGCGTTCTGGTTGTTCTTTATTGGATTTTGGATTACCTTTACGCCACAATATCTACTCGGCCTCAAAGGAATGACTCGCCGCCTTTACACCTATCCCGCCGGCTTGGGGTGGCATGAACTGAACGTGATTTCCACTGTTGGCGCGTGGATTATGGGAGCGGGATTTGTGGCTCTCGTGTACAACGTCGTGTGGAGTTTGCTTTATGGTGAGCGCGACGTTACCGGCGATCCGTGGGATGGCCGCACGCTGGAATGGTCGCTGCCGTCGCCGGTACCCGAGTATAACTTTGCCCGCATTCCCGTGGTACATGAGCGCGATGCGTGGTGGGCCATGAAGCAAAAGGGGCAGACGATGGCACATGCGTTACGGCCCGAAGACGTGCATGACATTGAGATGCCCAAGAATACGCCGATCCCATTCTTATTAGGCGTGTCCTTCTTTGTCCTCGGATTCGGGATGACCTTCAAGTGGTGGCCCATTGCCATTGTGGGAATCCTTGGGGTGATCGCGTGCCTCTTGTTCTCAGGGTTTGACTATGACGACCACCATCACTTGGAGGCTGACGTCGTTCGTCAAACGGAGGCCTCGCTAGGGAGGTTGCAAGGATGAGCTTACCGTTAGCCGAAAAAGCCGGTCAGCACCCCTTACCAATCGAGTTTGCTGACGAAAAAGAGAGTATTAAGATTACCGGGTTCTGGATGTTCTTGGTAACGGACGTGCTTATCTTTGCCAGTCTGTTCTCCACCTATGCGGTATTCCGCACCTCGGTGGCCATGGGCCCCACACCCGATCAGCTGTTTCGCATGGGTCCGGTCATGTTGGAGACCATTCTGTTGTTGACATCGAGCTTTACCATCGGGCTAGGGGTCTATTTTATGCGCAAGGGTCAGGTGCGCGCCCTCATGGGATGGATGATTGTTACCATCTTGTTAGGGGCAGGATTCGTGGGGACGGAAATCCACGACTTTGTGACCTTTGCCCAGATGGGGGCGACATGGCATACGAGCGCCTTCTTGTCGGCGTTTGATATCTTAGTCGGCACTCACGGTGCACACGTGACATTCGGCATTTTCTGGGCTATCACGTTGCTGTTCCAACTGCGAAAGCGCGGCATCACTCCCCAGACGGCCCGGAAAGTGTATACCTACTCGCTGTATTGGCACTTTCTCGACATTGTGTGGATTTTCATTTACACCTTTGTCTACCTGAATGGAAAGATAGTCTAGGCGAGTCCAGAGTCTAAGGAGGTGTCGAGAATGTCCGAAGCGCCCAAGGCGATGACAGCCGAAGAAGCGTATCATAACGAAAACGACAAGGTCTTGCGGTTTTTGGAGCCGCGATTTCACGAGGAGAAGTTCCCCAGCATTCAAATTCTGGGCTATATTGGGTCGTTGATTCTGACCTTCGGGGCATACTTTCTGGTGATGAATCACGTGTTGCCCCCGGTAGCCTTGTTAAGCGTGATCTTGATTTTAGCGGTATTTCAGGCTGCGCTTCAACTAGGGGTGTTCATGCATATTCGCGAAGGTCGGGGCCTTGCATGGCAGCTCATCCCCCTCTACTTCGTCTTTTTTGTGGCACTAGGGATGGTCGCCATGTCCATTTGGATTATGCTCTTTAAGTCTGGTGTTTCGTAGGATATTGATTGGCGTGTCAAAAGCCCGCTCACCGCGGGCTTTTTTACTGGCTTCGAGGTGCGGTGGCACGCTAGAGGGCGTCATCGGGCGAGATCATGTTAGTGCTGCCAACAGATGGAAGCTTTACGACGAAATTAATAAACCCCCGCTGGCCGCCTAACAAGCCAACACGGCCTTCGGCAGAGGCTCCGTAGTAGCGGTCCAACCGAGAAAGCGCGATGCGGCCCAGAGGTCCATTGCTTCCGAGCGAAACGCGCATCCGATTACTGTTCACGCTGGTGTGCCTCGAGGCGGCGATACCTCGTGATGCTGCGCCGTCATGCGCTGGTGACCGTGATGTCGTAAGTGCTCTCCCCGTGCCGGATATGGTAAGTGCCAATAAGGTCGCGCGCGTCGCGCAAGGTAGCTTGGTCGCCACCGTAAAAAATGGTGCCGTCCGCATTCAGGGCGCTAAAGTGCACGACAACTCCTTCGAATAGGTCGTGCTTAATCACCCAATCAATGCGCACGCCATCATGTTCTGCCAACGTACCTTCCCGAAAGATGTCGCTTCGGCGGGTATCCGGTTCGTGTATGAACACCTCTAATGACTGGAGGTCATCGGAGGAAAAGGTTAACGTTTCCTTCCATTGTGATGGATGCGACATGCGAACACCCCTCCTTCGCTCGCTCAAGGTATGCCGACGACACTAATACAACGCCAGTAGCGATTTGAGACGATGCCGATCAAATCCCACCAACACTTGCCCGTTAAAGTGGATGACTGGGATCCCTCTCAGGTGACCCCGCAGTCGCCGCATCGTCTCCACATTCTCAGGATCAGTGAGGCTGTAATCGCGATAGCCGAAGCCGTTATACGAAAGAAACTCTTTCGTGCCGTTACACACACTTCAAGGGGGGGCGGTATATAAGTCTATCTGGGGTAAAGGGGTACGGTCACCTAAAGCGACTTCAAGAACCCCCTCCTCAAGCGGAATGGCGAGGCGATACAGCACAAAATACACGTCTTCGGTGGTGCCGCGAAGCCACGTCTGGCGCAAAGTCCGCGTATCGCCGACAGGCGTATCGAGGTCCACCACGCGCGTGTCACCATACGTCACCTGGTCGACGATGGTTACCGCCGCCGTATCGTCGACGGGGAGGGTGTTCGGAAGCGTCACCCGGTATGAAAAGGTGAGGCGTCCTTGCGCTAAGAGATCCTGGACAGTCGCAAAGGCGTCCTCGGTCTTCGCTACCGCGACTAACCCGCGGTCTGCCGGATGAAGAGCATGCAGCACTCCTGGTGCTTGACTTGTTTCCATGTCAGCTAACCAACGATTGGACTGCAGCAAGGCATTGACCAGAGTGTCACGAGACTCTGGCGTTTCAGGATACACGGCCATGCCTGGCGGTTTGTCCGCCACAACCAGTGTTGGCCCTTCATACCAAATGTCCACGGGAATAGGACTAATGGCGATTAAGGGTTTTTTATCCGTCAGTCTCACCTCCGGCCGGTGTCGTGTAATCTATCGCCTTTCCATTATCGCATGGTATAGGGCGAACAACAACTGAAGCCTGGAAAGTACGGCTGGGCAGTAAAATCGCAAAAGGGAAGCTGGTGGAGAATATCTGTTTACACATGCAATCGCGTAAGCCATGATTCGGCGAGATGAATAGAGGTCAGGGCACCGCGCTGAATGGAGACCCAGAGCACGTGGCCCAACAAAGACACCAGGAGACGGTATGATTCGATACTGCGGTTGGTGGAAGGAATGCGCGAAACGACAACCGCCACGGCGACGATAACAAGTGCTATTATTACGACCCGACGGATTGCCCGGCACAGCACCATACTCACGACTAGCGCTACTCCCACGGCCAAAATGATCATGGGCCTGCATCCCTCCCGGTGCCTACCTGTGAGGCTAGCTTCACGACGCGCCCGACTGGATTCTGCGCAACAGTGTGACTGATGTCGAGAATGTTCGCTCTTTCCTGGGACATGTCCTGCTATAGAAGGCTACTCAAGCCCTCATCTCGGTTCGGCACCTTCGGTTTCCGAAACCAGCCTTCGGTGATGTCGACGGTCCGACGGCTCTCTTTCGATGCCAACGACTGTGTGGCGTCACTCCCCGTGATCATGCATTGTGATGCAGTAGGGATTGCGTGGAGGTCGTGCAGCAACTGTTGGAGAGTGTTCTCTGGCGCGCCCGTCTGAATTGTCATAGCCGGCAGAACGTTTTCGCCAGGGCCCCGGCCACCAAAGCATTGTGAATCGGGTCAAATCCCGCCTCGGCGATGATTTCTATTATCCGATCCCAGTGGCCGTTTCCCCAGTAAAGCGCAGCGGTGACGATACCGGCGTTGGGCACGACGTGTGTGGAGGGATAGTAATGCCCGCGCAAACTAAGGTGAGTCATCCAGTGGGTGTAGGACTCGCCACGTTCATGAGTGGTCAGGGCATCCAGAATAAACGCTTTAACCTGGCTGCGGGCGGGTAAGGCTGTGGCGGCGAATGATAGGGCGTCGACGGGGTTCATCCAAGGTAATCCTGTGGCAATCCAGGTTAGCCACTGAGCAGCCGACCAGGCACCTCCCCGGAAGTATGCGGACCACTCATGATTGGCTTTCTGCGCGCGTCCGAACCATCCGGGCCATCGCAGTCCGTTGAATAGGGCGATGGGGAATATGCTGGTGGATTCAGCATACGGACTGTATGCAAGGGATTCGGGGCCGTACCGGGTGACCCAGGCGGCGACGGGATCCCATAACTGTTTTTGGGCATCAATGGCGGGCCGGGTGAGCCACTGTGGCCACGGGGTGATGATCGACACGACAGGCTGTGACGGGGGAAAAGGGAATGGCCCTCCAAGGCGTCCAAGGACCGCCCGAATTCCGATTTCCGCACCGTATAAGGCGTGGGCCAGAAGCGTTGCGTAGCCCGGGATCGGAACTCGCAAATCGAGGCATTTGCGCTGTCGGGAAATCGTTGCGGGACATAGAATTAGCTGCTGGTTCGGAAGAATTTTCCCCCATTAGTGGACGGTTGAATGCGGGTTTCTGGCCCCGGTTTGGACGTCTCCAGCCCATTTGACCCCGCATCGGCGAACCGGGCCGAGATCCCGGAAACCCGCATCAAGACAAGAAAAGCGGGCCAAGCTCTGGTAAAATTGAAGTATCCCGACAATTTTCCGGAAGGAGCTTGCCCGTATGGCTATCATACCACAACCGCCCGTCTTCTCGTGGCACGAACTCTCCGAATTAGGCGACCTTGAACGCTTGGTGCTCGTGCTCGACACCCTGCCGGATGAATCCCTCATGCGCACGCTGGAAGCCGCCTGCGGGCGCGGGCGGAATGACTATCCGATTCGCGCCCGGTGGAATTCGCTCTTAGCCGGGGGGTCTTTCAGCACTCCTCGATAGAGAGCCTGCGCTCGGGAATTGGCGCGAACCGCGCAACGGCGAGAACTCGGCGGGTTTCGCGGCCCGGCGGTGCCGCCTGCGTCGGCGTATACCCGGTTTCTGCGTCGCCTGATGGCCGAACAGGACACGATAGACGCGATGTTTGAGCAGCTGGTAGATGACATTACGGCCGTTCTCCCAGATTTCGGTCAGCGCATGGCGATGGACAGCAAGGCCATCCGGTCGCGGGCCGTGCGGCCCGCCCAAAACCCCACCGCCGATGGGCGCCGCGACGTCGATGCCGACTTTGGACGGAAGGAATACCGCGGCGTTCATGAGGACGGGACTACCTGGACCAAAGGGGTCAAGTGGTTCGGGTATAAGCTGCACCTGGTCGTGGATTCGACGTACGAATTGCCGGTGGCATGGGAGGTGACGAAAGCGTCGGTGTCCGAGGTGACCCGGGCGCTGCCCTTGTTGGATTATCTGCACCATCACCACGGCGCGCTGATGTCCCCCGCCGCCATTTTGACGGCCGACCGGGGCTATGATGATACCCCATTGATCGCCGCCTGCTGGGATACCTACCAGATCAAGCCGGTGATCGCGATCGGGAATATGTGGCGGGATCCGGATGCCACGCGAGGCCTGCCGGACCACCCGACGGTCACCTATAACTATCGCGGCGAGGTGTTCTGTCACGCCCCAAAAACCGGGCAGATCCCTACGATGAGCAACGGCGGCTTTGAAGCAGCGCGGCACAGTTTGAAAAAACGGTGTCCTGCCCGCTAGGCGGGCGTCGCCTGTGCCGGCCGGTAAGCGTAAAATACTCCCCACCTCGACGGCGGGGAGCACGGGTGTTCTGACTGGGGGCGGCCTCTGCTTAATCGGCAGTGGGGGACGCACTCCCCGGCGCTTTCACATGAGCCGGCAACGTCGACGACCAGGGCAAGCCGTCGGCTCAGCTGGCGGGATCCTGGAGATCACGCGGCGGCCATGGCTCGAAGAGGGATGGGAGATAGGCCCGGGGTTCCCAGCCGGTTTCTTTGGCCGTGTGAATGCTGTCGTATCTCACGCTTTTTGCCCCAGGTAGTCTCACGATCGCTGTCGCCCCCGCGTGGGGGAACCAGGCCGAG
>JAPNUR010000001.1 GCA_026627385.1 Bacillota bacterium | reverse complement strand
AAGGAGGACTCTGGAATGATCTTGAATGCGACTCGCGAGCACTTGCATGCGCTGCGGCTCTCCGCCATGGCGGAGGCCTGGGAGCGCCAACAGACCGATCCCGACATGGCCGACTTGACCTTCGACGAGCGATTCGGCCTGCTCGTGGATGCCGAATGGGTTCACCGCCAAAACCAGCGGTGGGCCCGCCGGCTTCGGGAGGCGCCACTGCGCCTCGCAGCGGCCCCGGAAGCGGTGGATTATCATGTACCCCGCGGCCTCGACCGCGGTCAGTTTCAGCACTTGCTGACAGGCCAGTGGATTACGGCGCACCAAACGGTGCTCATCACCGGCCCCACGGGCTGCGGCAAGACCTTTCTAGCTTGTGCGCTGGGGCAGGCGGCCTGCCGGCAGAACCGCCGCGTGCGCTACATCCGTGTGAGTCGCCTGTTGGGTGACTTGTGGGTCGCCCGGCTGGAACACACGTATCCGCAGGCCTTGAAAACCTGGGCGCGGGTGGCACGGTTGATCTTGGATGACTGGGGCGAACCGCTGAACGCCGAGCCAGCTCGGGACCTCTGGGAAATCCTCGATGACCGCTACCAGCGAGCGGCCACCATCATCACGAGTCAGGTGCCCGTGGCACAGTGGCATGGCCTCTTCGCGGATGCGACTATCGCCGATGCCGTGCTCGACCGCGTGGTTCACCAGGCCTACCGGATTGAGCTGCGGGGAGAATCCCTCAGGAAAACCTTGCCGCCGCCGGCGGAACCGAGTACAACAGAAGCGTAGCGCCCTCGACCGGGTGGTGGCGAATTATCGGACCATCCGGTGGCGATTTACTGGACCGGCTGGTGGAGAATTACTGGAACACTTGGTGGATTACGCCGGAATGAGCAATGCTGAAAATGGCCCTGCGTAACTCGACAAGACATAGCGCAAAATCATTTCCCCGCCTTGCGCGTTAGGAAAGTTTGTGTCCCAGATGTTATTGAACGCATAGGAATAGACAAGAGACGGACTATGCTCGGGGGTTGTTGGTTTAAATGGATTATATGGCGTATGAATGGCACCGATCTCCATCAGTGGCGCATCGACGGGAACAAAAAGTACCGTAACCTTGTTATCACTCAAGGCGATCCAATCGCCAACCGTTTGCAGATAGTCACACCATCCCGGAACATGTGGCGCCGTTCGCGACGATATTGAACCGCACACTTCAAAACTCGGCTCGCCAAATCGTTTGTCAAAGGGAAACGCGATATATGCAGCCTCCTTCACTTCGGTCCGGGGCTTACGAAAACCATACACGAATTCCAGCCGCTTGACATCGTTATAAACGCGGACCTCGAGAGACACGCTCTCACATCCAGCCGCCACGATCTCCCAATACAAGGCATCGTATAGGGCGTTATGGTCGGCTCGCATTAAGCGAGCCATCCGAACGCCGCTGCGGTTGCCCAAAAACGGAATCTCGGCTCCGCGGATGCGTGACGACAGATGATTAAAGCGTGGTGCCGTGGTGTACCGATCGTAGATATATTGACCCCACGCAAACGGCGCCTCCCGATCGACGAGTTCGACTGCTAACTCTTTATCGTAGAGACTCAAAATCGCACCCGAGTGATCGTCAAACGTCACCCGATAAAATTGGGTCTCTAAAATGGGTAGATTGCGGGTCTCCGAAGGCATAGTGTCGACAGTCTCAGTGGAGTGTGCCTGACGCACAAGATAGGACTTAAATCCCAGCGCGGGAACATCCTTTGCAAAAATCATCACCTCGCGGCCGCGGGGTCGTGGACCTTCCGCGGCTGCACCTGCTTCGCCCTCACTCCAGGTTCCCTGAGAATCAATATGCACTTCAATACCCGTCGACGGAGGGTCAATAACGGCATGTGGAACAACCTTCCCGCTGTCCCTGTCGACCACTTCAATGGTCTTTTCGGTCCGCGGCCCGTCGGGGATCCAGGCCGTGACGACGCCAGAACGCATTTCCGGCGCAGGATTAAAACAGATGATGGACCCTGCCTCCAAAAGGTGTTCACTGCGCTCTCCACGCAGCGCGCCCGCTAATTTTGCCATGCCGGATTCCCGTAGCGCAACGCTTCCGTAATAGGCTCTATGGGCCATTCCTGCTTTGGTCATCCACTGTAGTACCCCAGACGTATTGCCGTGTAAGGTATCCTCCCAGGGATAGGACGCCCCCCAGGTGTGTTCGTCGAACAACGCCATGGCCCGTAGCACGTGCGTAAGGGCTGACGTCGGATATTGCGAAGCGTTGTTGAGATGAGCCAACGCATGAAAGTATTCCGCCGTTCTCATGATGTGGTGCGCCATTCGGTTCATGGCGTTTTCGCGACTAGCAGACCCGATGCCGTCAGCCCACCAATCGGTCCAATCTCCCGAAAAGGTTGGCAGCGAAGAAGCCTGGGTCTCGACCGCCGCGAAAAACTCGCGAGGCGTTGCTAATCGCAATTTCGGGAATGCCCATTTTTGGTTCCATTCGTCAACGATCCGTGTGGGCATGATATTCGGCCCAGCGTTATCCCACCGCGTACCTTGAACGCGTAAGAGCACGTGATCCAACGGAAAGTGCTCCTCTTCCAACTTCCGTAGCAGTGCTGGTAACCGCGACTCCACAACCGCTAACGAATCGGTTAAGCCAATGGCGTTACCTTCCATGTAGAGACCGTGCGGAGTATCGGTGTACCAGACCAGGACGGGCGGGGCCTGGGTGGGCGTAGCCGGAATCCAGTAAAAGAGTCTCGCATCCCCGCGGGCGCCAGTTCGCTCTGGCAGGGACCGTCCGGCATAATTGCGTGCGGCGGCAACATAGCGTGCGCCGAAGTTTTGCACGCATTTTAAGAAGCCCTCTGTCATGCCGGGCACATCCGTCTGCATGACAGTCGTAATAGCAATGCCCCAGTCCCGGCGGAGGCGGCCAGCAAACTCAAAAGTTCTGGCCAGCTCGTCCAAGTGATACGCTTCCGTATGCATGTTGACCCACGCTCCGCATACTTCAATTTGACCTGCCAGCGCTAGACGGCGCATTTCGTTCACGAGCCATGGCGGCCGCGATTCATTCCAGCAGGTCAATGGCAGCGTGGTTTCCACTGTCCACTTAAATGGCGTGCGCGTGTGACGTGTTCCCTCGCACCATTCCACGACTTGATCGAGATAACGCAGATGATATTGGATAACGTCCGCTTGGGGATCGGTATATCCGACGTCAAGGTGAGAATGCTGAACGACGTCAATAACCCAGTGTCTCAAAGGAGACACCATCACCTCTGTCGTACACGCCCCGCCTTCCCAGCTGAACTTTAGTCGGTACGGTGTATTCTCGCTGACTTCGGGAACCCGAGCGTAAATCGCATGATGCCCGGCGGGTAATTGTCCTAACGTCACTCGATCCGAATAACGGGGGCCCGACACTAACAATTCACCACGGACAAGGGACTCGCGACAGGTCACCAACACATCGACCCGCTGAAATAACTGGCCGTGTTGTTCCACCAAAAAGATAGTAGGTTCGGCTGCCAGTGTCACATTACCCATTTGCTGACCTCCCAACGCTTAACGAACAAGTCCAGGCTTTACTCCATTCAAATCGAGGACCCCCTACGGGTAACGTCGACGATCCCGCCCAGTTATGCTTCCCATGGTCGCCGTTCACCGTTTTTTGTTACCTGAGTGTCGTAGACCATAAGCACTGTTTGAAGTTCAAATGGTCCGAATGCTAAAACGATGGGTCCCGTTTGGCGTGGACCGGCGGGACGTTCAAGCAAGTCCACCACCTGCCAGGCAATGACAGGGTGGGCGGTGTGCAGGGTGACGCGCGTGTGGCTGCCAGCTTGTTCGTGCATTCGGACTACCAGTTGATCCCCATCTTCAGCCCGCTTGATGGCATCAATTTGCACGTGGTTTCCTTCAACCCATACTAGGCGGTCGGACGCTTTCCAGGTTCCCGGCACCGCCACCAATGGACTATTAAGATCCCACGCGGATTCAACCACCTGCCCAGCCACGAGGTCCCCCGCGTGCGGCAGCAGCGCGTAGCAGACGTGGTGTTCCCCTTGATCCTGGTTGGGGTCAGGGTAGGTGGCTGACTTAATAAGCGTGAGCCGCATGACGTGGTCCTTGATGTCGTACCCGTATTTGCAGTCGTTAGCCAGCGCCACGCCGTACCCATGCTCCGAAAGATCGGCCCATTGATGCCCCACCACTTCAAACCGCGCCTGATCCCACGGGGTGTTCCAGTGAGTGGGGCGATAAAGGTGCCCGAATTGGATGGCGTAAGCGGCCGCTCGGGCGCGAACCTGTACCGGAAATGCCACCTTTAGCAGTTGGTGATGCACGTGCCAGTCAATGGTGGTATCAAAATCTATACGCGGGTCCTCCGCATACCAGCGCGCCGTTTGGCGGATCACCACGCCAGGATACTCCCATCGAAACCGTAAGGCCGCGAACACCGGACCACTGGCGACGAACTCCATGGCACATAATTGATCGATAACATACCGCTTTTCTTGGTAGAATAAGTCAATATCCCAGGCATCAAACCGCAGCGGTTTATCTTCAAAGATTTCCCAGCAGTTTGCCATCGCTCCCGGTGAAAGGCTTCACGAGCGCAGCGCCGATCATAAAGCCGCACCAACTGACCGTGACCATTCCATGTCGCCTCGTAATAAGGGGTTACTAACCGCCGTTCCGATGCATGCCAATCAAACGGACCCGGCTCGACCGGGACGGCAGAACCGGGGCGCCAAACCACGGTTTCCGTGCCAAGGCCAGCCACCGGCCCCACCCGCACCCAAGCTGTTGCATCATCTTGTTGGTATGGCAATACCTCTCCTGCCAGGGTCTCCCAACGACCGCCGGCGGCAACACGTGGCGCGCGCACAACAGCAGTGCGGGGCGATGCCGCCGAGTTAAGGATAGTCCACGTCCGATCCCCCTGAACCACTAAGACTTTGAGTGCGTTCGCGCGCACTCCATTGATTATCGTCTCCGCTTCCTCGTACTCCTTCTCCTGGTCCCCGTACACCTCCCCAATACTGGAACCCGGCAAAATATCGTGAAATTGGTTTCGCAAAACAATGGTCCAGGCTTCATTCAGTTGCTTATGCACCGCAAGCCATGCGCTGGGATCAGTATAAAAAGCCCAGGAGGCGAGCCACTCGGCATCGCGCAGCGCCAGTTCCAACCGGCGGTTCATGGCTTTGCTACGACCTTGGCTCGTGAATGTACCCCGGTGATATTCCAGATAAAGTTCGCCGTCCCAGGTCGGCACCACCGGCGCAGCGGCTACGATGCCGTGAAGATGTTGGGCATAAGACCCGACCGTTCCCGGCTGTACGGATGGTAAACCGGGAAGCTGATCCAACCGGCGCCGCATTTCACACATGTCGCGATCGGGTCCCCCACCACCGTCCCCATGGCCAAACGCGATGAGGAGATCTCCGTTGATGTGGCGATCCTGATAACGCCACCAGGTACCGAGCACGGTGCCTGCAATCAATTGACCATTATACGTAGCGGCCCAATTCTCCCTCTGATCCCACTCATGGGGGCCGGGCGTCGTGAGAAAATGCGCCAATACTTCACTCCCATCAATGCCTCGCCACCAGAAGGTATCGTGAGGCATGCGGTTATATTGGTTCCAGCTTAATTTCGTGGTGATAAAGGTGTTGATTCCCGCCTTTTTGAGAATTTGTGGAAGCGCTGCACTATAACCAAACGCATTGGGCAACCAAAGAACGGTCGAACGCCGCCCAAACTCCTGTTCGAAAAAACGGATCCCAAACAGCAACTGCCGGACGAGCGATTCTCCCGAGGGCAAATTCGTATCCGCTTCCACCCACATGCCCCCTTCGGGTTCCCACCGCCCCTCGACAACCCGTTGGCGAATTCGCTCATAAACCAGTGGCTGATCTTCTTTGATAAACGCGTACAATTGCGGTTGGGATTGCAAGAACACAAGTTCCGGGTATTCCTCCATCAAGCGTAACGCTGTCGTAAATGACCGTGCTGCCTTATAACGCGAGTGGCGAAGGCGCCACAGCCATGCCACATCAATATGACAATGGCCGACAACTTGAACCTTTCCCCGTTTGTCTCGGGGCAATCGGGCGAGGCGTGCAGCCAGGTGTTGGTCGGCCATCTGAACCGAAGCATAAAAAGCGGCACTGCCCGGGTCTCGCCAGTCCACATATGCCAACGCGCGATCAAGCGTCCTGTAGAGATGTGATTTCGGCGGACTTTGATAGTTGAGGGAAAAAATCCCCCTTGGTACCGTGGTGGTGTGAACAACCTTAGACCAAGGAGGACTCTGAGATGCATTCTACCTCGACCATTGATGAACGCAAAGCGGCGGTCGAAGGCGCCGTGATTGGAGGGATCGACGTGGCCCAAGGCTGGCATTACATCCAATGGTTGTGGCCTAACGGGTTGTCGGCGGGCAAGCCGATGCGGGTTACCAATACCCGGAGCGGGTTCGAAGCCCTGTGGGCTGGGCGGCCACTGGGGGCCACGCGTTTCGTCATTGGGCTCGAATCCACGGGCGGTTATTGGTTGCCGTTGGCGCACGGGCTGCGCCAACAACCCGGCGTGACCGTCGTCTTAGTCAATCCGCTGCATACGCACAAACTCAAAGAAGTCGACGACCGCACACCCTCGAAACACGATGCCAAGGATGCCGGGATTATTGCCCGAGCGGTCGCGGAGGGGCGATACATCCCCTGGGTACCGCGCGAGGGCGTCTGGAGTGAACTGGCCACGTTGGCGGTGACCCGGCGCCAGCCAAAGGCAGACGTCGTGCGCTGGCAGAATCGCATTCAGGGGTGGCTGGATGTCTATGCCCCGGAATTTCGGCGGGTCTTCAAAGCGTGGGATGGTCGGGCAGCCTTGTGGGTGCTCGACACCGTGCCCTTTCCGGCGGACGTGTTGGCGTATCCCTTTGAGGACCTGGTGGCCGGGTTGCTCGAGGCGTCCCATCATCGCGTCGGCCGGAAACGGGCGCAGGCGCTCGTGACCGCCTATCGCGACTCCATTGGGATGCCCGGGCACGCCAGCGCCCGCACCCAGTTGGCGGCCTACTTGGCGCATTGGCGCGCGGCGCGCGCCGCGCTCGCGGCCACCGAAGCAGCTCAACAGGAACTGGTCGCGTCGGTACCGGGGGCAGACACCTTACGCGAGATTCCGGGCTTTGGCCCCGTGATCATTGCGACTCTCTTAGGCGAATTGGGGAACTTGGCGGACTATGCCCATCCGCAGCAGGCAGTCCGCATGGCGGGGTTGAACGTGGTGTCCGACAACTCGGGGAAATATCAGGGCCAGACCCATCTAGCCAAGCGCGGGCGGCCGCAAGCCCGGCAAGGGTTGTATCAGGCCGCAGTGGTGGCGATTGCTCACGAAGGTCCGGCGCGGGCGCGCTATCGGGAACTCCGGGAGCGGCTGGCGCCGAAAGCCGCATTAATGGCGTTGGCCTGCAAACTGTTGCGGATCGCGTGGGCGTGTTTACGGCATCAGGTCCGTTACGATGCCCGGCGGGCGTTTCCCCGATCGACGGCGGTGATCGCAGCTTAAGACGGTCTTTGTTCTCATCCTGGGACGTCTGGGACGAGGGAGAGAAGGTCCTCCCTTCGGGCATGTGTGGGCTCTCGAGTATGGAGCGACACGAGACCCTGCGATAAAGAGTCCCTCCCCTCGTCTGCATGTCAGAACGACATCATCCTGAACACAGGACGATTCGGGCCTGGACCCTGCAACCCTGTTGGTAGGCTTCGTGAGGTCGTTCCTCGAATGGAGACGGTCGCAGAGGTCCCGGGATTGAACAAAAATCAATCAGAACACGAGGATTCACGCAAAAAACTAAGGTAGGAGGAGTGGCGTTGCTAGCTGAGTCATTTCGCGCTCATTTTCCGGTGTTTCGCGATAGTGTTCATTTGTGTAGCTGTAGCGAGGGGGCCTTATCGGATCGGGTGATGGTTGCAATGTCTGAGTTTATGACGAGCTGGCGAATCCACGGTGCCCCGTGGGATGCCTGGATGGAAGAAGTGGACCGGGCCCGGCAAGAATTTGCGAACGTCATTCATGCCAATGCGGATGATGTTGCCGTAATCTCGTGTGCTTCCGAAGGGGCGTTTCAAGTCGTATCGGAACAACCCTTTTCGTCCACGCGGTGTGATATCGTGACCACCGATCTCGAGTTTCCTTCGATTGCGCACGTTTGGCTCGCCGCGGAGCCCCGAGGGGCTAAGGTCCACTTTGTCCGACATCAAGAGGGCATGGTTACGCTTGATCAATATCTCCAACAGATTGGCGAAACCACACAGTTGGTATCGGTTCCCCTGGTTTCTTACGCCAACGGTTTACGTTTTCCGGTGAAAGCGATTGCATCCTATGCACATCGTTATGGTGCGCGAGTCGTGGTTGATGCGTACCAAGGTGTAGGAGTCTTACCGGTCGATGTGAACGAATTGGATTGCGACTATCTGATATCCGGAGTGCTCAAGTATTTGTTAGGTGCCCCCGGCATTGCGTTTTTATGGGTGCGTCCTGGCCTCACACCGCGGAATAACCCTTCTTTAACGGGCTGGTTTGGACGGAGAAACCCGTTTGCGTTTACCCCCCAGGTTTTGGATTTTGCCGATGGGGCACGTCGATATCAAACAGGCACGCCCGCAATACCGGCTGCATTTGCCGCTACGGCCGCGATGTCTCTCATCAATGAGCTGGATGCGGCTACGGTATTTCGGCATGTAGAGCGGTTGACGACACAGCTCCAGAATGAACTGCTAAACCGCGGATACCGCTTGTTTTCGCCGTTGGACGCCAGTCAGCGCGGGCCACAAATTGCCGTATGGGCCGAGGATTCGGAGCATCTCGCGAATTTCTTGAAAGACCGTCACATTTTTGTCAGCCCCCGCGGACACGTCGTGCGAGTGAGTTTTCATTTTTATAACGATGATTCGGATGTCGTCAACGTGATTGACGGGCTTGAGGATTACCGCCGACTCTATCCAAGTCGCATAAGCGGCTGAAGCTCATCGGAGTCACGGGTCGGTGTATATCTCTACATTGTGTGATGGATAATCTTGGCTTCGATGAAAGGAGGATCGAGGTGAGCGAGAGTCAGCTTAAGGCGAATACGTTGAGTTCCACCGATGCGTTAGCGCTTTCTGTGGCGCTCTTGGCACCCGTGATGGGAGTGGCGCTGACTACCCAATTTGCAGCCAGTAGTGCTGGGGGTGCTACGCCGCTGTCGTTCTTGTTGGCGGGCATTGCGACGCTGAGCCTGGCTTATGTAATTATTCAGTTTACCCGTAACCTACCGTCTGCGGGATTCGCCTACACCTATCTGGCTGCAGGCCTCACGCCGTCCGTGGGTTTTATGGGAGGATGGACTTATGCGTTTGCGTTTTTGATCGGCGTTCCGATGGTATTGGGTGTCGCGAGTCTCTATATGACGGAGCTTTTGCGCAATCTTTTTGCAGCGAGTCCCAGCTGGATAATATTCTTCATCATATTTTTACTAGCGATTGTTGTTCTCTCGGCATACAATATCAAAATATCCACCCGAGTTCAGCTGTGGACAGCGTTGGTTTCTGTAGCCGCGGTCGTGGTGGCTTCGGCGGTCACCCTGGCCAAGGGTGGGGCCGATGGGATTTCTTTGAACGCCTTCTCGCCGAGCACTTCGCCCGCAGGGATTTCGGGCATCGGCTTCGGCATGATTTTTGGCTTTACCTCATTTATTGGCTTTGAGGCCGCGGCTGTGTTGGGTGAGGAAACGGCCAATCCGCGGCAATCCATTCCGAAGGCCATTTTAGGAGCTGTCGTATTTGCCGGAATCTTTTATGTGTTAGTGAGCTTTGCCCTGGATATGGGATATGGCCTCAAGCATAGCCAAGTCTGGGCTGCTTCCCCCGCCCCTCTGAATTACATGGTAACCCGCTACGTTGGCAGGGTCATGGCCAATGTGGTGGATTTTATGGTGGTCTTGTCTGCCTTTACGGCGGGACTTGGTGGGATTAATTTGGTCTCGCGCATTGCCTTTTCCATGGGAAGACAAAGGGCGTTGCCATTGTGGATGGGGAAAGTGCACCCCCGGTATCGCACGCCGACCCCTGCTATTTTGTTCATTGGGGCGGTCACCGCGGTGATCGGGATTTTGCTGGGCATCCCATTGGGTCCTTCGGAAATGTTTGGGTTTCTGGCCTCAACCGGATCCTTGGGCATTATTGCGGTGTATGTCAGTATTGCGGTGGCGGGCGTCGTGTTCTTCCGTCGTACCCTCGGCCGCGGATGGTCTCCAATCAAGCATATCATTGTGCCGTTGGTTGGCGTGATTCTAGGGCTTTTGGCACTATATGCATCAGTTTATCCGGTGCCTCCGTCACCGTTTAATCTCACGCCCTATATCATGCTTGTTTGGATTGTGGTGGGATTGGTCGTTCTCTTGGTGATGAGAAGGCGCCAGCCCGAAAAGGTTCAGCTACTCGGACGCGTGATGAGTGAGGAATCTGAGTGATGGAAATGCTGTGGGGGCGTGGTTACCCATGCCCCCAAAAACCATGATCAGCAAGGCAACGCGACGACCCGGGCCGGACATCCATTAGAACGATGAACCTTCATGGGCAAGGCGATAATTTGAAAAGTTTTGGGTAACGTGGGGTCATAAGCGAGATTTTCGACAATGAGTAACGGATGCCTAAGCAAGAGATGATGATTGGGGAATGTCACTGTGTCTACAGGATCAACAGAGGGTGCGTCGACAATAATCATAGGAACTTGATGGTGCACAAGAAAATCGATGCCATCTTCAACGAGGACAGGATATGAATGAAAGTATGCAGGCATTCCCCAATATCGGTACTGGCCGGTTAAGAGGAAAACGCCGTCGCCATTTTGATAGCGTGACAATTGTGCTGTCAAGAACGCCGCCGAAATTTCCTCCACACCTTGACAATCCACCGTGTGGACTTTTTTAATGAACGCGCTGATCGGAAACTGATCTAAAGATAAGCCGTCTGAGTAAAAGTGTGTTGGAGCGTCAATGTGGGTTCCTAAATGGTTCCAAAACGTATATTCAGACATGCCATATCCATCGCGATCGGGCGTTGCTAGATCGCGCAACACAGGATGGGGGATACCGGGATAAAGCAACATATCCTCACTGATGCTATGGGTTAAATCCCACATTTTACCGTCTATCCTTTCCGAAGGCGTGGTCTCACATTTGGCTTGACATGTTATGTGCCAACAGTCATTCAGCATGCTAAACCGGGATGACTTAAACGCTGCTAACAAAACAATGAATTAGCGCATTAATGCGATCGCGTCAAGCCATTAAAATTTCATCTGCTGCTAGCACGCGAGTTCTACTTCTCCTCTCATTTTATACTGAATAGTAAGAAAGTCATAAACCAAGCGAACGAGGCACCAACTCCACACGCTGTGCTAACAATAAACTTATTGACAAATCTGGCGTTATCATTTATCAGTGATATTGTATCGGGAAATCACCTTGATGCTTTGTCTATGGAAGGGAGTGACAAAATGGCAACGCGCGGCAACTTGGCGGAAGTTGTCGAAGATCACGCGCTAGGGCGTGTTCCTGAGGCGCAACGCAAAAGTGGTTGGGCCCTATCCTGGATGGCCATGGGTATTGCGACCACGCTGGTACAGCTTTTGATTGGTAGCTATGTGGCAGCCGTGGCGGGCATGGGCTGGGCCATTGCCGCGGATGTGTTTGTGGCATTGTTTGGCGGCACTCTCGGGTGGATGGTGGCGTTGATTAGTCGCCAAGAAGGCCTGTCAAGCACTGTGACCTCGCGGTTTTACGGGTTAGGAGCACGGGGTTCAGTCATTGCGTCAGTGATTTTTGGTTTCATGATTCTTGGCTTTTTGGCTCTTGAAAATTCTCTGTTGTACTATGGGACACTATTTGCGTTTGGATGGCACAATACGTTGCTTTTACGCATTGTCATTTTTGGCATTCTGACCATTGGGTGGATATTGTTGACGACGTTTGGCGTCAATCTCGTCTTGCGCGTGGCGTCGTACTTAATGGTGGCGTTTCTCATCTTGCTGGCGTACATGTTTTACCGCTCCGGATTTACTTCAGGGGTTGCGTTTGTCACCATTTTTACCCATGGAGCGTTGATCCCTGGTTTGGGTGGCGCGTGGCAACGTTTTGCTGATGTCTTGGTGACTTTGGCGGGTTCTGCTGGGGCCTTGGCTCTATGCGATGCCGATTATGCCCGGTATGCGCGCACGCCGAAAGACGTGATTATCATGGCCTATGCCGGGAGCTTCATGATGGACATCGTGATCATGATTGCGGGGGCGGTCATTGTCTTCGGCGGAATGGGTCCAGCCGTTCACTACCTGATTAGTCACCACATGGCAACTCCGGCGAAAGCCGCGGCTGCTGCAAACGCTCTGGCCGCCAACAATACCGGTGCGTTCTTTATTATTCTCTCTGCTGTCATTGGATTTATTTTGATGTACGCGGCTCAGGTCAAGGCGCAGGTGTTGAATACGTATTCCGGCTCGTTAGCCCTCACCAACCTCTTTGATGCGTTGGGCAAGTGGCGTCCGGGCCGCTTTGCGATGGTGATACTTGGCAACATTATCGCCTTACTCATGATTGCTGGCGGCATTTTGGGGCTGATAGACAGCTGGCTCAACATTTTAGGGATCATGACGACAGCCTTTGCCGCGGTTATGATTGCGGATTACTATATTGTGCGGCGGCGAACGTTGGCGGACCACTCTCAGGTGGAAGCGGTAAACGTTGCCGGCGTCGTGAGCGTGGTTGTAGCTGTTGTGCTGGCAGCGGTCCTGGAAAGCCTTCATGTCTTCCCGCTAGGATTTCTCACCTCACTGATCATTGTGCTCATTGCTTATCCACTGTTGCGTCTATACGTCTTTAAACCCGGCACCATGACATCCATGGTGGACGCCGCTCTGGCTATCCAGGAAGTTGAAGGGTAACAAAGAAACAATGCTTGGGAGGGGCTTCCGCGGTCTAAACTCGGTACACTAATGACAACTGCTGAAAAAGGAGGAATCAGGCGTGCCGGATAATACGCTAGATGTGTTAACCAACAGCCGGAAGCCCCCAACCCTGGCCGAACACGTCACGGAGCAATTGAGAGACGCGATTATTCAGGGGGATCTCAAGCCAGGCGAACCGTTATTGTTGGCGGAACTGGCGAAGCGGCTCGATGTGAGTATCATGCCCGTGCGCGAGGCATTGAAAAAGCTGCAATCGGAGGGGCTTGTTGAACAACCGCCTCAAAAAGAAGCGCGCGTGACGATGTTATCACTAGTGGATTTAGACGATACCTATGCTGCCCGCATCCTGCTTGAGACACGGGTGATTCGACGCAGTGCCGCGGTATTTACGGAGGATAACTACCTACAGTTGTCTTCCATTCTTGAGCGGTATGAAGCAGCGTATGAGGCAGGCAATGACGCCGAGGGGCGGCGCCTGCACAAGGCGTTTCATTTTGGCATGTATGCGGTCGGAGGTTCGTCCTGGCTCCTCAGACTCATTAGCATGCTCTGGGATAATTCTGAACGGTACCGGCGGCTAACGCTGACACAACGCGGGACGGTACACGACCGGCGGCGGGAACACAACGCCATTTTGGACGCCTGTCGCCAAAATAACCCGGAGTTGGCTGCATCTCATTTAGAGCATCATCTTCGGCGCACCGCCGAACTTGTGTACAAGGCGGCTGCATCGACATTGCAATCGTAAGGAGTGAGATTGTGGAATTTCACGACAGCCAATATGCACCAGTTGGGCAGAAGGTTTTGTTTGAAAACGAATTAGTGCGCGTCTGGGATATGCTTCTTTACCCAGGGGAAGAGCATCCAATGCATCATCATGTGCTTCCTTACCTGGTGGTGGCTATCGAAGGAGACCGCAATCAAATGGAATGGGCGGATGGCCGGGTGACCTTTACCGAGGAGCCGGCGGGATCCTTCGCCTATTATGAAGCGGGCGGCATCTACAAGTTAAAGAATGTCAGCCAGAAACGCTACTGGAGTCGAATTGTAGAGTTTAAGACCGCGCGCTATCGGCACCTGCTAAACCCGGAAGAAAGCTACTATGATGAACACTATGCCCATGTGGCGCAAAAGGTACTGTTCGAAAACGACCTGATCCGCTTATGGGAAATTTCCCTACAACCAGGTGAAGGCCATCCCACCCACCATCACCTCTTGCCGTACGTGATCCTGTCGGTTGAAGGGGGTCACAACCAAATGAAGTGGATTGATGGCCAGATCACGCGATCGTATGAAGGCCCTGGGTTCGTGTTGTATCGAGAGCCCGGCGGGATCCACCGGCTGTACAATATGGACGAGACAAAGCACTATTGGAACCGGCTGGTTGAACTGAAAGTGCCCTCTTATCCGCTGCCGTATCTGGAAGGCGAAGATCCGGCGGAAGTGCTCATCAACACGGCGGAGTCGGAATGGCGCGCAAAATCGCTTCCCGGATTATCAGAGATTCGCTTGTGGAGCAACGAAGAGACGGGGGCCTCCATTAGTCTCGTGAAATTTGTCAAGGGTAGCGGCATTCCCGGCGAACACCGGCATGCGTCTAATCAATTTATGTACTGCTTGTCCGGTGAGTACGAATATACCAAGTCGCACATTGTGCTGAAACCCGGCCATTTTTATTGGAACCCCAAAGGTCACGTCCATGGCCCGACCGTGGCACGCGAGGATTCGATTTTAGTGGAGATTTATGATGGGCCCCATTATCCGGAAAAGCCCGCATGGTACACCGAGGAGAAAGACGCACACTAGTAATGGGACGGAAGGGGTAGAGAGTGACCATGCCGAAAGAAGAATTGCGCAACCGTAAACTGAACGCTCCTTTAGGGGTGTTTTCGCAAGCCACGAAAATTGAGGCGTCGGGCACCCTGGTGTTTATTTCCGGGCTGACGTCGCGAGATCCGGACGGGAACGTCATTGGGGTCGGCGATGTCCGCAAGCAGACCGAGACCATCTTGGAAAATATGCAGACATTGCTGCAAGATGCGGGCGGCAGTTTAGACGATGTGATGAAGGTTACCGTGTTTATCCGCAACATGAAAGATTTTGATGCGATTCATGAGGTGCGCAGACGCTACTTCAAACCACCGTTGCCGGCCTCCACCATGGTCGAAGTATCAATGCTCGTGAGTCCCGAACTGCTCATCGAGATTGAAGCGTTTGCCGTCATTCCCAACCGATAAATGGGCGCGACGCGGATGTGGGATGTCCACGCGCATGTTGTCCCCCCAACGGTGGTCAGGGCAGCAGAGACGGGAGCGTTTGGGTTGCAAACGGATGGACGCTGGTTGTTGGTCGATGGGGAGCGCGTGCCGCTGGAACCATTGACCGACATCGAGGCATTGAAAAGCTATGCGACATCGCAAGGAATGTCTTTAGTGCTGTCGGTGCCGCCGGCGTTCTTTCGCCCCCAATACTCGGATGGCGACCTCTGGTGTCGATTTGTCAACGATGCCATGGCGGAAGTGCGCGAGCAAGTCGGAAATTCATCGGAAATCACCGCCATATTGCCATTAGGCGTGCCGGACCAGGCACTGGCCGAGTGGGCGCGGGTATCGCGAACGGCTGTCGGGATAACCATGGGCGCGAGTGTTGGCGAGTGGCTTTTGGGCGATAGCCACCTACGGCCAGTCTGGCAGGCGTTGTCGGTTAAGGATGTGCTGGTTCTCGTGCACGGCGGGCATCATGCGGACCCGCGGCTCAAGCATCACTATTTGGACAATCTGCTCGGCTATCCGTACGAGGATGGGTTAGCAGTGGCATCGCTGGTGTTTTCCGATCTTCCGTTGACATACCCGAAAATTCATTGGTGCATCAGCCACGGCGGCGGCGCCGCGCCGTTTTTAGTCGGGCGTTGGCAGCGCGGATATGACACCGGTCGCCCAGGGATCGACAAAGCCCTGCCTTCACCGCACGAGTCTTTACGACGCCTGTGGCTGGATAGTGTGGTGCACGACATGCGGGTGCTTCAGTGGCTCATGGACGAACTGCCTGGTCGGGTGGTGTTGGGTACTGATTACCCATTTCCAATGGGGATTCATGACGATGTGACGGCGCGGCGATTGCCGCTGACCATTCTAAACCGATTAGCCGAAAACGGAACACAGCTGATGAACCTAGTGAGGAAAGGGCGAGCGGAAGCATGAGATTGTATACGGTAAGACTGCCAGAAGGCAGTGAGCGCGTCATGGCGGAAGGAGAGCAAGGGGAGTGGTATGATTTATCACCCTACTATGAATCCATGCTGGATGTCATTGCTCAAGGTCCTAGGGTGATCAGCGATCTGTACACCACCTTGAAGAGCGCAGAAAAAACGGCTTTTCACAGCGAATGGACCCTGTTGGCGCCAATCCCAGCCCCCCTGCGCAACGTGTTTTGTGTGGGTTGGAATTACCTCAAGCACTTTAACGAAGGGATTGGCAAGCGGGAAAACCAGGAGACCGATCTTCCGGAATATCCCACGTTTTTTAGCAAAGCAACCCGTGCGGTAGTGGGGCCGCACGCGTTAATTCCCTACGACAGTCAGTTTACCCAGAAGCTAGACTATGAGGCCGAAATCGCGGTGGTCATAGGCCAAGAAGGGAAAAACATTGCTGAAAGGGACGCTCTTCATTATGTCTTTGGGTTTACGCTGGCCAACGATATCTCGGCCCGCGACGTCCAACGGCGTCATGGCGGTCAGTGGCTGAAGGGGAAAAGCATGGACGGATCCTGCCCCCTGGGTCCGGCCATTGTCACCCGGGATGAAATCCCGAACATCGAAGAGCTCAACGTTCGGGGGATTGTCAACGGCGAAGTGCGGCAAGAGGCACGATTGAGTCAGCTCATCTTTTCCATTCCTCGTCTCATTGCCGAATTGTCGCGGGCGATGACCTTGTTGCCAGGAGACATTTTACTGACGGGGACACCGGATGGGGTCGGTTTCGCTATGGACCCGCCGAGATTTCTAAGACCTGGTGACCGGCTGGTGGTGGAAAGCGACCGATTAGGACGGCTGGAGAATACAGTGGGACCCGATATTCATGAAACGAGGTGAGGAGATTGTTACTACCCGAACTGGAGTATGTTCGTCCGTCTTCGGTTACGGAGGCCGTGGGGTTGTTGAACTCCCTCCCTGACGCGGGGCTGTTGGCTGGTGGCCAGAGCCTGATTAATGTCTTGAAAATGCGCATCGGAGGTTACAGGACGTTAATTGATATCTCCGGTTTAGCCGAATTGGCCGTTATTGATCATGCCCAGGGCCATTTACGCATTGGCGCTGGCGTCACCTATGACCAGTTAATTCATTCGGCAGCGGTCTCATTATACCGGCCCATTCTCTCCGAGGTGGCCGCACGCATCGCGGATCAGCAAGTAAGAAATCGCGGGACCATCGGAGGCAACTGCTGCTATAATGACCCCACCTGCCACTTCCCTCCCATTCTTAGTGCCGTGGGCGCGTCGTTTGAGATTCTCGGAACCGAAGGAAGGCGCACTGTCTCCGCGGACGAATTTTTTGTCAGTTATTATCAAACCGCGCTCAACCCCGGTGAAATGCTGGTGGCCATAGAGGTGCCGGAAGCGCGCCCGAGGTCTGGCGATGCGTTTGTTCCCCTCTCCGTAGGTGGAACCGATGTGTTGAATGTCGTGACCGGAGCCGCATCGGTGCTGTTGGCTGAGGATGGATCGATTCGTGACGCGCGCATTGTCGTCAGTGGGGTGGCTGAACGTCCGCTCAGAATCGCGGCGGTCGAGCAGGCGCTCTTGGGCACAAGGGGTGACGGTGACGCGCTGGATGCAGCCTTTCGGTTATGGGACGGCAACCAGTTGACACCCCCCGACGACGTGCACGCGTCGGGTGAATACCGCTTGGCGATGGCTCCGGTTTTTGCACGACGTGCCGTTGAGGAAGCTCTAGTGAAGGCAAGGAGGGATTTCGATGAGTGAGCCAGTGAAGTCACAAACGATTCGAGTGGTGGTGAACGGACGTGAGTACACGCGTACTGTCGAGGCCCGGACTCTCCTTGTGCGGTTTATCCGTGAGGAACTGAACTTAACTGGAACGCACTTTGGATGCGATACCGGCCATTGTGGCTCTTGCACCGTCATCGTTAACGGCCGGCTTATCAAATCTTGTATGATGCTGGCTATTCAGGCTGACGGCATGTCTATCGAGACGGTGGAAGGTTTGGCCAACCCGGATGGCTCGTTAAGCCCCATTCAAGACGCCTTTTCTGCCCACCATGCGCTGCAATGCGGGTTTTGTACGCCGGGGATGATGCTGGCGACAAAGTACTTACTCGAGCATAACCCGCACCCCACCGAGGAGGAGATCAGGCGAGGTATCAAGGGCAATCTCTGCCGCTGCACCGGTTACGTCAATATCGTCAAAGCGATTCAAAGCCTGGCTAACAATGAGGAGGTGACATTATGAGCGGCACCACCGTGACAACACAGCAAACGGCCAGGACACAATGGTCGGGTCAGAGTATCCCACGGAAGGAAGATGAACGGCTGGTAAAGGGCCAGGGCCGGTTTGCGGATGACATCCGGCGGCATAACGAGGCCTATGTCTATCTCTTACGGTCACCGTATGGGCACGCGCGAATTCGTCGCGTTGATGTCCGGGCCGCCCAAGAGGCGCCTGGAGTCATCATGACCTTGACGGGGGACGAGGTTCGCGAGATACAAAAGCCATTCATGGAAATTGCCCCCCCGCCCGGAGGGTATATTGAAGATTACTGTCTGGCCGTTGACAAGGTTCGGTTTATGGGAGAACCGGTGGTGGCCATTTTAGCTGAGACGGCCGAGCAGGCGCGCGATGCAGCCGATTTAGTCGATATCGAGTACGAACCGCTTGATGCGGTTGTCACTGGCGAAGACGCGCTAAAGGACACCGCGCCGCTGTTACATGGCAAAGTGGGTTCGAATGTGGTTTGGCATGGGCTATACGATTGGGGGTCGGTAGAGGAGGCCAAGCGGCAAGCCGACAAAATTGTGAAGATCGACCGGTTGCACTTTCACCGGTTTACCAGCACCCCGATTGAATGTAATGCAGCGGTCGTCGAATATTATCCCGGCTCGGGCGAATACACCTTTTGGTGCAACAACACCATGCCGCAATTTGCTGCCATGTTTATGGGGCCGGCACTGGGGATTCCCACCGATCGCCTGCACTTTGTCACTCAGGACATTGGGGGATCGTTTGGAAACAAGATAACAACCTATGTCTATCTCACCATTTGCGCCATTTTGGCAAAAAAATCAGGGCGACCCGTGCATTGGACCGAATATCGCACAGACCACATTCTAGGTGGATCGCACGGCAACGAGCGCACATTTCTGGACATTGAGGTTCCGGTGTTGAACGACGGCACCATCCTTGGCCTTTCGGCCCGTGCCATTGACGATTGCGGCGCGTACCCCCGTTACGAACCACTCGGGTCCGTCATCTGGTCGCAAGTGGTGCCCGGTGTCTACCGATTTCGCAATGTCCGCATCGACTACACCCAGGTGGTGACGAATAAGTGCCCCGTGGGCCCGAACCGCGGTTACTCACGGTTGCAGCATATGTGGATGTTGGAACGGGTGATTGACATTGTGGCCCATGAACTCAATCTCGACCCGGTCGAGATTCGGAAGAAGAACTACATCAAGCCCGACGAAATGCCCTACGAAACGCCGAACGGCTGCGTTTATGATTCTGGAGACTATCCTCGGTGCCTAGACATGGCGCTGAAGTTGATTAATTACGACTATTGGCGCCAGCGTCAGGCAGAGGTCCGCGGCACCGGCAAGCTCATTGGCATTGGCATAGGTTCGACGCTAGATTCGGGCACCAATAACTTTGGGCAGGCGCGCATTATTAATCCGGAACTGCCGTTTTCCGGAAACGGCGAGGTCGCCAACGTGAAACTTGACCTATACGGCGAGGTCGTCGTGACCATCGGAACCACGCCCCAAGGGCAAGGGCATGAAACGACAGCGGCTCAAGTGGTGTCGGATATCTTGGGTGTCTCGCCGGACCGCGTACGGGTGCTGATTGGGCATGATAACGCGCGTAACGTCTACACGGGTTTCTCAGGGACGTACGCGAGCCAATTTGCGGTGACCGGTCTCGGGGCCGTTCAAGGCGCGGCCCAGAAGCTTAAGCGCGAAATCCAGCAACTGGCGGCTGGGATGATGGGCAGTGACCCCGAGGAGATCGAACTCGTGGATGGCACGGCCCGCGTCGTCGGCCGTCCGGACACCGCCATTCCCTTTATCGGGCTAGCGAACGTCGTGTTTGCCAATAATGCCACGATGCCGGAAGGCCTTGACGTGTCGCTCAACTGTACCTACACCTATCGGCCCCCCTTTAAGGTCCCCGATGTGGAGCGCAAATTCGGTAACCTCACGTTAACCTATGCAACACAGATTCATGCCTGTGTGGTTGAAGTGGATGAAGCAACGGGCGAGACGAAAATTCTCGATTATGCAGCGGTCGATGACTCAGGACGGTTAATCCATCCGCAAATCGTTGAAGGACAAGTGCACGGAGCGGCAGGCCTGGGAATTGGTGCTGCACTTTACGAAACGCTCGAATACGATGCCGAAGGGCAAATGCTGACGCCCAATTTCTATGCCTATAAGGCGGTGACGGCGTTGGATGTGCCCATGATTAAAACAGCTGCTATTGAATCGCCGTCGCCGTTTAGTCCCAACGGCGCCAAGGGCATGGGGGAAGGGGGCGGCGCTCCGCTGCACGCGATTTGCAGTGCTTTGCAAGACGTCATGCGCCAAACGAGCCGGGCTATCGTGCACGATTCGTTTAACCCCTCTGAACGCGTCTATCGTCTCTTGCGCCAACAGCCTTCCGCTCGGCGAGGGGTTGAAGTCATTAGCAATCGAAGCTAGGAGGGGGCCCATGAAGGTATCGTACGATTTCCGGGATAGCGTGGTGGTAGTCACGGGCGGTGGCCACGGCATTGGTGCCGGGTTGTGCCGTGCGGTGGCGCAGGCGGGTGGCGTGGCGGTGTCAGCTGACATCGCCCCCGATCCTGCGTTGTCGGAGAATGCGGGACCGGGCCACATCGACGTTGAACGCGTTGACGTGGGTCACGGTGGGGAACTCGAGGAATTTCTCCGGGCGGTGATTGATAAGCACGGCAAAATCGATGCCTTTGTGCAGGCGGCGGCCATTCAGCCGCGCCAGTTCATTGAAGACATGGCACCGGAAACCTGGCACCGGATTATGGACGTGAATTTAAACAGCTTGTTTTACGCTGCACGGGTGTTGATGCCCCACATGAAAGCCCGACGTAGCGGGACAATTGTGGCCTTTGCGTCCGGGCTGGCGCAGACAGGCTGGGCGAAGGCTTCAGGTTACGCCACCACCAAGGCAGCTCTGATTGCCTTCATCAAATCGATTGCCCGCGAAGGCTTACCTTACGGTGTGCGCGCCAACATTATCGCGCCAGGCATCACCGACACCAATTTGTTCACAGGCCCCAATGACCCCGAAGAGCAGGAATTCTTTCGCGTTCGCGGGGGCGGCGTTGGTACCGTGGATGAAGTCGTGCCGCTTCTGATGTTTTTAATTTCCGATGCCTCTCGGAGTTTAACGGGGGCATTACTCAGTCGGGACTTAATTATTCATCCATCAGCGACGACAGGGTCGTAGTAGGGTGCTGCCGGAGGGAGAGACGTGAGCGAGAAAGAAGCAAGCATTCCGGTGGCCATTGTGGGAGCTGGTCCGGTAGGATTAGCGGCTGGCCTGGAATTGCAGCGGTTCGGAGTGCCCTTTCGCATCTTTGAAGAAGATACCGCACTGTCGAATAAGCCGAAGGCGGGCACCATATTGCCGCGATCGCTCGAAATCTTTGCGGGCGAAGGGGTGATCGACGGCGTCCTGCGGGAAGGCCTGCGATTTGATGAAGTGCATTTTATCGATCGGCCCTCTGACAAGGTATTGACACGCATGTTGATGAGCCCAATGGCGGATGAGACGCGCTATCCGTTTATCGTCAACCTGCCCCAAAGTGACTTAGAAGCGCAATTGGCGGCAGGACTTACCCGACAGGGTCATGAAGTGGCCTTTGGCCATAAATTGGTGAGCGTGACGCAGGATGCAGCAGGATGTCACTTGGTCTTGGAATCGCCTCAGGGTACGGTGAAGGTGGAGGCCCAATTTGTCCTCGCTTGTGACGGCGGGCGGAGTCTCATCCGCCACCAATTAGGGATTGAGATGGAAGGGGTGACGCATCCGGAGCGATTTCTTGTCGCCGACTTCGAAGTGGACTTGGATCGTCGGACGGGACGCCAGCTCACGTATTTATCCTATATTTTCGATCCCGAAGAGTGGGTGATCTTCGTCCGACAGCCGCGGTTTTGGCGGTTTTTAATTCCGGTGGCTGAAGGAGCACCGGAACCTACGCAAGATGAAGTGGTGGAGAAGGTCCGGCGCGTCGTCAAAAATGCGTCCTTACCCATCAATTTTTTAGATATGGGGATCTACCATGTCCATCATCGGGCCGCCAACAAATGGCAAGACGGGCGGATATTTCTATTGGGCGACGCGGCGCACTTAATTACGCCGGTAGGCGGCCTTGGGATGAACACCGGCATTCAAGATGCGCATAACGTGGCTTGGAAAATTGCCTGGGTCTTAAAGTACGGGGCTACGGAAGCTCTGTTGACTTCCTACGAGCAAGAGCGCGCACCCATCGCCCGGTTAAACGCCCGCAATCAGGCTGAGCGCAACCGGGAGATCATGCGCATGAAAAGCCCAATCAAGCGCATGGTGCGAAACGCTATTCTGGGCTGGATGGATCGGGCAGAAGGACTTCAGTGGCAGGCAGCCCATGCGCGGTCCCTGCTAGGGACCAGTTACAAGCCCGCGCCTAAGCCGCCTTCTTTGTGGTCGCAATTACGGACGGCGCGGCATTTTCAACGCCCAGCCGTCGGCATTGGTGAGCGCGTCCCGGATGGCGAATTGCTGGGTTCGGACGGACAGAGTTGTTATCTCCACGATTTGCTGCACCGCGGGTTTGTTGCCTTAATCCTCATTGATCCACGGACCCGCGTGTCCATCGACCCAGACCCCCCGGGGCTGACCCAATATCTTCTGCATCGTTTTGATGCAGCCTTTGATACGGGACTGCGTGATCGCGCTTTGCTGGACAAAGGGGGACGGATGACCCGGAAGCTCGGGGTGCCCTCTCATTATTTTATCTTGCTGCGGCCAGACGGACACGTCGCCGCCATATCGCCGTTTCAGGCCGCGTCTAGCGCTGTCGACGCTTATCGGCAATACATTGGGCATAACGCGCCGCGCGCCAACGCCAATCGCGCCGCGTTATGAATCTACTCTTTTGATGGAGGCGAACGATTGTGAAAATCACCGAAGCGGGTCAATTTGAGGTCCACGCTCACAAAGATCGCGTCTTAACCCTGGTGCGGGATCCGGAATTTTTGGGACGCTCGTTACCGGATTCCAAAGGTTATCGCGTTACGGCGCCTGATACCTGTGTCGTCGACATGTTAGTTGGGGTTTCTCATATTAAAGGGATTATGCCCACGACGTTGCGCATCCAGCCGACGAGGGCATCGGAACCTTTAACGATTCAAGTGTCAGCGCAAGGATTGGGAAGTCGCGTCGATATGGAGCTAACGTTCGATATCGAGGACAGAGACGGTGGCACTGAGGTAAACTGGCGAAGTGCGTCGACCATTAGCGGGGTCCTGGCTAGCGTTGGTGCAGGACTTCTGCGTCCCTTGGCCAAACGCAATTTTGATGCCATCGTGTCGGCGATCCAGGCGGCCATTGAGGCGGCGGTCTAAGAAAGAAGGGATCCTGTGGAGATAAGCCGTTTAGCCATCAGTGCCATTACGACTCAGCGGTGGTCCGCATGGGAAGATTTAAAGCAATATCAGGCGGTTGGCATTAGGGCGATGGGGCTGTGGAGGTTCAAGCTAGACGGTGTGGATCTTGTCCAGTATCGCCGTGCGCTATCGGACGCCGGCATAACCGTGACCAATCTTTGTTTCGGGGGTCAATTTACTTTAGGGGTTGAGGAAGCGCTGGAGGATGGTAGACGAGCGCTAGATCAAGCGGCGCAACTCGCGGCCCCGGTGCTTTTGGTGATTAGCGGTCCTGTCCGGGAAACCCTTGAGCAGTCGCATGGTCTTCTTATGGAAGGACTGGGCCGATTGGCCGAAGAGGCCACCAAATACCAGATCACCTTGGCGTTGGAAGCGTTACATCCGATGGATATGACCCAGTGGACGATCATTCCAACGGTCAACAACGCACTAGACGTGCTTGATGGGTTAAACCATCCTGCCCTGGGGCTGATGCTCGATCTGTATAATAGCTGGTGGGATCCCGCATTACCCCAAGCGATCCAACGAGCTGGCCCGCGAATCCGTTCGGTGCAATTTGCTGATTGGCGCGCGCCGACCCGGAGCTTTACGGATCGGGCATTACCCGGGACAGGTGTTGCGAATTTGTCCCAGCTGATTCATGGGATCGAAGCGACTGGCTATGGCGGGGCCTATGATCTTGAGATCTTTTCGGATGAGCTGTGGAGCAATCCCGACGGGTATCCAGCGCTGCTGACTCACACCATTCAATGGTGGAGGGGGGTGTAAGGATCACCATGCGCGATCCCGATGTTGTCATCATTGGGGCAGGCCACAATGGACTTGCCGCTGCGTTGGTTCTCGCGAAATCAGGTTTCCGCGTGACGGTGTTAGAAGCTCGACCCCAACCGGGAGGCGCCGCGAAATCCGGAGAACTGACTTTGCCGGGGTTTATTCATGATTATTATGCCAGCAATATTGGATTGTTTTTGGGCTCTCCCATTTATCGCGAGTTCGGGAGCGAACTTCACAACAAGGGACTCGCTATTGAAATTGCGGATCAGCCGTATGGAAGCGTTTTTCCCGATGATCGCGCCCTGCCGATCTATACCAATTCAGAAGCTACGTCGGAAGCTATTGGATCGTTTTCAGCACGCGATGTGCAAGCTTGGCAGACCATGGTTCAGGAATTTCAAGCGGTGTCGCCATTTCTCTTTCCCCTGTTACAACTGCCGATCCCATCCTGGGCCTTTGCCCGTGCGCTATTTCGCCTTGGACGCGGTCTTGGATGGCATCGGGCTCAAGAGCTCTTCAAAACGCTACTTGAATCCCCGCGGCAGTTTGTGGAGTCTCGCTTTGAATCGCGGGAAATGCAGGCCTTACTAATTCCCTGGGGATATCACCTTGACTTCGCCCCCGATGTGTCAGGTGGGGCGACGTTTCCCTTTTTAGAATCCATGGTCGACTTTCTCCAGGGAATGGCGATTACCCGCGGCGGCATTTCGCGGTTGATTGCCAGTATGGTTAGCGCGTTAGAAGCCCGTGGGGGCCAGGTATTGCTGAATACGGCGGTGACTTCGATTGTCGTCCACAACCATCGGGCGGTCGCCGTGCGTACCGAGTCGGGTGAGGAGGTGCACGCTCAGCGGGCTGTCGTGGCGAATGTGACACCCAGCATATTGTTTGGCCGCCTCTTGGATCCGAATTTGCTGCCGAATGGCTTTTTAGAGCGGGTGAAGCGATTTCGGTATGGACCGGGGACGATGATGGTGCATTTAGCCTTATCCGGACCGGTACCCTGGCGCCATGATAGCATGGCGCGTTCACTGTACGTTCATATTGCCCCATATGTGGATGATGTGGCGTTAGCGGATTGGCAAGCGCGGCAAGGTTATTTGCCCGTAAGCCCAATGCTGGTGGTGGGACAACAGTCGGTGTGGGATCGCCAGCGAGCTCCCGAAGGGGCGCATACCCTGTGGGTGCAGGTGCGCTCTGTCCCTGCCCATCCCATCGGCGACGCGAAGGGGGAAATTGCGGTGACGCCGGCGTGGGATGATATGAAAGGCCCTTATGCGGAGCGGGTGATTGAGAAGATCGAGCACTATGCGCCAGGGCTCCGCTCGCGCATTTTGTCTATGGCCGTACTGTCCCCCGCGGATTTAGAACGAGACAACCCCAATTTAGTGGGTGGGGATAGCGTTTCGGGGAGCCATTATTTGGACCAGTTTTATTTATTTCGGCCCATTCCTGGGTGGTCGCGGTATCGTACGCCAATCCGGGGATTATGGATGATCGGAGCGTCAACATGGCCGGGTGGCGGATTGAACGCGACCTCGGGCTACCTGGCGGCGCGAGACATTGTGCGCACATCTTAGGGCCGCGACTGAATTTTCCTGGCGGAGTGCCAATACTGCAATAACCGGTCAAAACCCGATGTATTGGGGGTTTTGAGAGCGGGATGGCCGTTTCGTTTGGCTTGTCTCCGGCAGGAGTCGCTATCGTTTTCCGTCTAAACAGACCCCAGTTAGGGCTGAAGAGCTCGTTGAACGGAAGACGCTCTCTGGATGTCACGCGGCATGCGGAGCGCGAATGCAGTGATTGCTAAGCTGAGTCCTAGAAGAAAGATCATCGGGATGGTGAAACCGAACACAGTCAAAGCACCAAATCCCAAGGGTCCTGCGACAGCACCGGCATACCCGATGGCCAAGAGTAGGCCCGAGGCTCTGCCCACCCAGGCGGGCGGAAACAAGACGGCTGGCGCTGCCATCCCAAGTGTGAAGATGATCGCCGTGGTGGCGCCAATCAAAATCGCCCACAAGTAAGCGATGCTCGGCGCAATAGCTAACCCCGCGGTGGCCAAAGCGAGCGCGAGGGAAACGATGATAAAAGGACGTTTAAATCCCTGACCGCGTCTTAGGAACCATGGCGAAGACAAGCCACCGGCAATCGACCCGAGGGAAACGATGGCTAATGGCAGTGACGCGTGTGCCAACGTCCAGCCATGGCGAACAAAATATTCGGGAAGCCACGTAGCCAAGGCGTAAAAGATTGCGCCTTGCGCGGCAAAGGAGGCGGCGATGGCGTAAAATCCCGGCGATGGCGGAAATGGTTGAGTTGTTCTGGTGTTAGATGTGATTTCAGCTGGAAGATGCGTGAATACAGCCAACCACCCGAAAACCGTGAGGAGGGCAAGGGCACCCCAAAAGGCTAGCACATGACTCCACCCGCCGCCAACCAGCGGTAAAATCACTGGTGCGGTGGTGAGACTAGCAATGAATCCCCCCATCACCAAGCCGTTAGCATATAGCGTGGTGGGACGGGCAGGATTTTCTGAATCGATGGCCCGCGCCAATTTAGCGAGTGTCGGTTGGGCTAACCCAATGCCAATGCCTACGGCGATCACGTCGAGAAAGAGTCCGATGGTTTTGGTCAGCGGCAATGGAACCAGCGATCCCACGCCCATAATGCTTAGCGCCAGCACGAGGGTGAGGCGGTGACCTAGTCGATCGGCGATTTGACCCGATGGGATTGAGGCGAGTGCGATAATGAACAAGGGTACAGCGGTTAGACTGCCAGCCCAAAACGAGCTCAAGTGCAGCGTCTTGATTAACACCGGGAGCAGCGGTCCAATGGCCACAATCGTTGTACGACACGAAAAAGCGGCAAGCCAAATGAGGACAAAGATAACTACCCTAATGACGGCTTGATGCGACATGGTGGTCCTCGCTTCCGATGGTGATATATAGAGCGCCCCTGAGATGAGCCTGAGATGAGCCGAGGCAAGTTTCGCGACATTATCGCACGGAACATGTTCTTCTTCCATTGTAATTCATTGGTGCCGATTGGCGAAGGATCATGATTTCATGCAACCTTATCACACTGACGTGCAAGGAGTAAGGCGATTGACAACCCCTCTGATCAGCGACACATGGATGTTGGTCAAAGCTCTGGATGCGTCGGCAGATGCGGTCTCCGGCAGGCTGGCGCGTCTTTGGCATCAGAATCTATTTTATTCTGCGGAGTGAATAGAGCTGGCTTTTGAACGGTCCTAAATCATCTAAATCATTAGATGAAAGACTGCATGGTAGTCTATTTGTTGGATCTTTACGTACCTCGAAATCTTTTACAACCGGCATCGGCAGCGGTTGCCTAGGGTTGTCGGCTGGCCGACCCCACGGTCATGCTCGAACAGGTCCCGGTTGCATCAAGGCGGTGATCCCGCGTACGCGCTAACTTTTGCATACAGTGCCGCGTAAAAGAATTCGACCACACGACCGCGACGTCGGATGGAACAGTATTCCATCCGTTGGACATGACGCACAGGAGGATCCGCCAGAGTGCGCACGATCCCGAAACATCGCATCTCGATAGCCCGTGGGCCGTCGTGAGGCATGTTCCGCCCCAGGGGTGGCAGGACGCCTCCTGGACGGAGCTAGGATCCGCTGACGGGCCATTCAGTCGGCGGAGGCTCGGTGGCACCTGATCTCTGCCGATGCCGAAGACGATGGGTCGTGACGGACCGCCGCGGCGTGGGCCCGGCGAATCGGGTGAGCGACCATCGCCGATGTGGCCGTTCTGACACGCCGACGCCACGCGTCCTCGGGGTGGGGATTTATCTGGGATAACTGGGCTCGATCGCGAGACACCGGCCCCGCGCAGGAGAGCATGGTAGCACCGGCCCACGCCGGGTAACCAGGGAAACATAGGAGGCCTCCATGCCCAGTGGCATTGGGGTCTGGGTCCATGGGAGCATATCGAATGGGCGGAGGTGCATGGTGCAGAAGCCCTGACGTGATGACGCGGGCGTCCCGATGAGTGACAACGCCGATCGAATTTGATCCACTCGCGCCAACCAAATTTGACTCATGAATCACCCGGAGGTGCGGGGGTGACCCGCGGAGCCCCCACAATCCGGCCCGCTTCTTGTCGTTGAGTCGGTCACAGTCCCCGCGGATGTTCACTCCGTGAGAATGGTGCAGCAAGCGGTCCAAGATGTCCGTGGCGATGACGGGATCGCCCAATACGTCGCCCCAGTCTGCAAAGCCCGTATTCGAGGTCAGAATGAGACGACCGCGTTCATAGCGAGCGGACACCAATTGACAGAATCACGTCGCGACCACGAGAGATAAGGGAAGTAGCCCAATGCGCCGATGATGAGCACATTGGGCGATAGGTCGACCCGCATGCGCCGCTCCAACCGATGCGCATGATACGCTTGCTCGAGATCCTGCCATAGACGATCGGCGGGGCCGCCTCCACGGCTTTCATGCCTAATGCGATGACAAGGTGGGACTTCCCGACCCCACATGGTCCGAGAAAGAGCATGTTCGTGGCTTCTGCCACGAAGGTCAACGGCGCGAGTGCTTGGATTTGCCCCGGATCAATCGACGGTTGAAGGGTCCAATCGAAATCTTCCAACCGTTTGACGGCGGGAAAGTGTGCCAGCCGCAAAGCGCCAAATCCAAATTTTAGGGGCTACAAGCAAGGCGTAGTGCTCGATACTCAGCATAAATTGTTCAACCCAAGGAAAATCAGATTAACAAGGCTGGGGCCGCCTGCGCGATACGTATGAGATCCAAGTTTGGCAGCGCTTGGGAGGTCTAAGCGTCTCGGCTCGTCGGTCATCAGAAGCTCCTCAACAAACTCAGAAGTAATCATACTACCATGGTGACGAAACCCGATAACAGCTACACTATATCAAAAAGTTTCTCTGCGATACACGCTCGCAATAACGCGGTGCCTTTTGCCGTGATGCTTATCAGAGAGGGCAATTGACACAGCGTTCTGAACTTGATCCTCGGCTCCTGGTCGTCTGCTTTCGGCCCGTTGAACTATTGACTTAGCCTCGGATACGACGCCCCGTCAATCAGGCGTTCTAGTGAAACTATAGTGACGAGACACAATAGAGCGAATAAATCTAAAGCATAACGCAATTAACATTTTCATATGGCTGGTCCCAGTTGTTGTCAGATTTCTCATTCTCGATTACACTGAACTTACAGTAGCTCATACACCACACCACGCACGACTCTTTAGTGAGGATCGATGAACGGGAATTCCATCCAGATAACCGCCAGCGTATGAAGAACATCTACTGAGTGTAAAGGCGCCGAGATGGGGTTTTCTGTTGGGCTTTGATGAAGGAAGGATAGATCCCATGCGCGCCATTATTTTAGCTGGGGGCCGAGGAACGCGGCTCGACCCTTTAACTCGAGACTTACCAAAACCACTGGTCCCATTCTTTGACCGACCGCTTATTGAGTACCAAATTCGTTGGTTGGCCTCGTGCGGTTTTGATGAGATAACCATCTCGCTAGGACATCTGGGCGATAGAATTGTGTCCACGCTGGGTTACCAATTGGCAGGTGTCCCGCTGAGCTACGTCAAGGAACCTCATCCGCTCGGTACAGCAGGCGCCGTGGCCCTAGCTCTTGAGCACGGGATCGGCAGTCATCCAGTTGTCGTGGTGCCCGGAGACGCATTGGCGGATTACGATTTAGCGGCTGTCTACCAAGAGTTTCTGAGTCGTCCGGAACCTGTCGGCATGATCGTAAAACAGGTGGCCGACCCGCGAGGGTTTGGGGTGGTCACCATCGATGGCAGCGGGCGGGCAACTGGATTTCAAGAAAAGCCGTCAGCGGTTGAACAAGGGCAATGGGTAAACACCGGCATTTATTTTCTGAAGCAACCGGCTATTGAGTGGCCTGACCGACGCCCGTTAGATTTTGCTTATGACCTTTTCCCTTTGTGGACAGAACGCGGACACGTCGCGGCGCTTAAAGCACCGGGCTATTGGTCAGATCTGGGAACATTAGCACAATATCGGCGCTCTCATTTCGACGCACTCGATGGGTTGGTTGCGGTGGCGATCCCAGAACCCACCCCCGGTGCGGCGATCGTGGACCGCACCGCACGCGTGATTGAGCCCGTGTGGCTAGGGGATGGGGTGACAATTGATGCTCAGGCCACCGTAGGCCCCTATGCCGTGATTGGGACAGGAAGTTATGTGGGCCCATGGTCAAAGGTGGAGCGGGCTGTGGTTGGGCAGTCGGTCTTCTTAGGCGCGGGAAGCCGAGTAAGTGGCGCGACCATCGCCGAACGGGTCGTTATTGGCGGCCGTTGTCGCGTTGAGCATCATGCGGCCATCGGCGCCAATTCGCGCATTGGCTGGGGCACGCGCGTGGCGGCCGGGCGCCATTTTGCTCCTGCTTCCCATGTATCGCCCAACACCGTAGACTATGTCCAGAAGTTGGTTGATGTGACGCTCTAGCAGTGGAGGCGCGACACGCGACAGCAGTTGGTCGATCGCCTGCGTGTAGGAGGGGATTAAGCATCGCGTATCCGATAATTGAGTTAAACCCGGCGAATACTGAGTTTGTTGCTGTCGCATTTGAAGGTCCCGATCCTTACGCTCAGGCGGGCGGATTGGGAGTGCGCATGGCGGGATTGACCAAAGCGTTAGCAGCGCGTGGATTTCGTGTGCATTTCTTTTTTGTGGGGGATCCGGCGAGGCCTGGGGTCGAGACCCGTGGTACCTTAACGTTATACCGGTGGGGGCAATGGATTAGCCAGTATCACCCCGAGGGAGTGTACGCGGCAGAGTGGGACAAAATGGTAGATCTTGAGCAGTCTCTGCCCCCGTTCGTGAGAGATCAGATTGTGTTGCCAGGGGTTCACAATGGCCGGCGCTTTGTGTGTTTAACCGAAGAGTGGCAGACAGCCCCTGTCGCCATGGCGTTATCCGATCTGTTGTATGCGGCGGGGGTGCGCTCCGAGGCTGTGATCTTGTGGAACGCCAATCACCGCATGGGTTTACACCGTATTGATTTCCCACGCCTCGGCTTTGTTGCTACGCTGACCACCGTGAGCCGCTTTATGAGACACCTGCTGCAACAATACGGGATCGACCCCGTCGTCATTCCCAACGGCATTGATGAGTCATGGTTTGGTGAGATACCCCAGTCTCTCGTGCATCGCATTCAGCGCTTGTTTTCCCGACCGTTGCTTGTCAAAGTGGGGCGATTTGATCCGGATAAGCGGTGGATTATGGCGGTAGAAGCGGTTGCCCGCCTGAAATCTCAGGGAGTACGGCCGACTTTGGTCTTACGGGGTGGGCTCGAACCACACGGTGCGATGGTCTTTGAACGCGCCCGTGAACTAGGTCTTAGCGTGCAAGATGTGGTCGTGGAAGGAACACCGAGCCGCGAGGAGATGTTGGCGGCGTTGGAAGCCGCGCGCCCCGCGGCCGATCTGATTCACTTGCGTGCGTTTTTACCTAGCAATTTTCTAGCGGCTTTGTACCGGAGTGCGGATGCGGTACTGGTGAATAGCGGCTTTGAGCCGTTCGGTCTGGTGGGTCTCGAGGTCATGGCATCGCGCGGCCTAGCTATTACTGGAGGGACGGGAGAGGACTATTCCCGCGCGTTTGTCAATGGGCTGGTGGTGGATAATGATGATCCCTGGCGCCTCGTGGAACTGGTTCGTTTCATGGAGCATCGTCCTCAGCTCCGCGTCCAGATGGTCAAGGCCGCCGTCGCCACGGCCAAAGGATACATCTGGGACCGCGTGGTGGATGAACTGATCGGGCAAGCTACGCTCGCGTTCGAGCGTCAGAACAGAGTGGGCGGGGGGTAGGGCACCATGGCTAAGAGCGTGGCCTTTTACTTGCTGATGCATCAGCCGCTGCGATTTCGGCTACAGGATAACGGTGCAACCTCACTTGCCGCGCGCTTATTTGATGACGAGTTGAACGCGAAATATTTCCATGGGGTGGCGGAGCGTTCTTATGGCCCGATGCTGACATTGCTGCGGGATCTGTTGTCTCGTGGATTTCAAGTGAATCTGGGATTGTCGTGGACGTTTTGGGAGCAAGTGAAAAGATATACCCCCGAGTTGCTTTCACTGCTGCGAGAGGTCCTTGAGCACCCGGGCGTCGAAGTGGTCGGTGTCGAACCCTACCACAGCGTGTTGCCGCTAATCGATATCTTGCTCTTTCGCCGTCGCATGCGGTGGATGCGCACTGCATGGCAGCGGGAGGTGGGAAAGACAGTATTCGTCACCGACACGACCGAAATGTTTTATTCAGACGCCATTTACTGGGCCTTAGCCGCCGAGGGGTTTCGCGCCATGCTCATCGACGGCCGACCCGGCGTGGTGGGTTCAGATAGCCCGCACGACCTCTACGCGGGACCGGGTCCGCTTTCGTTAATCGCGCGTCATTGGCGGCTTTCTGACGACGTTGGCTATCGATTTAGCAACCGCGGGTGGGATGGCTATCCCTTGATGGCACCGACTTACGCCGATTGGATCCGGCAAGCGCCGGGCGACGCGATTATGGTGGGATGGGATTTCGAGACCTTTGGCGAGCACCACCGGGACGAGACCGGGATCTTTGAATTTTTTGCCCATCTACCCCAAGAAATGGCTAAACGCGGAGTGCAACCGATACGGTTTCAAGACCTGTTGAATGCGCCCGTGACCGAGCAATTGATACCCCCCCTCAGGCCCCTGACATGGGCTGGCCATGGAGACATTAGCTTCTTTCTCGGCAATGCCCGCCAATGGGATTTATTTTTACGCATGCAGGCGGCGCTGGCGAAAGCCCAGCTTACGCGGCGGGCATCTTGGGTTGATCTGGCTCTGAGACTGATGCAGTCCGATCACCTTCACATGTTGCACTGGGATTCGGCCTGGGGTCCTGAGGCCGATGTCTCCATGTATTTTACGCCCGGCGAATGGTGGCAGATGGGCCGTGCGGCCATTATTGCCGGCCTGGCCGACGTGTTCGCACGGTTTAACCAGGCTCTTGACGCCCAACGGGTTATGGCGGAGGACTTATAAGTGGCCCGGGATATTCCCATTGGCAATGGCAATATGTTGGTCGCGTTTAACGAGACCTACCAAATTTGCGACTGGTATTATCCGTTAGTGGGTCAAGAAAATCACACAGCCGGGCACGCCTTCCGCCTTGGGATGATGTGGCGGGGTGAGTTTAGCTGGGTCGATGAAGACTGCTGGAGCCGACAGTTGCTGTATGAAGATCAAACTTTGGCGACCGCGGTGACGCTCACCCATGCCGGCTGGGGCCTCACGGTCAAGGTCACAGACCTCGTGGATGTGCACGACAATATTTTGTTGCGACGATTTGAGTGGCATAACGAAAGTTCGCAACCCGAATCCTTGCGGGTATTCTTGCATCATGATTTTCATCTCTACGGCGTGGACGTGGGCGATACGGTGTTTTACGATCCCATGAGTCACGCGTTGATTCATTACAAGGGACACCGCTATTTTTTAATGTCGGGTCAAGTGGGCGACAAGATTGGGGTGACGGAGTGGGCCATTGGCCGTAAGGAAATTGGCGGCATGGAGGGCACCTGGCGGGACGCTGAAGATGGGCATTTAGAGCAGAACGCCATCCATCAAGGATCCGTAGACTCGACTTACGCCTTATCGATCGGCCTCGATCGGGCGCAAACCGGCGTGATATGGGCCTGGGTGTGTGCGGGCCAGACACTGGAAGAGGTGCGGCAATTGAACGCCTTTGTGTCGTTTGAGTCACCATCGATGCTAATGGACCGCACTCGCGCCGTATGGCAGTTGTGGCTAAAGAAACCGCGCCTTGTCGTCGGATCAGCAGAACCCTTCGAACGCTTTTACGACCGTTCGTTGCTGATCATCCGGACCAACATTGACAATCGGGGCGGTATTGTGGCGGCCAACGATTCCGATATTATGCACCATAGCCGCGATACTTATTCCTACGTCTGGCCGCGTGATGGCGCATGGGTGGCACGCGCCTTAGATGCGGCAGGATATCCCGCGCTATCTACTCGCTTTTTTGCTTTTGCCGCGGATGTCTTAGATCCGGGCGGTTACTTCTTACACAAATATAACCCTGATCGCTCGCTGGCTTCTTCATGGCATCCGTGGTGGATGGATGCCCAGCCCGAACTCCCTATCCAAGAAGACGAAACGGGTATCGTGCTGTGGGCATTATGGCAGCACTTTGTCGAGTGGCGTGACGTGGAAGTGGTCGAGCCGTGGTTCAACCGTCTCATCCTTGAGGCTGGGCAGTTTTTGCACGATTTCCGCCATCCTGGCACCGGACTGCCATGGCCATCGTGGGATTTATGGGAGGAGCGGCGTGGGATTCACGCGTATACGGTGGCCGCGGTATTTGCCGGTTTAATAGCCGCTTCGCGGTTTGCTCGGGCTTTTGGTGCCGGGGAACGGGCCGCTGCATTTCAACGGGCGGCTGACGAGGTACGAGAGGCGTTTGACCGATATTTTCTGGATCCGGTCGGCGGACGATTTTGGCGCCGCTTGGTTCCCGATCGATACCAGCCGGATGTGTTCGATCCAGATCCTACAGCCGATGCCAGTTTACTCTTGATTCCGCAGTTGGGGCTTGTTGCACCGGATGATCTGCGCATGCAGCGCACGGCCGCATGGATTCACGAGCGACTATGGGTTCCCACAACCGTTGGCGGGATGGCCCGGTATGAAGGTGACGGCTATCAACGTGCGCCAGCCCACGATGACCTACCCGGCAATCCCTGGTTTTTATGCACGTTGTGGTATGCGGACTACGTCATGATGACGGCTCACTCCCCCGAACAACTCAGCTCCGCCCGCCAACTATTGGAGTGGGTACAATCGCATGCGCGCACTAGCGGGGTAATGGCTGAACAACTGAATCCCGAGACCGGTGCACCTGTCTCGGTGAGTCCATTAACATGGAGTCATGCGGCTTTTGTCTTAAGCCTTGTGCGTTACCGGAAGACCGCGCTCAAGTTTGAGCAACATCAAATACGCGACGAAGGTTGGGGCATTGAGCCTATCGGTTGGTAAACACCGAGGGGCGTTGGTGGCGGAGGCCGTGTAATTGAGGGAATCGAGAGGCCTCACGGGGGTATCCGACCCGCAGTTCTCTTAGGCGTGTGAAAGACTTTTGATCATGTATAGGCAGGGATTTGCGGGCCCCCACAGCGTAGGGAACACCTCCAAGGGCCGGAATCCCATGGCCTTGTAAAACTGTCTCGTCTTCGCGTATGATGCGTCCGGGTTTGAGGCATCGAGCGTTTTAACCGTGAGAAATTCGGCGCCAGATTCCTGGCAGTAGTTTTCGCAAGCCAGGAGGAGTGACCGTCCAATCCCATGACGATGGAAGTCAGGAAGAACCCCCATGCAAAAAATTTCGAATGCATAGCTGGTGTGGTGCCGTAACGAAATGAACCCTACGGCACGTTCTGCCGTATAGGCTGCCCAAAAGTTTAAGTATTGCGATTGCTGCACATATTCTCGGGTAGCGGCCTCAATTCCGAACCAGTCGGGCAACGCCCCGAGGATTGCTTCAGCAATGGCGGCCTTGTGTTCTTTCTCGCCCACCGGGCAAACCACAAACTCCATGCCCATGAAGTTATCAGTTCACCCTTTGATGGTCAAGATTGTTGTGCGATTTTGTGCGTGTGAGCGAAATCTAGGTGCCAGGAGAGTCCGGTATTGTGTGTGGGGGTATGATGGGAGTCAGACCCCGCGTCCCACGATCCCTCGGGGGTCGTCATCATTATGGGATTCGTGACCCTCTCCTCACCCGTCCTTAACGTTCGCTACGTTATCACCCCCCGGGTTTTTCTTTTGGGGCTGTCCCAAAAGGGGTAGCCTTCTTTTGTTGGCGGCATATGGGGTCACGACGCCCCCCGGGGTTATATCCTTGGAGGGGGGCTTTTTGAAAAGGTTCTGGGCGATGCTCAAGATTCCCCATTCGGTTCCAACTGTTTCCAACCCCACTAACAAAATTGAACTTTCTTGGAATCCTAAGGTATTTCGCTGGGGTCAAATTCCAGGCGGAAATTTTGGCCCTCCCAGTGTGCTGCCTGTGTCCAGTAGAAAGTGAATTCTACAGCCGTGGCATCCCGTAAAGAAATGTCTATATAGTACATACCCAGTCCGCTATCGGTTAACGTTACCGCATCATGGTGTTGCCAATCGTCTTTGGTATAAATCAGCTGTGCCGGTGCGCCGACGGCAATCCGCAACGTCTCTTCCCCGCGAAACCACTTCCGCCGCTTGTGGTTGAACTGCCAAAACAACCGTGATGTGTTGGCTTTCTGGTTCGCATAGCGATTCACCACGAGGGGTTGGGTTTCGAAGATGCTGCCGGTGAGAATCGAGCGCAATAGTTTCACATACTCGGCGTGTGCCCACACCAGCGGCATGGCGGAACCCGACGGGCGGCCGAAAAAGAGTTCGCGTTCGGGGATATCGGGACCGTCCCACACTTGTTCAGGGATTAAGCCACCATCCGACGCTGCGCCTTCCATGGCGCGAAGGTACGGCAGTGGATCTTCACCGCTGGCGACTGCGTAATGTCCCCGTTCTCCCGCCAAGAGAGGCCACAGTCGACCAATACCGGTCCCTTGGTAAGGGGAACCGTCGGCTTGCTCGCCATAGCCATCGAAGTTGTAGCGATAGTATAAAGGGCCGTAGGGTAGGTCTCTTCGTAAAACGGCATCATACACCTGCACTGATTCCATGATATGCGGATCATGCGGCGATTTGAGACCATGGCGCACGAGTTCGAGAAACCCCCCATCAATGACAGCCACTTCAGGGAATAGGTTAGGCGCTCCAGGGGGCCGGTTTTTGATGGGAACCCAACCGTTTTGGATATTACCGTCCGAACTCTCGCCGCTATCCACGTGAATACGAATGTAATGGCGCGGATAGCGCGGATCTACGGCCCCTTGAGTGGTAAACGTCCACCGATCGAGATTCGCCTGCCAATAATCCGCCACGGCTTCCGCATATTCGGCGACTGCTAGGTCATTTCGTTCGCGAGCTAGACTCGCGCCCATGAGAAGTCCGCTAATGCAAGCAGCGAGCGTAGCCGGGGAGTATCCGCCGTCTTCTTCCCACCGCTCCTGTTGAGTGACAGGGCCCGCCTGCACCAGGAATCCCATAGCCTTTTTCACCATCGGGTAGGGGTCTTCACCCGGGCGCATGGCGCCTAGTTGGTGCAATCGGAAGGCTAAATGGATGGGAAACGCGGTTTCATCTAGTTGAGATCCCGGCCAATACGGAAGGCCGTCGAGCCAGAAGTTTTGAGCCCAGGCTCCATTTTCTTGTTGGGTAGCCATGAGAAATAACAACGATTGCCGGGCCGCATTGACGTCACCGAGGGCAATCAACGCATTGGCCGCTTCCACCATGTCGCGCGGCCAGACTAAATGGTAACCTCCAATATTCCCATCCCCGCAGGCTTGGCCCCAGGGGATGGACAGCGATGCAATGATGCCGCCAGGAAAGAGTTTGCCATGATGGGTTTTTAACACCATGGCAGAAACTCGCTGTTGATGGCTATGTGGGTCGTCTTCAGGGAGAAGGTTTGGCAAAGACAACAGATATTGCGACCACTCGGCAATGTAATGGCTCTCGATATTTGCGTATTCGTGGAGCAGTGTGAGTTCCGCCGTAAAGAGCGCCTCACGGCGATTGCGGCCAAAACTCATAACCACCATGATAGGATGCTGACTGCTGAAGTCCATTTCCGCCGTCATGGCCACATTACCATGTTCGGCCCGTTGATACTCGACGAGATCACGCTGGTGGAAGAGTTGGCTCCAACCGTCAGAAATGCCAACAAACCCGACACTTTGCTTTTTAAACGGCACTGTTGCGGTGACACAAAGATACAGTTGGTCACGCCACGCCAACAATCCGGGGCGGCCTCGTAAGGACACCAATTCCGCCGAATTATCCCCACCTTGGTTACCCATGTGCGGGGCAACTAGCAAAAAGACGCGGTAATCGCTGGGACGCCCCTTTAATACGGTAAATTCCGTTTGTTGTACCAAGGCATTGCCGCTAGGCCAGGTAACAATCCGCTTGGTAATCCGAAAACGTCCGTCAGGGTCTTCGTTAATGAGTAAGAAGGCGGGCGCTTCTTGGCTAATGTACTGGATATGATGCGTTAAATCGCGCTTTTCTTCCCAGAATCCGCCATCACGCGAGATAATGAGAAGCTGCGCGTCGCGTGTGTTGGCGACATCCATTCGAGGAAAATAGATTTCATTTAAGATACCGTGTGACAGTGTAAACCATACGGTAGAGGTCGGGGAAATAGCTGTGCCTACGCCAGCTTTGGCGCTCGAGGTCCACCGTGCCTCAATTCCGGGTCGTCCGGGTGCTTCCGTCATCTCTCGCTCCTTTGCGCATTTAGGCAATTATCCACAACGCTGCGGTGGCTGAGGGAATCTTCATCAAAATCCCTGACCAGTGTAGCACATGCCTTCATGGGCGGGGTACGTCAGACAAATTCCCGGGAAAGAGGGCCATCAGGCTAGGCTACTCGATCCATTGGACGCACGCGTGGCGGGCCACTAGGCCCTAGCTGAGGATCGCAAGCTCCTGTATCGTCAAACTATCGGAAGGACAACCCGTGCGTTGCCAAGGTGTCTACGCCGGTGGCACGTGGGGCGGTTGAAAGCAATGAAAGGGTGATTGACATGCGCGCCATCATCTTGGCCGGCGGCCGTGGTACTCGTTTAGATCCTCTCACGCGGAATGACCCCAAGCCCCTCGTGCCGGTATTTGACAGGCCCTTACTGTTCCATCAACTAGATTGGCTCAGAGACAATGGTTTTACGGATATTGTTGTGTCGGTTGGGTACTTGGGCCAACGAATCCTGGACGTCTTAAATTCTCCCATCCCCGGCCTCCGGCTTACGGTGGTGCGGGAAGAAGAGCCACTGGGCACCGCGGGCGCTGTTGCGTTGGCGTTGGACCAGGTGCCGTCTCGCGAGCCGGTGTTGGTGATACCAGGCGACGCACTGTCCAATGTTGACCTGGCAAGTTTTTTCCTGGCCTTCAGTCGACAGCCAGAGCCCATGGCCCTACTCGTTCACCATGTACCGGATCCCCGCGGGTTTGGCGTGGTGTGGGCCGATGATCAGGGACGTGTGCGCCAGTTTGTGGAAAAGCCAGCCACACTTCAATGGGGGAGCCTTGTTAATACGGGTATTTATGCCTTAAGGCCCGATCTTTTAAGGTGGCCGACGAAACGACCGTTGGACTTTGCGTATGACGTGTTCCCTGAGCTCGTGGCCCGGCGCGCCCTAGTCGCCTTACGCGCCGAGGGCTACTGGTCCGATCTGGGAACCATTGGGCAATATCGTCAGGCCCACTTTGATGCGATGGACGGTCTTATCGATCTGAAGGCTTTATATCGCGTGCCCCGTCACGTGAAAATTGCCCCCACAGCCCGCCTCATTCCGCCTGTTTGGTTGGGCGATCACGTGGTCATCGATGCCGAAGCCACTGTCGGACCATATGCGGTGATTGGGGCGGGAAGTCGCCTAGGGCCCTGGGTCAAGGTGACCCAGGCGATCGTAGGTCGCGGCGTGGTGCTGGGCGCGGAAACGCAACTGGACGGCGCAGTGGTGGCAGACAACGTGGCGGCCGCGGGACTATGCCATATCGCCCATGATGCGGTGGTGGGAACGGGAGCCCAGCTTTATTGGGGCAGTGTGGTTCAGGCGGGACAGCGTGTGGCTCCGGACTCGCGCATTTTGGGTGAACGCCGCCCGGCTCAAGGCGCGTAAGGAATTTAGGCCATGAGAATAGGCGCGCTTCGCCTGCAACATGACACGTTTGAAGATACCCGGGATCGATTTTCCGGAAAGGTGCATTCAGGCGTAAGGTGGGCCCGCCTGTTAAGACAGATTTTTGACCCTCAAGGTGTGAGACAGGCCTCTGTCCTTTTGGTCGTCATGCCCTCGCGTATGGCGTGGGGCTGCTTCTGCCCGCCGGCAAACGGGAGGCCTAGCCTGAAGGGGAGTTTCACCAAACTCTAGGGAACGTCTCCGATGGTTTTCTTCCCGTCAATCCGGTCCGGTGACGGGACGGGCCAAAGCCGGTGATCGTGATAGAATGTCAAAAATTGGCTCAGGTCGGGCCGGGCTTCCCGCGGTGAGCGGCCATCGCGCCGAGACCATTCTTCGTATGTCACACCCCGCCACAGCCGTTCCGTCAACACATGATCCAACGCCCGCTTCGCGGCCGTGCGGACAAAAGGTCATGCCACGGTATCGGAAGTTCCCAGACCCCCACAAACCGCGATACCCATCCAAAATGCCCACCAAATAAAGCCAACCATGCACCAATCGGATATACGTGACGTCAACTTCCCACACGTGATGGGGCACGCTGACGTGATGCCTTTCAATCAATACGGGCACACCGGGTGCTGGGGATGGTGGGCGCTAATCTGGGAAGCCGGTGCTTCAGCGCAATCGCCTCGGTATTCAGTCAGACGAACCGGTCATAGAGGCTGGAGCGGTGGAGGCTTAACAATATGGCTTGTGTGGTCCACGGGAGCGAATCCGCTTCCCGATCCAGCAAGGCCATCCGTTCATCATAGGCCCCGGTCGAGGCAGATTTTTTTTGAGCCACTTGAAATGGGCCGTCAATTTGCCGATTTCTGCATGCCGCTCGGTCAGCTGTTATTGGAGCGCTTGCAACTCGGTAAACAACTACGAAAAGTTCTCGAGCAGCTGACGCTTTGTCCAGTGCAACACTGGACGGTTTCCAAAATTGTCTGGTTCTTGAAGATTGGTATCGCGCTACCACAACGCGTTTGGACACCGACACGATTTTTATGTAGTGACTTGATAGTGATCCGAATCATAGGTATAACACGAATGACTCGCATTAGTTAACAATTAATTGTGGATTGACGTTGACGATTTACAATCGCGGGTGTTACGTGGTTGGAATCCCTCTTGAAAGAATAGGCCGTGTTCTTGTGGATATCGAAAAGGAGTTGCAATATGGCACGAATTAAAATGGTGTATATCGGTGGCGGTAGTACGCGCGCGGCGGGCACCATGTCGTCTTTTATTGCGCGGGGTTCCAGTTTTAACGGATCAGAAATCGTTTTGGTTGATCTGGATCGGAGTCGGTTAGAATTAATTCAACGCTTAACCCAGAAGATGGCTAAGGCAGCCGGTGTCGATTTGCGGATCAGCGTGACGACCAATCGTCGAGAGGCGTTAAACGATGCGACTGTCGTGTTAACTAGCCTTCGCCCAGGAGGGTTTGAGGCGCGCCATATAGACGAAAGCGTGCCGTTGAAATACGGCATCATCGGCCAGGAAACCCAAGGGCCTGGCGGTTTCTTTATGGCCCTGCGGTCGGTTTCCGTGACTCGAGGGATCGTTGAAGACATGGAAAAAGTTTGCCCTGACGCATGGCTGTTTAATTACACGAATCTTGTCAATATTGTAGCCCAGGCTGTGGCTGACCAGAGCGACATCAAGGTCGTGTCTTTGTGTGAGGGGCCGCTAGTATTTCCGCAGATTGTGGAGCGGGCCGCCGGGCTGGATCCTGACGGGTTATGGGCTACAATGATAGGGATTAACCATAACTGCTGGAGTGTGCGGCATGAATATTATGGCAGGATCCCTTCCCGTTTATCGAAAAGGCTTGGAAGGAACGGCGCGACGATCCCACCGCGCGTCCTATGGACGTCAGGCTCCTCGAGCTTGCCACAATGATGCACGCGATTCCCTCTTCATATTTTTGTTATTACTATTTTCGTGACGAGATGTTGGCCGAACTGCGAGGGAAACCGACGACCCGGGCACAGGATATTATGGCTCATGTGGCGGACTATTGGAGACATTACGAGGAACAGGCAGAACAATCTGAACCGCGGTTAGATCCTTCGAAGTCGTGGGGTGGTATTCATGAACTAGAACTCGCCTTTGATGTGATGGATGCGTTGTTTAATGACCGCAAAGAAGTGTGGCCAGTAAATGTCCCGAATCATGGTGCGATGACCGACTTCCCGGATAATTTGGTTGTCGAAGTGCCGGAATACGTGGACCGACACGGCATCGTGCCGTTATCGCAACCACCCCTACCGCACCATGTAGCGGGTTTAGTCAAAGCTTTGGCTGAATATCAACTGGTGGCGGCGGAGGCAGCGTGGCAGGGAACGCGAGACGATGCCATCCGTGCCTTGGCGACGCATCCCTGGATCCCGTCATTACATGTTGCCCAGCGATTGTACGATGAGATGGCCTCTCTCCTCAGGCCGTATTTGCCCGAACGACTTCTGCAATGAAGAGCGGAGTAGTTGATGCGTCGAGGAGTGGGCGATTTTGCGTTTCGTTGAAGCGGTCGATGGCGGAAATACCAAAACCATTGCGTTGGTAGTTGCGGAAAACGGTAAGATTCTCGGGTGGGGCCGTGCCGGACCGAGCGACATTTACGGCATTGATTCCGAAATGGCCGCCAATCACGTGGCCACAGCTATGGCACAAGCCGAGGAAATGGCGAATGTCGGACCGGAAACTCTCGCGTCTGTCTGCCTTAGTATGGCTGGGGCCGATTGGCCAGAAGACTTCGCCTTTTGGTCCGAACGCTTGAGTTCCCGCTACGCCAAAATTGACGTGGTGAACGATGCGATTGGCGCGCTCTATGCTGGCCGTTTCGATGGATATGGCGTATCAGTGGTGTGGGGGACAGGCCTAGCGGTCGGTGCTCAAAGTGCGAATGGATTTTGGCATGCGAGTTTTTGGGTGAGCGCCAAAGCGGACTACCTATATCGGGAAGCCATGCGTTATGTGTTGCAAAGCGGACTCGAATGTCGTGATGCAAGCAGTCTCACGGGACAGGTACTGCAGCGATATGGGATGACCACCGTTGAAGAATGGCTTCATGCGATGACGCGCCGTTCCCATCCAGTGCGGCCGCGACATAATGACATTGCGGGACTGGTTCTGACGGCTGCTAGCGGAGGAGACCCGCTGGCCCAAACACTAGTGGACCTAGAGTGTCAGGAGATTGTCCAATTGATTACCATCGCGCTGAAGCGCGTAAACTGGAATGAGCCCACGGTACCCATGGTGATAGCTGGCGGGTTTTTGCGTCATCCTTGTAGTCAAATTTTGACCAATACATTGCTGCAGACGCTGCAACGCGAGGGGCTTTGTGTCTGTGCCAAGGTCAATCGGCTAGAACCTGTTGCGGGGGCTGCCATTCTGGCTTTGCGGAAGGCGGGCATCCTACCGAGTGAGGAGGTCGTGAACCAACTAATCATGAGCATGCCCCCGAGCGAGCTCTTTGAAACCCTAAGTTCTTAACGAGAAGGGCGTGTTGAATGGCGCGGATAATCGTTGTGAGTGCGGCCGAATTTGGTCGGGCAGCGACCGAGATGATTATTTATCATTTTCTAACGCATCGGCGACCAGTGGTGTGCTGGCCTAGCGGGAGTACGCCGCGTGAAGTATATGCCGTACTGATTGAAGAAACCCGCCGCGGAACAATCTCCTTTGTCAACGTCGAATCATTTGCTCTTGACGAATGGGGAGAAGTTTCGGACGTTCGCCTTAGTTGCGCGTATGATTTAAGGAGTCGGGTGTTCGATCGCGTGGGAGTACCCGAACGGCAAGTACACGTCTGGCCGCCGCGGGCGACGCCAGAAGACTGCATTGCATACGAATCCCTAATTGCTGACTGTGGGGGGTTGACGTTGGGCGTGCTGGGGATCGGTCTTAACGGGCACGTAGGTCTTAACGAACCGGGGTCAGACGTTGATAGTCGTACGCGTATTGTGACACTGACACCATTGACGCAACGCCTGGCCAGAAAAAATTACGGCTTTCCCCACCCGCCGGCCTATGGCGTTACTGTGGGACTTGCAACCTTGATGGAGTCGCGCGAACTCCTCTTATTGGCCCAAGGATCGACCAAAGCCCCCATCATCCGCCGTCTCTTGCAAGAAGCACCATCGGAGGCACTTCCTGCGAGCCTCTTGTTGGATCATCCGCACTTGACCATTATGATAGATTCTGACGCGGCACAAGGAATTCTTCGAATACCTATCTGGCATCAGAGCAGCCAGACACAAGAGGGCAATGTAACATGAAACAGGTTGACAAGCCATCTTCTGAGAAAGAAGGCGGCGTAGTGGGTGTAAGTCTTTCTGACAAACGTCCGCTCTATCAGCAGGTAGCGGACTCGCTCTCGCACCGCGTTGCATCTGGAGAATGGCGCGAAGGGCAGCAACTGCCTCCGGAATGGCAATTGGCCAAAGAATACGGCGTTGGTCTTGCGACCGTTCGGCGCGCTATATTTGAACTGGTTCTGCAAAACGTGCTGGTCCGTCGTCAAGGGAAGGGGACGTTCGTCGCTACAACGCGTTATAATGTGCCTGCCCAGGAAGTCTGGGGTTTTACAGAGCTAATGGCTCGTCTAGGCGCATCGGCACGGAGCGAGTTATTGCGGTTTGGCCGGGTTGTTCCGCCCGATGAGGTTTTGCGTCATTTAGGTGATGCGGCGGGGGATGGGGTATGGGAACTCCAGTATATTCGCTGGGCTGATGAAATGCCGTTTTTAGTGGAAACCACCTATCTTCCCATACACTACTGCCCGCATTTAAGCGAACGTGACCTACGTCAACGGTCGCTGTATCGTATTTTGTGTGACGATTACCACCTTTTCTTAACCACCGCCATTGAATTTGCTGAACCCATATTGGTTGACCGTGACCTGGCGCACATGCTCGGGGTGTACATGGGCGATCCGGCATTGCGTTTATATCGGCGCGGCATGACTGCATCAGGCGAATGCGTAGAAGTTACGGATTCAGTCATCCGCGGCGATCGCTGTCGGCTGTATTGGCGGCTGATGAGTGGTCACGCGGGGCCTTGACTAGCGAGCTTATAAGAGGGCGATGAGGAGCGACATTCAGGGCATCGTTGATAGTTACCACGACAAGGTTACCCGGGAATGCTTATGATCGACACCTCCATAACCTCCAAGAACATGACACGGGCTGGACGGAAGACTGCCGAAGCTCTGTTCATGCCTGCTACTGCGCGCGGGCGGCGTGTCGCAAGTCGAACCCCAAAAATCCAGGGGGTGACCGTAAAGGTTTGTTTACACCTGGGCAGAATCGCCAACATGTCACGCGGTATAATAATAAAGAATAAAAAGGAACTAGGGGAATTTTAATGATGTGAGGTAGTCCCGTAAAGGATGGCGATTCTCATGGCCAATGTGGTCGCCTCTGGATCTATGCTACCGCCAACCAGACGGCAGCAGTGGGGCCTCCAAGCCTATTGGTTTTCGTTTAACCTTCAAGGATCGGCCCTGCTGACGATTGTCGTTCCCGAAACGGTCTTAAAGTTATCCACAAAGTCGTCCGAAACCACAGTGTTGGCGCAAATTGCCACGTTGGTGGCCTTGGCGGCAATGGTGATGTCGCCATTGACCGGAGCCTGGTCAGACCGAGAAAAACGCGTCAAAGGGCATCGGTTCTCCTTGCTCTGGTGGGGGACTGCCTTTAATGTGGCAGGACTGACGGGGGCGCTCTTCGCCCGCTCCTTTTTCTGGCTTACGAGCAGCATTATTGTCGCCATCCTGGGGCAAACGGCTGCTCAGTCCGCCTATCAAGCGCTCATGCCAGAAGTGGTGCCGCGCCCCTACTGGGGCCGTGCCTCCGGCTACATGGGATTGGCGAGTTTGATGGGCTCTATCGTCGGCTTGGGAGTCGGCGGGTTTTTGCCGGTGGGTACTGTGTATGTGGTGATGATAGTGAGCGCGCTGGGTGGAGCCGGCTTAACGATTTGGGCGGTGCCCGGTGTACAAGTCGAGAACCTAGGGGATGCGCGACCCAAAGCGGTCATTCGGGATCATCGGGTGTTTCGCCGTGTCTTCGTCGCCCGCTTTGCGCTGATGTTTGGCCAAACGCTGTTAATGACCTATGTGCTGTTCTTTTTTCGAGATGTGTTGCATGATACCCATCCAGCAGCCGGTACTGCGATGGTGGCAGGATTAGCTATGGGTGGCGCGGTGTTGTCCAGTGTACTCATTGGCATTTGGTCCGATCGGACCGACCGAGCGCATCTGGTTGCTGCGGCCGGGGGACCCATGGCGATATCAGCCATTGGCTTTGCCCTGTGGCCTTACCCTCTGACGCTGCCGATTTGGGCTGTCCTCTATGGTGTCGGTTACGGGGCTGTGCTCTCGGTCGATTGGGCATTAGCGCTGGATGCCATCCCCGATTTAGGCAACGTCGCCCGTGATTTGGGGATTTGGGGCATCGCTTCAGGCCTACCGCCCGTGCTGGCTCCAGCGGTCGGGGGCTGGATTTTAGCGTCGTCTTTGCCCTTAGCCCTCCGGTATCGTCTCTTGTTTTTAGTGGCGGGCGCCGCGTTTGTCGTGGGATCGCTGATTGTCTTGACGGTTCGCCAGCACGGCGCGCCGCGCGTCCGATGGTCGCCGTGGCTAGCGGCGATGGTGATGGTCGTCTTAATCCTCTATACCCGCGTCCGTTACCGGATTACCGTGAGTGGCCAAATTCCCCATTCTCCGCGATCGGTCCTGGTGGTCGCCAATCATGGGCATGATTTGGAAGGCATGGTGATTCCGACCGCGATTGCGCGGATGAGCGGCCTTCGGCGGCCGGTGATTTCTGCCGGGTCGCGGCGTATTTTCGAACCGGGGTTTATGGCTGGGCGCATACCTGGGCCGTTAAGGCGCTATGCGGCGCGTTGGAACGTGGGCCCCATTGTGGAACGCTTAGGGGTACGCCCCATTGAGGATCGACCGCTTTCGCGCCCGATGTCTAGCTGGGCCTATCTCATTTACCGCCACTTTGGCAATTTACGCGTAGACGAGGTGTTTGATCCGGCGTCTTTGCCGGAAAACCTGCCGTCCGGTGCACGTTTAGCGGCGTTGTGGAGTCCCCACTATATTTTGGCCGCGCGGCGCGAGATCACCATCACGGCGTTGACGCCTGCGTTTCGCACCTGGGTTCGCACCCAGCTAAGGCGTCAAGTTGAAGAGGATTTAGGGGTCTTTTTAGAGATGCTAGACCAGGGGTGCCGCCTTTATACGACCCCTGAAGGACGGCTGAGCCCCGATGGACGGCTCGGACGGTTTCGCAAAAGCCTCAACCTTATGAAAGAACATGCCGACACCATTGCCGTCGTCGGCGTCAGCTACGATATCCTGCGACCGGGACGTCTTCGCATGTGGGTGCATTTTGAAGTACCGCGCTGGCCAGAGTGGCTGGAAGGTTCCGTTATTCTGGCACGCCCCATCACTGCGAGCCACCTCGTCGTGCACGTGTGGCAGATGCGCCCGCACATCAGGCGCGAAGAATTTATTCAGGACGCCATAGGCGAAATGGTGCAACTGCGTCGGGAGGGGATCCCCGTCGCCGCCGACTTATATAAACGGCCCCAAGCGGTGATTGACGAGGCACTGCAGGAATTTCGGCGCCGCTTGAGTGAAGAGTCGTGTATCACGGATCCGCGATTTCCGTACGTCAAGGACTTTATCACGTATTACCAAAATCAGTGGGACGAGCTGACGTTGGTTCGGCAACGGCTAATGGCGTCATTTCAACGGCTGAAAGGCAGTTAACGCATGATGAGACAATAAGTGGGATCGGTGCCAGCAGGATTCACTTGGCAGCGTGGAGCGACCCCGTCATGATTAAGGGAGGGGGTTGTCCATGCTGGAAACTACAGAGTGGCGGGGCGCCGAAGTCGTGGTCGAGTCACTCAGCCGTGTTTATGGCAGGACACCAAAAACGGTTGCCCTATGGAATGTCAATCTAGCCGTCCGCAGTGGTGAATGGGTCGCCATCGTTGGACCCTCTGGATCAGGCAAATCAACATTGATGAACCTGTTGGGATTGATGGACCGCCCGACGCGGGGACGCTATTGGCTAAACGGACGTGACGTGACGGGACTCTCTGATGGGGAGCGAGCTCACCTCCGCAATCGCCTCATCGGCTTTGTTTATCAGTCGTTTCATTTAATCCCTACGCTGACCGCGTGCGAAAATGTCGAGTTGCCACTTGTGTATCGAGGGGTGCCTCGAAGACGGCGCCGCAAATTGGCGGAAGAATGGCTGACGCGGATGGGCTTGGGCGATCGGCTGCACTATCGGCCTACGGCGCTCTCCGGGGGACAGCAACAGCGCGTGGCCTTAGCGCGCGCGTTGGTGGGGAATCCCTCGCTATTATTGGCCGACGAGCCCACCGGCAACCTTGACGAACGCAACACCCGGGAGATCCGGTCGCTGTTGGGAGAGCTTCGCAACCACGGCCAAACGATCATTCTCATTACCCACGATTTGCACCTGGCCCAGAGCGCCGATCGGGTGGTGCGGCTTCACGACGGGCGGATCACGGACGAGACGGCGGAAAGGACAGGATATGCGCATTGATGACGTGGTAGTCGAGGCGCTGCGTCCCCTCTGGCGGCACAAATTGCGCAGCTTTTTAAGTGTGCTGAGTATTGTCATTGGGGTGGCCGCGGTCATCGCCCTGACCACATTGATGCAGTCGGCGTCGAACGGGGTTAATCGTCGCGTCGAGGCGTTAGGCGCCAATTTGGTGGTGGTGACGGTGAACCCGTTGCTCTCGAGCACAGGGGGGGCGCCTACGTTATCGCTCCGGGAGGCGCTGGCGCTGGGGCGGGTCCACGGAATTCATGGGGTTGCCCCGGCAACATATGCGACAATGTTGGCGACGCGAGGGAACAAAGCTGCGAGAATTACCGTTTATGCGACCGGGCCTACGTTTGCCCACGTGATGCAATACCATCTGGCAGAAGGCCGCGATCTCACGACCGCTGAGGAACACCACGACACGCCGGTCGCGGTATTAGGGGCAGCGACGGCACATGCATTGTTTAGTCGGAAAACCAGTCCCGTGGGGCACGTCGTGGATATTGGTGGCCAGCCCTATCGCGTGACAGGAGTGCTTGCGCCAAAGGGCTCGCTATTCGGTGTCAACGAGGATGCCATCGCCCTGATTCCCCTCACCACCTATCAGCAGGTAACCCAAAACGGTTCGGTCACGTCGGTGTATCTTTATGCGGTCAATCCCTCGCATTTGGGACCGGTCGTGGCTGCGGTCACCCGTCGGCTGACCGCGTGGCTTGGCCCCCAAAATCAATACACCATTGTTACCCAGTCTGCCGTTCTCACGGTGGCGGATAGGGTCAGCACGCTATTAGCTCGCATCCTTGTGAGTGTTGCGGCCATTTCCATTGTGGTAGGAGGTCTCGGCATCTTAAATGTGCACGTGATGGCGGTGTCCGAACGCGTGCGCGAGATTGGCGTGCGCAAAAGTTTAGGTGCCCGCCGTCAGGACATTTTGGCGCAATTTTTAGCCGAATCCATGCTTGTTGCCGGCATTGGCGGAGCTATTGGCATCGGAATCGGTGTCCTTTTGAGCCAAGAAGCCGCACGTCTATTGCGCGTATCGCTGGAAGTGGAACCGCATATCCTCATTGGGGCGCTGGTCGGCAGCCTCTTTTTGGGCCTCACCGTCGGCCTGTATCCTGCGTTTCGGGCGGCTTCGCTGTCTCCCGTTGACGCGCTCAAGCACCAATAGCGGGGAAGAGCGGCGGCGTTGCAACTTTGGCTTGCACAATTGAGCCACCTACGCCATCATGGCGGTAATGGTGGCTTTTTCCATGCTACGAAGGAGGGACGTCGTGAAGGAGGTTATCGTATCAACCCGCTATGGCGCGGTGCGCGGTTACGAGGTCGACGACCTCAAAGTATGGAAAGGGGTGCCTTATGCGGAAGCCCCTGTGGGCCCCTTGCGCTTTGGCGCCCCAAGACCGCCCAGGCCCTGGACTGGTGTGCGCGATGCCACCCAGTATGGGCCTGTGGCCATGCAGTCTCCCACACCGGGAATGTTTGGCGGCCCTCCATACCTTAACCAAAGCGAGGACTGCCTCACCCTCAATATATGGGCGCCCGCGGGAGCGGATGGGCCCAGACCCGTAATGGTTTGGATCCATGGGGGCGCCTTTGTCTCGGGGAGCGGCAGCGCCCCCTGGTACGATGGCGCATCGCTCGCACGAGACGGTCCCATCGTGGTGGTCACCTTCAATTATCGGCTGGGCCCGTTTGGGTTTTTATTCTTAGAAGACATTGGGGGGCCCGCCTATCGGGGATCGGGCAACGTTGGCATTCTTGATCAGCTGTGGGCGCTTAAATGGATCCACGATAATATTAATCAATTTGGGGGAGATCCCGAACAGGTGACAGTTGTGGGGGAATCGGCCGGAAGTATGAGCGTCGGCACCTTGATGACGATGCCAGCAGCGCAAGGCTTGTTTCACCGGGCTATCATGGAAAGCGGGGTACCTCTCTTTAGGACGCGCGCTGCGGCGTCCGCCGTGACCCAGGCGGTGATCCAGCACTTGGGTCTTCGGAATCCCAGGATAGCGGATCTTGAATCGCTGCCCGCCCACGATCTGCTGGCGGCAGCGCTTGAGGTGAGAGGCGACGGTGTGCTCCCCTGGGCACCGATGGTTGACGGTCTTTCTATTGTGGAGAGTTTTTGGCCGGCGCAAGGTCGCGCCTGGAGCGCCACCGTTCCGTTGTTGATCGGCTCGAACCATGATGAGTTGTGGCTCTGGGCGGCGATGAATCCTGCCTGGCAGCAGTTAAGCGACCATGAAATGCTCGCCACGTTTGAAGCGCAATGGGGGCCGATGAGGTCGGCCGTTCGCGACTTCTATTTGAGCGGCAAGACGGGACCTCGGCTATTTGACGCCTTGATGGAATTAGGGACGCATTACGCCTTTTGGTATCCCACCGTACGTCTTGCAAGTATTCACAGCATGCGCGCACCGACTTGGGTTTACCGGTTTGATTGGCGAAGCACGGCGAACAACGGCCTGTTGCGCGCGTGCCATGCCCTAGAAATCCCCTTTGTGTTTAATACCTTGGATGCGGCCGGGGTGGTTCAGGTAACAGGCGACGATCCCCACCGCTACCAGGTTGCCCAGCATATGCACCAAGCCTGGCTTCAGTTCATCATGCGCGGCGATCCCAATATCCCGGAACTTCCGCGGTGGCCCCGGTATGATGTTCACGACCGTCCAGTGATGACGATTAACCAGGAGAGTTGTATTGAGTGGGATCCCGATGGCACGGCGCGGCAGCTCTGGGACGCCGTGATCGCGCATTCTGCCGAAGAATAAGGTGGCATGATTGCAAGCCATCTGAACCAGACTATCGACACCCAAGATGCCAAGGAGTGAGAACGTGAATAATCAACCGTCGTATCGCTTACCCCACACCGTGGTGCCGCACCATTACGATCTGGACTTTACCCCTGATGCCGATGCTGGGATTTTTCGAGGGAGAGCTCTGATAGACGTGGAGGTGGTGACGCCAACGGCCGAGTTGGTGCTGAATGCGGTCAATCTCACTATTCATCACGCACGGATTCAGAACACACAAGGGGACGCGTACGAAGCCCAAGACATCCGGTATCGGACTGAGGACGAGATGGTGGTTCTGAGGTTTTCCGAGACCATCAAGGCGGGTGCGTGGACATTGGAGGTGGCGTTTGACGGTGTCCTGGCCAATGATTTACGCGGCTTTTACCGCACCCAAGTGACGAATCCCGATGGCACGCCCGTCGTGATTTTATCGACGCAATGCGAGGCGACGGATGCTCGCCGCATCTTCCCCTGCTGGGATGAACCGGCGTTTAAAGCCACTTTTACGATTAGCCTCGTGATTGACCGACATCTCGTCGCCCTGTCCAATGGGCCGGAAATCCGGAGCGAAGATTTACCGAATAACAAACGCCGGGTGCATTTTGCTAAGACAATTCCGATGTCTACCTACTTAGTGGCGTTGGTTATCGGACCCTTTGAGTTGACGGACCCGGAATGGGTGGGAGCGGTGCCAGTTCGCGTGGCCGCTCGCGCCGGATTGGGTCATTTGACCGCGCTGGCGCGGGCTGGCGCGACGGGCGCGTTGCGCTTTTTTGAAGACTATTTTGGTATTCCGTATCCCGCGGACAAGATTGATCATGTGGCGATTCCTGACTTTGAAGCGGGGGCCATGGAGAACCTCGGATGCGTCACCTATCGCGAGGAAGCTCTGTTAGTGGACTTAGAACGGTCTGCTCCCATGGAACAAAGGCAAGTGGTGAGCACCATTGCGCACGAAACGGCGCATATGTGGTTTGGCGATTTGGTGACCATGCGGTGGTGGAACGGGATTTGGCTCAACGAGGCATTTGCCACGTTCATGGCAGAACTGGCCACCGATGCCCTGCATCCCGAGTGGGACACCTGGACCACCTTTGGGTTGAGCCGGGCGCGGGCTTTACGCGTGGATGGTCTTCAGTCAACCCGATCGATTGAATATCCGGTGGGGCCACCGGTGGAAGCGTGGGGCATGTTTGACGAGCTCACTTACGAAAAAGGTGGCGCCGTCTTGCGCATGCTCGAGCAGTATTTGACCCCTGATGTGTTTCGGGCGGGCATCCGCCTTTATTTGACACGCCACCGCTTTGGGAATACGGAAACTGGTGACTTGTGGAACGCGTTGGAATCGGCATCACAGCAGCCAGTACGGGCCATGATGGACTCCTGGGTATTTCAGCCCGGATACCCGCTGATTCGCGTGCACCGCAGCGAAGACGGTCGAGAGTTAGTCTTAACCCAGGAGCCGTTCCGCTACCTGGGCGAAGGAGAAGGCAACTGGCATGTGCCGGTGGTGATCGCGGTCTGGCAAAAGGCCGGGGATCCTGCGTTGTTGCGGTTGATTATGGATGAGCGGAGGAAAACCGTGACTCTGCCGCCGGACGCCACAGCGGTGTTAGTCAACAAAGGGGCCTGGGGTTTTTACCGTGTCGCTTACCACGACGCGACGCTTTGGCAGAGCTTGTTGGGTCACTGGAGCGAGCTTACGGCATTGGAACGACTGAGCGTCGTGGATGATGCCTGGGCGTCGGTTCAAGCAGGAACCATGCCGCTCTCGCATATGTTGCCGATTTGGCAGCAAATGGCCAGCGAACAAGACCCTGACGTATGGGCGGCAGTAGCGCGACAATTTGGGCTGCTAGAAGATTTGGTCACCGATCGCGAGCGTCCGCTGGTTCAAGATTTGGTTCGCCAAGTTGCCACGCCGCTCTTGGCGGAATTGACATGGGAGCCCCAACCCGAGGAGGATGTCCGGCGGCGTCGAGTGCGTGCTACAGCGATTCGCACGCTGGGAGTCTATGGGGGTGATGCTGAGGTACGAGCGCACGCACATGCGCTCATGCAGGCGTATTGGACCGGAACCGCCTCCGTGCCGCCCGAATTGTTGACGCCGTTAGCAGAGCTGGTGGCTTTGGTGGGGGGAGCGAGCGAATGGGAGGAAATGTACCGGCAATTTCAGACAGCCAAAACGCCCCAAGACGAAAAGCGGTATCTTTACGCGTTGGCGGCGTTTCGCGAACCGGCGCTTATCGATCGCACGTTGACCCTCTACCAGTCGTCAGAAGTGAAAACCCAGGATGGGGCGATTGCCTTGGGGCAAGCGTTGGCCAACCGCCATGCGCGCGCGAAAGTGTGGCAAATCGTTGAAGATCGCTGGGACGCGCTAGTAGAAAAATACCCCAAGATGATTGATTTTATCGTGTCGCCCGTGGGCGCCGTGGTGGATGATCCGTTGGCATCGCGGATGCAAAAGTGGCTAAAAGCCCATCCTGTCCCCCAAGCCGAACGGCACATTCGGCAGACCTTAGAATTTCAAGAAGTCAACCGTGGTTTGTCTGCTCGCGTGCGCGATCAGTTGGCAACTCTTGCACGGCACGGATAACGAGGCGAACGGTTGAAACTCAGGTGCGAAGGGAATCTGGGATGGAGGACAGATTCCCTTCGCTCGTATCTACGCGGCCAACGTCGGGAGAATGGGTGTGGAAAGTTGGTCGACACTTCTGCCGAATTTTGAACTACCGAGGCGCCATTAATTTCCTTGATTTTGTGTTAGAATATAAGTATATTCTTATTAGGTGATGAGAAATGTACGAAGAGCAAGCGGAGCTGTTTAAGGCGTTGGCGGATCCTGTGCGGCTGCGTATCTTAGCCTTATTGCGTATCCGGGAGGCGTGCGTCTGCGAGCTGGCCGAACTTTTGCCCATCACCCAACCTGCCGTGTCACAACACTTGCGCAAATTACGGCAGGCCGGACTCGTGCGGGAGCGTCGGCATAAATACTGGATTTACTATGCGATTCGCAGCGATTTGGATCCTGCCCTGAGCGCGCTTATTCAGCAATTGCCGTTGGCAACCGCCGATGAAGAATGGCTCATGACCCATCAGGTGGATTCGTCGTGCACGGTGTTAACGTCAGTCATGGAGCCGGGAACCCCGGCTTTGGCAAGCGATTAGGAGGATACGATGGATAATACGACGCGCGAATTGATCCAGTTGGCGGCTTCCTGGGCAGCGGGCTGTTCGGATTGCCTCGAAACGCATTGGAATGCGTTAAAGCGTGCCGGTGTCAGTGAGGAAGACATTCAAGAATCGCTCGACCTGGCTCGCGCCATCCGCGTGAAGGCCCTGCTCAACATGGATTCTTTAGTGAGGACCTTGAACCAGCGCTTAGATATTCCCGTGGTTGCGGGGTCGTCCGGATGTTGTGGGCCGGACTGTGGCTGTTCGGAGGGATAACGGATGACAGTAGAAATCTTCGATCCGGAACTATGTTGTAGTACAGGCATATGCGGCGCGGCCCCGGATCCGGCTTTAATACAAGCGGCCCAGGTTGTCGAGTGGTTGCAACGGCGCGGCGTTAGTGTCGCACGCTACCAATTGAGCCGTCATCCCCAGCAATTTTTGCAAAATCCGGTGGTGTACCAAAAAATCGTGACCGGGGGCGTCAAATGTCTTCCCCTGGTGGCTGTGAACGGGGCAATCAAATGGTCGGGACGCTATCCCTCGTATGATGAGGTCGTGGCCGAAATGATGTTGGATTAATCGGTGAGGTGTACTATGCCAACGGTGTTTTTTTCGGGTAAGGGCGGAGTAGGCAAGACGAGTTTAGCGGCTGCGACTGCGGTTTGGCTAGCGGATGCAGGGTATCGCACGCTGGTGGTGACCACCGACCCCGCTTCCAATCTCGCCGACATTTTCGAGCAACCGATTGGGCCCCACCCCGTCAGCATCAGGAACGTTCCCCGGCTCACGGCCCAAGAAATTGACGCGCAGATAGCCGCCGATACCTATCGGGAGCGTGCCTTGATGCCATTAAGGGGTGCATTGCCCGATGACGTCATTCAGACTCTCGCTGAACAAATGAGTGGCCCCTGTGCGGTCGATATCGCCGGATTTGACCAGTTTATCCAGAGCCTGTTAGAGCCTCAATACGATTGGGTGGTGTTCGACACTGCGCCTACAGGCCACACTTTGCGTTTGTTGGCCTTGCCCGCGGCCTGGTCCAGGCACATTGAAGACAGCGCGGGGGGGAGTGGTCAAACCTGTATGGGACCGGTTGATCAGTTGCAATCCTCCCTTGAACAGTATCGGCTAGCTATGGTAAAGCTCCAGGATCCCCAGGAAACAACGTTGGTATTGGTCATGCGGCCCGAGCGGACCGGTGTGGAGGAGACGCTTCGGGCCGCGCAGGAATTGCGGGAAATCGGTCTTAGAAACCAGCGGTTGGTCATTAATGGCATGATCCCTGAAGAATCGACTCGGCTGCCCTTTCTCCGCGCACGTTATCAGCAGCAGCAAGCAGCCATAGAGGCGTTTAGGGGAATGTTTGATGACAGGGTGGAGGTACCGCTGCAGCCGGACGAGATTAAAGGCATTGGCCGCTTGCGCGGCTTGAGAAAGTGGGTGGCCCAAAATGTTGTCGCCTAGTGTGCAGGACATCCGTCGTCTCTTCTTTTCCGGTAAAGGTGGGGTGGGTAAGACGACGTTGGCGACTATCACGGCCGTCGCCGCCGCGGAGGCAGGGTATCGCACCCTCTTGGTGACGACCGACCCCGCGGTGCACATAGGCTGGGTTCTCCAGACGACGGTGAGTCACCGGGTCCAAGAGGTGGAGTTCGTGCCCAACCTGTCGGTGGCGTGTATCGATCCTCATGTTGCGACCGCGCAATATCGCGAGCGAGTTATTCAAGAAAGCGGGTTATCCCATGACCCGGAGAGTTTAAAACGCCTTAACGAAGAGCTGGCGAGCCCCTGCACAGAGGAAGTGGCCGTGTTCCAGCGCTTTTTAGAACTCTTGTTAGCGCCCACGTGGCCCCTCGTGGTGTTTGACACGGCGCCTACGGGCCATACCTTGCGGCTCTTGTCGCTACCGTATGACTATAGCCAGCAGTTATCCCTCCGGGTCACGGGATCGGAAGGCGGAGCATCGCCGTCCCCAGAAGCGGAACAGATTCACCAAGTACTGGATGTTCTGCGAGACGCTGCGGTGACGAAAATGGCCTTTGTTGTCTATCCTGAGGCCACACCGATTCTCGAGGCCGAGCGGGCCGTTAGGGAACTTGCCACGGTGGGGATTCAGACTACCCACGTGGTGGTCAATCAAGTGCTGCCTCAGGAGGTGAAGGAAGACCCCCTGTTTTACTCGCGGTTTCAGATGCAGGCGCGCTATTTGCAGCAGCTGCGGGACCACTTTGCGACCGAGCAAATTCTGACGGTCCCTCTGTATGCCGAGGATATTGAGGGCATCGATCGTATCCGAGCGACCGCCAGGGAAATTTATCAGGAGGGGATTGAGGCGATTTGGGGTTTATCCCCTGTCGCGTCGGCGTCTTCCTAGACCATTGCTAGGCTAGCGCGCTTGACCCCCTCTTAGCTATCCCCCAAGAAGGGGAATGCGCAGGCAGAAAAATGATAGGAGGGTAGAACGATGGCAAAAATAGCGATTGTCTTGCTATCCGGGGAGGATAATCCCGGTCGGGCCATGGCCGGGCTCCATGTGGCGAAGCGGATTTATGACGCGCGCCAGGAGAACGAGATCGAGGAGGTCGAGGTCTTCTTGTTTACCCAAGGTCTTAAGTTATTGGGCCAGATGGATAGCGAATTGGGGCAGCTCATTCGTGAATTGGTGGAAGCCGGGGTTGTGATTGGGGCCTGCACGAATCAACTCAATAACTGGAGTTTGGCGGATGCGGCGAACGCAGCGGGAGTGAAGGCAGAGTTTGCCCGCGACGCGTTTTCCCGTTACGCGCGCGATGGCTTCACGGTGCTGACGTTTTAGCCATGGACACGTTGGAACACAGTTGCACGCGGGATAATGAGCCCGACTGGTACTGGCCGCGATGGGCAGCGGAATCCCCATATTTACCAACGTTTCAGGTTCATGACACCGAGTCCAGCCACGGTCGCTACGCGCCGGGCGTCAAGACCATTACGGTGAAGGACCTGGTCAAATTTCACGGGCACGCCTGTGACGGATTGTTTCGCGGCGCGATGGCCTTGTCGGAAGGACTCAGCACCTTGTTTTCCAATGGGGTGATTGATCGGACGGATCTTCGGGTGTTGTCCCGCAACAGTCCTTGCCTAGGCGATGTGGCCGCCTATTTGACCGGTGGCCGGATTCGGTTCAATACCCAGGATGTTCGGGACATTCCCGGGGTGTGGTTCATTGTTCAGCGGATATCCACGCAGGAAACCATTCGCGCGGTTGAACGACCGGGTGTGTACCCTGCTGAACTGGCGCAATGGGAGGCACGGCTCGTGAGTCAACAGGCGGCCACTCAAGAGGACGTGGATGGACTCCGGGAGGCGCAATGGCAGTGGGTGCGCACCGAGTTGCTGACCCACGAACCGTCAACCATGTATGTGGTGGAACGCTTGGAAAATTGGCAATGGGAAACAGTGCCCTTTCTTCGGCTGGGAACGCGGACGGACGTGTTGTTCAAGGAACCGTGAGCGTATCCACGTGAGGGGGCCGGAGTTCTCTCCGGCCCTGAGTGCGATCGAGAGGAGTTCATATGCAGCAGTATTCAGTGACAGTCACTCGGCAAGATGCAAACCGCGCGGTCGCTAGCACGCGGGAGTTTTCGCTGACCCTGGGGGCACGGCGAGGCGATCCGACGGTGGGATTCAATCCCGTGGAAACGTTGCTAACTGCCATGGGAACGTGTCTTTTAACGTCACTGCAAATGGTGGCGGAGTTGTCGCATCTCCCCATCGACGGGATGGCCATTTCCCTTGTTGCGACGCGGGAGGACCGGCCGCCCCGCGTGGCGGCCATCCACTATACGCTCCGGGTCGTCTCTTCGTTGCCCCGGGAGCGCGTGGAGCGGCTGCAACAGTTGGCAGAAAAGAACAGTACCGTGTTTCAGACGTTGGCCGGGGTGATCCAGGTCACCGGAGAACTTCATCACCAGAGCCCGGACGGCGAGGCACCTACGGGGGATGCGTGAATGCACACAGCGTTGGCGATAGGGCTCTTTGTAGTCGTGTTGGCCCTGGTCATCATTCAACCGCGAGGATTGTCCATTGGATGGACCGCCGCCGTGGGGGGAACCCTGGCGTTGGTCTTGCACATTGTCTCCTGGGCCAATGTTGGCGAAGTGATCGGGATTGTCTGGGATGCAACGCTGACGTTTGTCGCCGTCATTTTGATTTCGCTGATTTTGGATGCCGCAGGTTTTTTCGAATGGGCGGCCCTTTGGATGGCCAGAGCGTCTCGAGGGCGCGGTATCCGGCTGTTCTTGCTCTTGGGAATACTCGGCGCCATGGTCGCGATGTTTTTTGCGAATGATGGGGCGGCACTCATTCTCACGCCGATTATGATTGCCGAAATTCGCGCGCTGGGATTCGGCTCGCGGGCGACCATCGCCTTGGTGATGACTAGTGGCTTTATCGCCGATACCACGTCGCTGCCGCTCGTGGTCTCCAACTTGGTCAATATTGTCTCGGCGGACTTTTTTCACCTGGGGTTTATTCACTTTATGGTCCGCATGCTGCCCGTGGATATCGTTGCACTTGGGGCGAGTCTGACGGTGCTTTACTGGTTTTACCGCCGCGACCTGCCTCGAACCGCTGAGGTCAATGCGTTGAAGGCTCCGGAAGAGGCCATCCGGGATCCCAAGGTCTTTCGCGTGTCGTGGATCATTTTAGCCTTGTTGCTTGGCGGTTACTTTTTAAGTCAAATTTTGCATTGGCCGGTGTCCCTGTTTGCCGGATCGGCCGCGCTGGTGTTTTTAGCTGTCAGCTATCGCAGTCCGAATATCCCGGTGAAGCGCCTGGTGCTGGAGGCGCCCTGGAAGGTTGTGGTGTTTTCCATCGGCATGTACGTGGTGGTGTTTGGGCTAAGAAACGCCGGTTTGACCCACTTGCTGTCAGAGGTGTTGAGCGCCCTGGCCAGCCACAATACGTTCTGGGCCACCATCGGAACCGGGTTTATTGCTGCGATTTTATCGTCCGTCATGAATAACATGCCCACCGTGATGATTGGCGCCTTGGCCATTCATCAAGCGGTGGTGCACGCTAACGTGAGACATTTAATGGCCTACGCCAATGTGATTGGGTGCGACTTAGGACCGAAGTTCACCCCCATTGGATCGCTGGCGACCCTCTTATGGCTAAATGTCTTGGAGCGACGGGATATCCGGATTAGCTGGGGCTATTATATGCGCGTTGGCCTTACCCTGACGGTGCCGGTATTGTTGGTGACGTTGGTGGCGCTGTGGGGATGGAGTTGGGTCATGCTCCGATAGCACGAGCGGGTTCTTAACATCGTGATTGGTGTTGATGGTTATTTCAACGAGGAGAGTGCTTGACCATGCATCTAGTGATTGTTGGAGGCAGTGACGCCGGAATCAGCGCTGCTTTGAGGGCGCGGGAACTCGATCGCGACATCGAAATCACCTTGCTGTTAGGAGATGCGTATCCCAACTTTAGCATCTGTGGCCTTCCCTTTTATTTGAGCGGGGAAATTGAGCGATGGGAGGCGCTCGCGCATCGCACGCAAAATGACATCGAGTCTCTGGGTATCCATCTTCGCCTCAACACATGGGTGACCGCTATTCATGCCGCGGAGCATGCGGTGTCTCTTGACCGCGGTGATCACCAAGAAAGTCGGCTTCCCTATGACCGGTTGGTGGTGGCCACGGGTGCCCGGCCCATCCGACCATCCTTGCCGGGGATTGAGTCGCCCTGGGTATTCTTATTGCACAGCATGGATGACAGTTTCCGACTCGAAACTTTCTTGACAACGGCCAAACCACAATCGGCTGTCATCATTGGCGCCGGCTATATTGGGGTAGAGATGGCTGACGCGCTGACGCGCCGCCAGATTGAGGTGACCCTGGTGGAACAGGCGCCCACCGTGCTTCCAACGGTTGATGAGGCATTAGGCCGCATGCTGCAAGATCACATGCAATCTCGCGGGGTGCGGGTGATGACCAAAGCGCGTGTGACAGCGTTGGAGGATACGGGAGGGGGGATTTCTGTTCATGGTGAGCCTGACTGGCGTTTAGACACGGACTTGGTGCTGGTGGTCGTGGGCGTACAGCCTGATACGGCGTTGGCTCAGGCGGCCGGCGTTGCGGTAGGGATTCGTGGCGCCATTCGGGTGGATCGATATATGAAGACCAACTTGCCCGACATTTGGGCGGCGGGAGATTGTGTGGAAACGTACCACCGCTTGTTAGGGGATTACACGTATCTGCCCTTAGGTACCACGGCTCATAAGCAGGGGCGCATCGCTGGCGAAAATGCGGTGGGCGGGCGGCGTGCTTTTGAAGGGTCGCTCGGCACGCAGGTGGTCAAAGTGTTTGACTGGGCCATAGGGCGGACGGGGTTAAAGGAGCACGAGGCTCGCCAAGCGGGATTTCACCCCTTGAGCGCATCCGTGACCGATTGGGATCATAAGGTGTATTACCCAGGCGCTACGCCGATCACCGTCGCGCTTGTGGGCGATCTCCCTAGCGGGCGGTTGTTAGGGGGGCAAATTGTGGGGCACTGGCAAGGCCAGATCGCCAAGCGGCTCGATATTCTGTCGACGGCTCTCTATCATCAGATGACGGTGGATTCCCTGAATGATTTAGATTTAAGTTATACACCGCCTCTCAGTAGTCCCTGGGATCCAGTACAGCAGGCTGCCCAAAAATGGTTGAGAGTACGGAGCTCGTAGGTGCTGGGCCGAAATACCGAAAGGTTTTCATAGATCATAAAAAATTTTTTGCGACACCGCTTGAATGATTGATCTATTGGCTACAGTGATCTAGACTAGGACTAGATCGAACAGTCAATCAAGGAGGCGTGACTCATGATAGTTGAAGAAACGGTCATTTCACCGGAAGAATTGAAAGCCGCGCAATATTTTCACGGACACCAGTGTCCGGCCATGCCCCAGGGACTTCGGGCAGGGCATTTGGCCATGGACATATTGGGTGTGACCCGTGCTCGGGGTGGCGGCGAATTGGTGGCCATCGTGGAAACGGGTGACCACCATTTTTCTGGGTGTTTCGTCGATGGCGTCATGTTTGCTACGGGATGCACGGTGGGAAAAGGCAACTTAGTGCGCAAACCGTTCGGAAAGTTTGCGGTGACGCTCGTTGAGCCCTCCACGGGTCGCGCGGTTCGCGTGACGCCTCGTTACGCGCGCATGAGTCAGTGTCTCACCATGGATTTCTTTAAATTACGGGCAGAAGGGGTGCCGCCTTATGAACTTGATCCTGGGGTGGTAGAACCGCTCATTCAGGACGTCTTAACCAAGCCGTGGGATGAAATCTTCCAAGTGCAGACCTTTTCTCATTATCCCTATCAAAAGGTCCCTGAAGTGTTTGATGCCGTTCAATGCTCTCGTTGCGGCGAACTGGTAGTGTCGAGCTATGCCACGTCCTATGACGGCCAATGGTACTGTCCGCCGTGCTTGGATGAGATGTTGCATGCGTTAGATTCCCAAAGCAGGTGATGACAGTGTACGTGTGGGCAGTCATCTTAATCTTCTCGGTTTCCACCATCTTTGCCATGCTGGGTATGGGGGGCGGCATGCTCCATGTTCCCATCCTATTGTGGTTGGGATTTGACCTGAAAACCGTGGCCCAGCCGTTAGGCATTTTATTAAATGGATTGACGAGCCTGGTGGCCCTCGTCACCTATGCGAGGCACGGATTAGTGGATTGGAAGGGGAGCTTACCCATGGCACTGACCGCGCTAATGTTAGCGCCGGTAGGGGGGTGGGTGGCGCACCGTATTTCAGAACATGTGCTCTTGGTGCTGTTCATTCTTGTCATCGGTGTGGCAGCACTTCGGACGTTACAAAGTCTTCGGCAACCGGAGCCCAACACTACGCCCCAAGGCCAGCGATGGGTGTGGGTGAGTCTTGGCGCGGGAGCGGCGGCATTTGCGGGGGGAATGCTGGGGCTGGGTGGTGGCACCTTTATTAGCCCGCTCCTTATGTGGATGGGCTATCCAACGAAGCGGGCGGTGGCTACGACAGCTTATATCGTCACGTTTTCGAGCTTTTCCGGATTCCTTGGGCGGGTTGGATATTTTCATGCTCCGTGGAACTTGACACTGATCTTGTCTCTGACCGTAATGGTTGCAGCGTGGCTCGGAAGCCGGTTGATGGCAACTCGGGCGAAACCGCGCTGGATTAAAACCGCATACGCTTTGCTGCTGCTGGGTGTCGGGGTCAAGCTGGTCATCTAAGAAGAACGGCGGGGGCCACAGCCCTCGCCTATTTCTCTTCGCTATGGTCACCGGCGAGTACGACGGCTCGACGGTGTGGGCGTTGGGAGTCGTGAGGTAGAATAAAGCGCATAGGTAGCGGCTGACCACGGCGAAATTTGTGGTGGGACTCATGGAGCGGTCATCGTCGGACATGATGACCACTGAACTGGGGAGCAATGAGGGCAGAGGGGGACGCCATGATGGAGGAGGATAAAGCCTCAACGCGCGATCAAATTTTGGCAGGTGCGCGTCGAGCCTTTGCTGAGAAAGGATTTCGCGCCTCCATGCGGGAAATTGCGCAGTTGGCGGGCATTTCCACGACCAGCTTGATTTTTTGGTATTTTCCTGATAAGGAGGCGCTGTGGCTGGCGGTGATCCGGGATGCGTCGCCGCTCGCGAAGGTTCAGGCGGTATTTCAAGAGATGTCTCAAGACGAGGCGCCTGATCGTGTGCTGCGCGCGGTGGTCGATGCCTATTTTCGCGTATACCAAGACCTCGACAACCGACGGATTCTCTTCCAAATGTTATCGCATAGTACACAAGCGGGGGTGGCCGATGTCCTGCGAACGCAATTGACGGAAGTGATGGAGCAAGAAATGGCCACATTAGTTCAAGAAGGCCAAATGAAAGGGGTTTTCCGCCGCGATGTACCGGCTCCGTTTTTGGCACAAGCGCTGTTGGGCATCCTCCTTGCCTTGGTCACGCGTTTGCATGTGGATGGAAAATTACCTTGGACCCCAGAGGAAATTGCGACCTATCTGTTAGCGATTGCCGGCGTGCGTGGTTAGAGAAAAGATCTCAACTCTCCTCCCGTATGATGCCACCGAATCTAGGCGGGGTGGGAATATCCTCTGCCGCTGTTCAGTTGACGCCTGCTATTTTGGCTCCAATGAAGGTCCAACGGCCCTCATCGTCAGGTACGACCCAAGACATAGCTGCGGAACAAGGGATGACACAGCTGATATTCGCCGCAACCACTTCTTACCACCAGCCCTTTACGCAGAAGCCGCGGTAGCAGGGCGGTACCAGAGCGACCGATCCGCCGCGTGATAGGGGTGTCGCCCACATCGTGGGCAATAGCCAAAAGGACCCCACGCTCGGCAGGCGTCGCCTACTGCCAGTCAACCGCGACTCGTTCGGCGCCCAAGGGCTCCGCAATCTGAGACCATAACCCTTCGATGTCAGCATTTGCTAGTCTACCGATCATCTTGCCATACGCGCCGCAGTTTTCGGCACAGCTGCAACGGCGGGCTGGATGGCCTCTCTGTCCATGTTGGGAAGCCGGCACGGGCCGAATCGAAGCGCCGGCTTCCGTCGGTTCAACTCCTCGCGCACCCGTTCCGGCCAGGTTTGCCGGGCTTTAATCTCCTCATAACTGAGCTCCCGACGAGCCCTTCCATTGGGGTGCAATTGGAGGATCATCGCGCCGAGGTGCCCTTATTGTGCGGCTCCGCGACCTATCCGACCCCTTTCGGGCGGCATTGCGACCAGTTCGGTCACGATTTCCTCCCGATCCACTGATGACGTTACGCGGCTACCGCCCGGCAGGAAGGGGTAGAAACTGCTAGCAAGATCATGAACAAATGTTGACAATCGTGTGCATTTTGCGTGTCAGTCATAGAGCCATGCTGGTGAGTATTGGAAAGGCCGCCAAGGAACTAGGGGTGCATCCGGCTACCCTGCGGCGTTGGGAAACAGCAGGGAGGATCCAGGTGGAACGCACCCCTACGGGACGGCGTGTGTACGACCTTGCCAAATTGCGTGGGCTTGCCTCACATCAGGCACCGTCTTCTCGGATCACCCTCGCCTACGCTAGAGTTTCCAGCCACGACCAGAAAGAAGATCTGGTCCGGCAGGTAGCTCTCTTGGAGTCCTTCTGTGCGGCCAACGGCTGGACGTTTGAAACCTTGCAGGATCTCGGATCGGGATTGAACTACCACAAGAAGGGATTGAGAATCCTCATCCGGCGGATTTGCTCGGGCGAGATTGGCCGTGTGGTGATCACCCACAAGGATCGGCTGCTGCGCTTGGGTTCCGAATTGGTGTTCTCCCTCTGCGAGCACTTTGGCGTCGAAGTCGTCATCATCAACACCTCCGAAGAGGCAACTTTTGAGGAAGAATTGGTTTCGGACGTACTGGAGATGATCACGGTTTTTTCCGCAAGGCTCTATGGCAGCCTCAGCCACAAAAACAAGCAAGTGCTCGATGCCTTACGACAGGCCGCCAAGGAGGTGAACGGGGAATGAAACGGACGGCCCGGTACGAGTCCCGGCCGCTGAACCGGGGAAAACGCCGACTGCTGCTCGACCTGTTGGATGCCTTTTCCCGGGTCAAGGACCTGGCGCTGTCCAGCCTGGGCCGTGTCACCTCGTGGGACTACCTGGACAACCCCCGCGCCTTGCGAGATGCCATGAAATCCCGCTACACCCCTGGCGTACCTGTTCATCTCCAGGATCAAGCGGTATTCGATGCGGTAGCCACCATGCGCCGTTTTGTGGACTCCTGCCTGGCCCGTGCCCATGCCAAAGGCCGTGTCTTCCAGCGGTTCGATGGAGTCAAACGGCGTTATGCCTTTTGGCTGCTTAAACGCTACGGTCACATCGGCGCGGTGCTGCGGGGGGAAGCCCCCGTGCCGGAGCATTTCGTGATTGCCCCGGCGGAGCGCAAGGCGGTGGTGCGGTTTGTGCGCCGTCTGATACGGAACTCCCTCGGCAGTCCCCCCAGGATGCGCTCGCACCGCAGCATGACGCTGGACAGCACCCTATATCGAGTATTCGATCATCAGGGGCGGGCCTACGTTGCCATCGCATCCTTGACCAAAGGCAAGCGCCTCGTCCTTCCCCTGCGGGGGCAGGGGGCGATTCACGGCAACATTCGGGTGGTCTGGGATCCGATGCGCGGCACGGCGGTCGTCCACATGCCATACGAGGTGCGGGTACCGCGGAAGCCTGCCGCCGCTCCCGCCATGGCCGTGGATGCGGGGATCACCGAGGTGCTGGCCACCAACACGGGGGAAAAGCTGGGTCATGGTTATGGCAAACTCCTGGAACGGCTGACGGAACAGACCACAAAAACCGGCAAGGCCCGAAACACACTGCATCAACTGGCGAAAAAGGCGGACGCAACAGGAGACATCGCCAAAGCCAGCCGGATTCGCCGCCATAACCTCGGCGGTAAAAAGTTGCGCAAGCGACATGTTCAGGGCGAAGCGGCGGTCAAGACCCTGGTGGGTACAGCGGTGCGACAGGCGCTCCGCACCCGGCCAGCGGCGATGGTCGTGGAAGATCTGACCCACCTGCGGGGTCGCACCAAAAATCGCAAACTGTCTCGCATCGTCTCCCGCTGGGCGAGATCCGTCTTGCGGGAACGACTGGAATTTCGCACGGAGGCGGGAGGTTCCCGCCTTGAAACGGTCAACGCCGCGTACACCAGTCAAACCTGTCCCGTTCCGACGTGCGGGTACGTCCATAAGGACAACCGGCACGGGGACCGGTTTCACTGCCTTCACTGCGGGTGGGATGGTGATGCGGACGTTGTCGCCGCCATGAACCTGCTGTCCAGACGGGATGATCCGGAGCTTCATCTTGGGACGCCCAAAGAGCAAGTCAAGGCCATCCTGGACGCAAGGTTCCGTCGCCGGAAGGAGACCCCTTGAGTGGGCACACCGCTCCCGGCTGGACTCTAGCGCCACGATGGGGACGGCAAGCGAGCGGTTCGTTTGCCGAGCAGGCCCATCGGCAGAGAGCGAACAATCAGCGAAAATCCCCATGCACACATTTGCTGAGGATTTTCAGAGCGGAGAGAATATGTAGAGTCTGATAACAAAAATGGGATCGGGGGAGGAGCATTTTCACGGGACAGAACATAACTGGCGGGAGCGCATAATTGCGATTATGTTCTATAGAGCATAACCGGAAGAACTGGCTCTTCGCCAACACGCCCCGCGGAGCCCAGGCGAACGCCATCGCGTTTAGTCTCATTCAAACCGCCAAAGAAAAACGGGTTGGAACCCCGGGCCTATCTCCAATATCTCTTCGAGCCATGGCCGCAACGCGATCTCGCGGATCCCGCCAGCTGGGCCGATTGCTTACGCTGGTCGCCGACGCTCCCGGCTCATGTGAAAGCACCGGGGAGCGCATCCCCGACTTCCGATTAAGAAGACGCCACCCACAGTCAGAACACCAATGCTCCCCATCGTCTAGGTGGGGAGTATTTTACGCTTACCCAGATTCGAGACGAAAATTCCGTGATCAACGGACTGGCACAAGTGCTGAATAAACTTGAGGTGCCCTGCTCGGGCCGTCTGGGAGGCAAGATTGCCGTGAAGACCAGGCGGGCTTGGCGGTTCGACGGTCTAGGTATCGCTGAGATGCCGGGGATCGTCGGCGGGCGGGTGCGCGATCATGCCGCCAGTCCCCAAGAAATCAAATGAGGGACATGACAGTCCCGAACCCAAATTCTGCGCCAAGTAAGATTTGTGTAGGTTTGGGAGAGCGGGCATGGCGGGTGACTGAAGGGATGGCGTTGATGACGGTGGTTGCGGTCATCGTCGGTGCCTTGCGGCGGGTGCCGCCGGTCGACTGCCCGTGCACAGTGGAGCGTACAATCGAGAACGACCACAAATCTACAGATTACTCGGTTGCGAATGAACATCGTCCGGAGTGGTGTGGTAATGCCGAGAGATTACGAGGCTCGTCATACGTGTCTGCGTGGGGACATAGCATGAAGGGAAGTCGAATCGAGGTGGCAGAATGGACGAGAACGAGAAACAGCCGAATCGCACAGCGACCATGATCACGGGCTTTACCATGCTGCTCTTGACCATTATGCTCATTGTCTTTTCCGAGCACGGCTATCACGCCACGGTGGGGGCCTTGAAGCTGTTTTTCGAAGTGGTGTTTCCCTCGCTGCTCCCGTTTTTTATTTTGTCAGACGTCTTGCTGTCCACGGGGATGGTACACTATCTCGGCGTCTGGTTCGAACCTCTCATGCGGCCGCTCTTTAATGTGCCGGGCGTGGGATCGTTTGTCTTTTCTATGGGCTTGGCTGCCGGGTATCCAATGGATGCCGTGCTGACGGCCAAGTTTCGGAAGCAGGGCCTTTGTACGAAAACCGAGGGCGAGCGACTTTTAGCCTTTTCAAATTCTGCTGATCCGTTGTTCATCTTTGGGGCGGTGGCAGTCGGAATGTTTGGCCAGCCGGCGCTCGGAGCGGTTTTAGCCTTAGCTCATTACGCGTCTGTGCTGATGGTCGGTCTCACCTTTCGCTTTTATCGGCGCCGCGACTTAGTGCCGCCGGAGGCAGGGGTGGTGGTGCGCGGGATTCACCGACGGGCCATGGATGCGATGATGCGTGGGCGCGCTGAAGACGGCCGACCCATGGGCAAAGTGCTCAATGAAGCCATCAGCGATGCGATTTCCACGTTGTTTCTGATTATGAGTTTCATGGTACTCTTTGCTGTCCTGATTCGCGTGTTGACCGCGACAGGCCTGATGGAGCTTATTGAAGCCCCTCTTGGGATGCTGCTGCGCTGGGTGGGCCTGTCGCCCAATTTAGCCAATGCCACCATCCAGGGACTGTTTGAAATTGATTTGGGATCCGCGGCAGCCGCTCATGCCAGCGCTCCATTGATCCAGCGGTTGGTCGTCGTTTCCGCTATTATTGCCTGGTCGGGGCTTTCAGTGCATGGACAGGTGGCATCGGTGCTGGCGGATACTGATATTTCAATGAGGCCCTATTTTATGGCACGCGCACTGCACGCCGTGTACGCGGGGATCATGACCGTGGCGTTTTACCGTCCGGTGGAATCAGTGTTAGGCAATATAACGCTACCCGCCTTTGCTGCCCGGGACTTTTTGGTGGCCGGGGCACCTAGTGGCATGATGCTCGATGGACTGCATCTTAGCATCGTCATCATGGGAATATCGCTCGCCAGTTTGGTCATTGGCGCAGTGCTGGTGGGTCTGGTGCGGGAGATTCGGCGCGGGTGGCTTTTATTCCGCTATCGTTAATCTCGGACAACGCGGCATAAAGGTAACCCAAAACCCAGGATATGAGCCAAGCTTGCTAGTCAACCTCACGCGGGAGTCATGTGGGCAAAAGTCGTTTCGTGACAACTTGATCTCTCACGACGGCTAGCGTGAGTCACGCAATAGACTCGAGGAGGAGCACCCTCCTCGTAGTCTAACCGACGACGTCATGCGCTTGTAAATGTTGCAGCACGTGAAACGCGCGGCTATCTTCGGTTTCAATACACACCACCGCGCCTCCATGTCGCAAAACCTGAGTATATAACTCAGCCATAGATTTTTTCACACCAAATCGTCGCATGTGATGGAGGACGTCGAGAAAGGGATAACAGGCCATATCGCGGGTCAACGGGCCTAATACCAACACGCCTCGATCGTCGTCGGGATCTAGCAGAATCACCGACACCTGGTGGTCTTGACCAATCTGGTTAACTAAGGAGAGAACAGTAGACGGGTTATGAAACCAAGCCCAAACACGCGGCACGGCTTTCACCTCCACCGTTAGTGTGGCTCAACGTCAGCCTTGAAAAACCGGCAGTGATTGGCAGATGCTCGCCCCGTTTAGAGGCTTTCCAGGGCAATTTTGACGCGTAAGACGTACTGGTGGAAAAAGGCGAGGATTCGAGACCAATCCGCCGCGAGTGTGTGTTCCACATCTACAGTATTCGGCTGTTTAGCGACCGGTGGCGTGACGGATACCAGGGGCAGTTTCACCCGGCGCGTAACCGGCGGTCCTTGTTCGGTTACGAAGTGATAGTGGTAATGAATGGCAAGATCCGGTTTTTGCGGCCCCTGGCCTACGTATTGCCACTGAACGGAGATGTCAGGACGGATTCCATCATATAGGGGAATGTGCCAGTCATCTTGCAGCGCCGCGAAGTATCCGTAATGACCCCACGTGGGATCGGCCACAATCCATCCAACCCCGGGCAAATACAGTTGGACCCACTGGTGAAACCCACCTTGGCCGGCGCCGTTGTTTGTCACATACCCGTCAATGAGTTCGGCGGGAATGTGATCGGTGCGCAGCAACGAGACATACAGATCCGCAATGTCGCTGCAAATGCCCAAGCGCGTCTTGAGAGTGGCTAAGGCCGATCCGGAGGGTTTCAGGGAATAGTTGTAATGAATATGCTGAACTACCCAATTAAAGAGAATTCTAGCCCGGACCTCAGGGTTTTGGATGTGACTAACCAGCTGATCGTCCAACGCCTGAATGGGCGGCGCATCGGTATCGACCGCGTTGGCTTCTAACTGGGGATTCGTATAAAGTCGGTAGATGCGCGAGCGTCGGTTGTAAGGAGGGTAGTTCTTAGGTAAGCGATACGAAATGTCGGACGAGGTGGCCTGGTAATGCAAGATGATGCGGACCGACTGATGGATGGCCAGTTCCGGCCAAGTAAACACCCCAATGAGGTTTCCATAGCGGTCGTGGAAGGTCGAGGTCGGCGTCACCGAGTATCCCACTAAGGCGACATGCGCGTACGCCGTTTTCGGAGCCAACAATACCACTTGGGCTTTGACATTATAGGCTGGAGCGCCACCCGTGTTCGTTAAGGTTACCGTTTTGGTGAACGTATAATAGGCGGGTAACGCTGTGATAGCCAGCGACGTAGGAGACCCGTTCTCGGCCGCCATGGCCTCTGCCGGTCCACAGAGTATCGCGGTGAGACAGCAGAGAATCACAGTCGCGATGTAACGGCGTGACAACAACATCCCCCCTCGGTCGGTCCTATTATACTGAGGAGGGGACATTCCGAAAAGAGAAGGGGGCCGGGGTTGTTGGGCGGCCCCGCAAGCTTACCGGATCTTTTCCACTTCTGACCGAATGTCTTCCAGCTTGACATACCGATCGCAGGCATTTTCCAACTCCGAGGAGATCATGCCGCGCGTGCCAACGCCCACAATTTCCTTGCCTTTGGAGCGAATAAGTTCGACGGCACGTTCGAAGTCGCCGTCCCCACTCATCAGGATGGCGAGGTCGTAGCGCGTCACAGTGTTAAACATGTCTACCACGATTTCAATGTCTAAGTTCGCTCGGCGGATCACCGCGTTCGAACTTTGGTCTAGCGTCTCTTTGATCGATTTTTCCCGGATGGTAAACCCCAGATGTCGCAAAGCCGTCAAAAAATCGCGCTGACTGTTGTCTGGCGGGACTTGCACGCCGGTGTAATAAAACGCGTTGTACAACTGGCGACCCCGGGTGAAATACTCGATCACGCGCGCAAAGTCCAGATGCCACCCTAACACGCGCTGGGCATAAAACATGTTGGCGCCGTCAACGAATATGGCCACCCGTTCATTGTGATAATCCACGTTCTCCCACCTATCGCACCGATTTGAATTACTGTTTGTCTCCGATCTCCATTTCGTGGTAGATCGCAGGATTTGTTATCATTATGACGTATTTTTTTCATGACTAAAAGGGACCTCACTTTGTCTTACACAGTTTTCCCGGTGGGAGGGTAGCTCATCCATGCCGTCTGGGTTAAATTTGGTGGTAATTGGTGGGGGAAGTTCTTACACCCCGGAGCTGATCGCCGGGATACTGCGGTACGCCAACCAAATACCGGTTGAGCGTCTCGTATTGGTGGATGTCCCCAGAGGGGGCGAGCGCCTCAAGATCATTCGTCAGTTCGTGGAACGGATGATATCGCGCCAAGGTCTTACGATTCGCGTGGATACCACGTATCACCGTGAGGAGGCGTTGCGGGGAGCAGACGCGGTGTTTAGCCAAATTCGCGTGGGGGGAATGACCGCGCGTGCACGCGATGAGCGCATCCCGCTAAAGTATGGGGTGATTGGGCAAGAGACAGTGGGGCCGGGGGGGTTCGCCAATGCGCTGCGGACAATTCCGGTGGCGCTCGCCATCGCCCATGATATCGAGCGCCTTTGTCCCGGGGCATGGCTGCTAAATTTTACGAATCCCTCGGGCATGGTGACAGAAGCCATCACTCGATACTCGTCGGTACGCACCGTGGGCCTTTGCAACGTGCCCTACAATATCCAGCGTACCATTGCAGAAGAGCTTCGTGTTGATGCGGAGCGAATCTATTTGGAGATGTACGGGCTCAATCACTTGTCGTTTGTCCGGAGCGTGTACTTGGACGAACAGGACATCACCCCGGTCATCCTGTCCTATTTAGCGAAGGAGGGAGCAACCGGTGCCAATACACCCCACATGCCCTTTAGCGGGCGGCTCTTTGAGGCCTTGGGGCTGATTCCTAATGATTACCTGCGATATTACTGGCTTAGGCGGGAAATGTTACGCCGGCAACAAGAGGATTTGGAAGCAGGGCAAGGAACGCGGGCTATTCAAGTGATGGGGCTGGAAGCCGACCTATATCGACGCTACCAAGATCCCAACTTGGATGCGTTACCACCGGAACTGCAACAGCGCGGAGGCGCTTATTATAGCGAAGTCGCGGTGCAGGTCATGATGGGCTTGATGGGCCAGGGTGTTCGCCGGATGGTGGTCAATGTACCCAATGGTACCGCGATTGAAGGGCTGAGCCCCGGCGCCGTGGTTGAAGTGTCTTGTCGGATTGATGCCAGGGGGCCTCATCCGGTCTCCATCGGGCCTATGGACCCTTTGGTGCGCGGCCTCGTGCAGGCGGTAAAGGCCTATGAAGAACTGACTATAGAGGCAGCCGTTCATCAGGATCGAGGTACCGCGTTGAAGGCCTTGTTGGCCAACCCCTTGGTGCCGGGTGTGGATATTGCGGAAAAGCTTTTAGACGACATTTTAACGGAAAACCAATCCGAGTTGCCCGGGGGGTGGGTACGGTGATATGGCTAGGGGTTGACGGCGGAACCAGTAAAACCGAGGCTGTGATTCTCTCCGACGCAGGTATCCTAGGATTTAGCCGGGGCGACGCCTCCAACCATCAGGGCGTGGGATTGGACCAGGCTGTCCAAACGATTATCGCGGTCATTGAGTCAGCGCTGGCAGATGCCGGGATTAAGTTAGATCAGGTGTCGCGCGCCGTATTGGGTCTTGCTGGGGCTGACTTTCCTGAAGATATTGACCAGCTTCAGTCGGGCCTTGCCCCGTATTTCCAACGGGTACCGTACGCGGTCGTCAATGATGCGGAAGTGGCGTTGGCGGCGGGCACGGAAAATTCCTATGGAATTGTTGCCGTGGCGGGCACAGGAACCAATGTGTTTGGGCGCAATGTCGAAGGACGCGCGCTTCACGTGGGGGGACTGGGCTACGAATACGGAGATTATGGAAGCGGCATTGACTTGGTCCGCGAGGTGTTGCATAGCGCGTTTCGGAGTGCGGAAATGCGGGGACCGAAAACCCAGTTGGAGCCCATGGTGCTTTCCACCCTGGGTCAGCCAGATTATTCATCCCTCAGTCGCGCCCTGTATTTTCACCAAATACCGCCGTTGGTTCTCATTGTGCTGGCGCCGTTATGTTTTCAGGCCGCCCAGAATGGGGACGGCGTGGCCATTACGATACTCCAAAATCTGGGCCAGGCTCTGGGAGAGAGCGTGATAGGGTGTGCGCGTCGCTTAGAGATGCTAGACATTGACGCTGATGTCGTCCTGGCGGGAAGTTTGTGGCTCGGTCGTGCGCCGCATATGCACGATCGTTTTCGCGAAACGCTGTCGACCTCTTGGCCCCAGGCGCGTATTCGGGTAACGGAATTGAAGCCGGTGGTTGGAGCCGCGCTCATGGCCTCGCAAGCGGGGCCGGTTCATGCCCAGCGAATCCGCGAGATCTGCCGCACTGACCCGCGGCTTAAGGGGATTGAGTAGCCTTTTGGCAATCCGGGCATAGTCCGTGGACTTCCATTTGGTGAAAATCAATATGAAACCCTTTGTCATCGCTAATACTCTTCAAGGCATCCTCGAGGCGGCAATCATAGATGTTCACCGTGCGTCCACATTGGCGACAAACGAGGTGATCGTGGTGGCGCGCAAACGGTTCGACGAGTTCGTAGGCGACATTTTGGTGACCTTGGAGTACCGGGTGGACAATTTCCAGCTCCGTTAGCGTTTCCATGATTCGGTAAAGAGTAGCGGTATTGAGCCCTGACCCTTCGACGCGGGCGGCCAGGTCAGGAATGGTGAGAGGCTCATTACTACTTTGCATCACTCGAAACACGGTTAACCGGTTCGGGGTGACGCGCACCCGGTGGTCGCGTAAAAACTGCACAAACTCTTTTTCGCCCGCTGTCGCCAATGTGGCCACCCACCTCCCATCAGATGCCCTGGGCTTGCATCTGCATCATATGCCAAAGCTCCAAATTTCTCAAGTTTTGCCGACTTGCCGGAAGCGCGGGAGAGCGCTAGGATCACCTTATGAAACGGGGAACGTTTTTGAGCGTGGGTGCGGTAATGCTTGTGCTGTCAGGGTGTGGGACTGTGCATCAACCGCACCCGATTTCCCACGGCATGTCACCCACCGAGGTCAAAAATGAAGTCCTAGCCCGAGTGCGCGATTGGCATGCGGTCAAAGAGTCCATTACTGAAGTGTTCACCGGGCCGCATCACGTGGTCACCGTGTACCACGTAAAACTGTTGGCGGACACCAATCCTGACAGGTTTCGCCTCGAGGTGACCCCTGCCAAGGGGGAGCCCTTCGAAGTGATTGACAACGGGCTCAACACGGTTGTGTACCAAGCGGGCGCCAAACATTACAGTGTCTTGACTGACGATCCCAATTCGCTGACCGAATTTCGGATTCTGGGCACTGATTTTCCGGATGCCATCCAGGCCAGCCGCGCAGACGGGGTCAGTGTGAGCTCCAACGAAGTGGTGTTGCATTTAACCTCGCCCTTGGCGACTAACGTGACGGCTAACACCACCTTGTGGTTCAGTTTGACCACCAATACGCCCGTGAAATGGCAATCGTCGTGGGCTGGCGGATCGCTCACCGAAACGCCGACCCATATTCAGATCAATCCGTCTATCTCGTCGGCGGCTTTTAATTTTAATCCACCAACCGGGGTCACCCCAGAGGTTGCATTGACGCAAGAGGGTACTGAACTGAATTTGGTGCAGAATAAGGTGCCTTTTCCTATTGTATTGCCGCCAAACAACCAGAATTTAGTGCTTGAGGGCGTAAATGTGGGTAGCCGTGCAAATCAGCAGGTGGTCCTTCTCACCTATAACACCGAAAGTGGAAGTCCGGTGGTGATTACCGAATCACGGGGGCTACCGTTTAAGCCACCTAGTGGGGTGTCGATGGTGACCGAAGCGGTTGGGCTTATGACTGCGAAAATCGGAGCGATGCCTGATGGGGACGAAATTGGGGCCCTGACGCTGGACAAGACGTTATTAGTCGTCGAGGGCCCAACGACTGTTGTGGATGGACTCATTAATGGGTGGGCCAATGCCAGTCCCTCATCGATCCCGGCGAGTTAAGACCCGTCATGGCAGCACGAAGTTGAGGTGAACGGTATCGGGACGAACTTTGGATGGGGGTTTGCTCCAGGGACTTTTGGGGAGTTGTTGCAAGGAGAAATTGACGGGATTCCATTTCTCGTGACGTTGCCGATTTTTTGGGGAACGCGGGCCACGTTTACGGCGAGCCCGACGGACCGCGTGCGGGTGTGGCCGCCCTTTCGCAAGAAGGCGGCATTAGCGGTGGAACGAGCGCTTGCCGCATGGAACGCACCCCCAGGCGGAGAGCTGGTTATTCAGTCGACGTTACCGGTTGGAAAAGGCATGGCATCCAGCACCGCGGATATGGTGGCGGCCGTGCGCGCGGCGGCCGGGTACTACGGTGTGGAGGTTCGGCCGGGTGAGTTGGCGCGCTGGGCGGCGTCCGTTGAGCCGTCTGATGGGATCATGTATCCTTTTATCTCGGCGTTTAACCCCATGACCGGTCAGTTAGTGGAGCGACTCGGCCCGGTGCCGCGTGCGCTCGTGTTGGGCGCTATGGGGTTCGGCCGGGTTAGTACCGTTCTCCACCACCGGAAGCGAGCGCCGTACACCCTCTCACAGCAAGCACGGCTAAAGGCTGCGTTAGATTTAGTGCGTCGGGGCCTGGCGACGAACGACGTGACCGTATTAGCCCAAGCAGGCCTGATCTCGGCTGAGGTGCAATATGAGCGAACCGGCGACACGGCGTTAGCGGCGTTAGTGAAAGCGGCCCGAAGGGTGGGCGTCGGTGTCATCGTGGGGCATAGCGGGACCGTCCGGGGATGGCTCGTGCCGCGCCATACGCCAGGGAAAGAGCTTAAGCGGTTGGAGGACCAATTGAAAGCATTACACCTCGGCACCTGTTATCGCCTGGAGGTGGGGTTGGTGCCGCGGTCGACATTGTCGGGGCAGGGACCGTGCGCGCCATTAACCGGCGCCCCGCCACTCTTAGGGGTTGAAGGAGGGGAATCGCAAAGACAGGAGGTAACTCACCGTCAGGCCGTAGGCGAGGCTAGCGACGAGCCAGAGCACCGGGGCCATGAAGCCGAGACGCCACAAAAAGGCACCAGGCCCTAACACGTAGCCGTGCTGCACTACGGGGCTCACGGCGTCAAATAAAGGAAGACCAATGATCATCATGAATAACCAACTAAGCGCTCCGAACGCCATGCCGCTATGGGCTACCTGGCGAAAGGAACGCGGCCAAAACCGATCATACACCCAAGCTAACCCCACACCGATGAGAAATTCTAGAATATAGCCCGAGAGACTGGCGACGGTAAGATTGAGGGTGACAAAGCCTCCTGTCCACAGCGCCAGCCTAATTGGCGCGATGTCTAACAATGGGGCCAGGGATAAGATTAAGGAGAAGAGCAAGGTGCCCATAATGCCCGCCAGCCAGATTTGTTCGCCTTGCTTCATCGTTGCCTCCTGAAATCGCCAGCGCTAGTTGCCGAGCCCTGACTATCACATTTCCAAACGGTAGCCGCAAGGGCTTGATACAGGACTACCTCAATTTACGTGCCACAATCCCTCCTCATGTTTGTCCGAATATGGGAAATTTTGGCTACCACGCCGATCCTTGTTCGATTTTCCAATCTGCAGCAGGATTTTCGCCGAAGATCGTCGAATTTCGCAGGAAAACAGTGATGATTGTCGCGAACCAGGTTGGTCGGAGGAGGAATTGTTGTGAAGCGCAAATCGGTCGTCCTGTTATCGGCGGCCCTAGCGCTTATAGCAGCTGCCCCCATCACTTATGCGGCGAATTTGAACCAGCTTCAGCAAGAAGAGGCGCAGGCTGAGGCGCAGTTGGCCCAGGAAGAGCAACAGTATCAGCAAACAGAACGGGCTATTAACCAAACTGTGGCCGAGATGAATCAACTCAACCAAGAATTAGCGGCAGCGCGCCGTGTTATCGGATCCACAGCTGAGCAAATTCAGGTCACCGACCAGCACATTCAAACCACCCAAACCCTGCTGAATACGACGCAGCAACAACTGGCCCAAACCGAGCGCGCGCTGACGGTGACCACGGCGGACTACCGCAAAACCGTGATGCTGGTGCATGTGACAAATGAGAACCTCATGCATGAAACCACATTACTCGCGGGTCAACTCCAGTTAATTGAAGAACGTGGTGCGGTGGGTTACCTCGACGTGATTTTGGGCGCCCGCTCCTTTCAAGATTTCGTGAGTCGGGCGGAACTGTTAGGACAGATTGCCGCTGCCGCCGCTCAAGAAGTCCAGACGATTCAAACCGAAGAGCACGCGTACCGCTTGGCCGAGAACAATTTAAAACGAGAAACCGCATTTTTGAGTGAGGCGCGGTCGGCCATTAACCAGCATCAACACTTACTGCAGGCTGAAGAATCGCTGTTGACGCGTGAAAAGGAACACGCGGTGTTGTTGCAGGATGAAGCAGTGCAAGAGGCGTCTACGGTGTCCTCCGGGTTAGCGGAGCATCAACAACTGATCCGCCAACTTAATGAGCAAAAGAATGCGTTGGCCGCAGGGATGGCGAACCTGAGGTTGCGCATCCGCTCTTTAGTCGAGCAAATTCAGCAAGTGCTGAATCAATTTCACACCGGTAACTTAAGTCGCCAAGGTCTCTATAATGCCTTGCTTCCGCTTGTGACCCCAATCGCCAACCAATGGGGGGTGCCACCTGACCTGGTGATGGCGGTGATCACCGAAGAGTCTGGGGGTAATGCCAGCGCCGTGAGCAGCATGGACGCGATTGGCCTCATGCAGGTGGAACCCGGCACAGCAGCGGATATTGCTAGCGCTGTCGGGCTGTCGCCGTCCACGGTATTGCAAGAGCTTTATAATCCGGAAGATAACGTGGAATTAGGCACCTATTACTTACATGACATGCTAACGCTTTTTGGAGGCAATGTGGCGTGGGCGCTCGCTGCCTACAATGCTGGTCCCGGCGCGGTACAGCATTACGGCGGGATTCCGCCCTACCCGCAAACGCAACAATACGTGGCTAATGTCATGGCCCTCTACCGGTTGTATCAGACGTATTAAGTAAGCGTATTAAGTACGACCATTGCTAAGAAGACTGAGCGCCTGTCGCCATCCAGATGGCGGTGCTGCCGAGCGTGGCACCCGCAAAAATTACCGCCCATAGCGGAGGCGCCATGAAGGTGAAGACGATCGCGGCAGCAGACAGTACCCCTAAAAGGGGTGTGAGGGAGTGTTCAACCCGCCGGCCGAGAAGCATGAGAGTGACCAGCGCTACACCTCCGGCAATCCAGCGCATAAGAAGAACGGGATGGCGAATGGGCGGAACCCGCCACCAGAAATAGGCGAGTTGGGCCGCGATGAGGAGGGTTCCCGTTAAGAGGGAGGTGTCCCGTTGGCGAATAGGGGACCCGTGGCCCGCTGCCGTGACGATGAGCGTGGTGACGCTGGGTAGGGCAATGAGGGCCCACGTTGTTCGCCATAAAAGAGGATGCGGCCAAGGGACCGGAAAGGGCAAATAACGCGGTAAGTCCGGATACGCGAGCCATGCGGTCATCCACACCCCCGCTACCCACCATGGCTTCCGCGGCCATCTGAATATCGTTCTCATGTCCCCGCCCCTTTTCCCGTATCATGCCCCGCGAAGAATTCTTCCACGCACAAAAGCTCAGATTGGTTCTTGACAAGAGGGTTACGATAAACTAAAGGGGAGAGGAAGAGAGGACGGTCGGCATGCAGAATCGATGGCTCCGCGGGCTTTTAACCATTGTGTTTGTCGTCTTGGTGGTATCGCTGTTGATGGAGTTCTTCAATGCACCCACCCAGCCGGTTCAACAAGCACCTTACAGCACCCTCATTCAGGCTATACATCGACGGCAGGTGTCGCGGGCGACAGTGGAGCCGTCGAGTTATAATGTGGCCTGGGTAAGCACTTCCGGGCAAAGCTACATCACGGTGTATGCCCCGGGGGAGACCAACACCTTAAGCAACGAGCTGAATGCCAGCGGCGCTAATGTCACCATTACCAAGCCAGCGGGCTCAGGCATTTGGCTGACGGTCCTGGGTGACATCCTGCCACTGGCCATTGTGGTGGCTCTGTTGTTCTTTTTCATGCGACAAAGCCAGGGCGGCAACCGCATGATGTCATTTGGGCGTTCACAAGCCCGTCTGATTGCGGATAACCAACCGCGGGTGACCTTCAAGGATGTCGCCGGCGTGGAGGAAGAAAAGCAAGAACTCGAAGAAGTGGTAGATTTTCTGCGCAATCCCAAACGCTACCTGGAGATGGGGGCAAGGATTCCGAAGGGTATCCTCTTGTATGGGCCGCCGGGCACGGGAAAAACGTTGCTAGCCCGGGCTGTGGCCGGAGAAGCGGGGGTGCCGTTTTTCTCCGAAAGCGGTTCGGGATTTGTGGAAATGTTTGTTGGGGTGGGCGCGTCGCGCGTGCGCGACTTATTTGATCAGGCCAAAAAGAACGCGCCGTGCATTGTCTTCATCGATGAACTGGATGCGGTCGGCCGTATGCGCGGAGCCGGTTATGGCGGCGGCAACGACGAACGGGAGCAGACGCTTAACCAGCTCCTTGTAGAGATGGACGGGTTTGGGGTGAATGAAGGCATCATTCTCATGGCTGCCACGAATCGACCTGACGTGCTAGACCCGGCGCTCCTGCGCCCGGGGCGATTTGACCGACAAATTGTGGTGCATCCGCCGGACCTGGCTGGGCGCGAGCAAATTTTACGCGTGCATACCCAGAACAAGCCGCTCGCGGATGACGTCGATTTGGCCGTCATTGCCAAGCGCACGCCAGGATTTACGGGGGCTGACTTGGCCAATTTAGCCAATGAGGCGGCGATTTTGGCTGCGCGCCAGCGTCAGCGCCGGATTGCCATGGCCCACTTTATTGAAGCCACAGAGCGCGTTATGGCGGGTCCACAAAAGAAAAGCCGGGTCATTACGGACTTTGAAAAACGCGTGGTGGCGTTTCATGAGTCGGGGCATACGTTGGTGGGCATGCTAGTTCCCCATGGCGATCCGATTCACAAGGTGACGATTATCCCCCGGGGCATGGCTATGGGCTACACATTGCCAGTGCCGGAAGAGGATCGTTATCGCATCACGCGGGAGCAGTTTTTGGATAAAGTGGCGATGTCATTAGGCGGACGGGCGGCGGAGCAAATTGTGTTTGGAGAAATTTCTACCGGGGCGAGTGATGACCTGGAGAAATCGACCAAGATGGTGCGGCAAATGATTATGGAGTACGGGATGTCCGACGAGCTTGGGCCGTTGACGTACGGACGGCGCCAAGAAGCTGTTTTCTTGGGCCGGGATTTGATGCGTGCCCGCGACTACAGTGATGAAGTGGCGTCGAAGATTGACCGGGCTATTCGCCATATTGTGATGGAACAGTATGACCGCGCCAAGTCGCTATTGCTCCAACACCGGCAAACCTTGAATCGCTTGGCGCTAGCGCTCATAGAAAAGGAAACCCTGGAGTCGGATGAGTTGCGCGCCATCGTTTATGGCAGCAGTATTCACGCTTAAAAGGAACGCGGCCCGGTGTGGGCCGCATTGGATTAAGTGGGCCAAACTAAACTCACGTTGTACGGGGTGATGAGGCGAACTCCGTTTTCGCTGTTAGGAACAGGCATGCGCTTAATGGCGCGCTGCGAAATCACCGTTAATATCTCCTCCAGCGGGCGCGGGTCGCTTTGGACGATGGATGCGAGGACTTCCCGATTGACGGCCACAATGCTTCCCGCTTCATCGACACCATCGACGCGTACGGTCACCCATTCCGTATCGTGGGATGGCTGCACAGTCATTGACACGGACATCCCCCATCTAAAGAGAGCTCCTTACCCGCTTAATAGACTATGCCGATTGTGCGGCCCTGACAATGCCTTGCGAGAAATTTCTTGCAGTTAAGGACAGGCCGGCGGAAGAAAAAGGATTCCAAGGACAGGTTGGGGCTCCATGGTATAATCAATGGCTGAGGGGTTAGGAACTAAGCGCCCCGTGGATGGCGCGGTGCTCTTTCATCGGCGCTACGGTTTTGTGGCGGAGTCCCTGTGGTGGGGGACGCGCAATCGGTGACCATCCGCCGTGTTGTCGGTGTCGAGTGGAGGCCCGAGTAAGTCGGGCTCAAGCATGAATCTTGGTTGAAATCTTTGACGGACAAGCCTCCGTTGGGCATCGGTCCTCGTCCAGGGATACCTGTTGTTCAGATCGACCCGCCACACCCGCAAATCATCGGGCATAGGATGACTTTACGTGGTGGACGAGTTCCGCCAAAAGAATCCGGTCGGCGGCGACGATGGTGAGGCGCCGTATCCTGAGGTCACATGAACGGGGGAATAGGTATGGCGAATTTGCGCCTGGCGCTGGTAGGATGCGGAAAGATGGGTCAAAAGCACCTCCAAGCCCTGGTGCATGCGCCCTCACTCGAATTAGTTGCCACGGCTGACGCCAACGAAGCGCAAGCGCAAGCGGCGGCGGTGGCCTTTGACGCCGCCTGGTATGCAGATTTGGATGTATTGCTGCGACATCATCCCGACGTCGACGGCATTATCATTGCCACCCCTACGGGCACGCATCGCTCCTTAGTGGAAAGAGCTCTCGAGGCTGGCGCCCATGTGCTGGTTGAAAAACCGCTGGCGCTCTCGGTCGAAGATGCCATGGCTATGGTACAGCTGGCCAAACAGAGGGAGCGCGTATTAGCGGTGACCCAGTTTAACCGGCTCTTGCCAACCGTGTCGCGCGCCATGCAAGCGTTTCACCAGGGGCACCTGGGTTTAATCATTGAAGGCGGGATTTATGTGCGCTGGGCACGCCCCCAGTCCTATTATGATGCGGCACCGTGGCGCGGGACGCGGCAAATGGACGGGGGTGTTTTATTTAATCAAGCTATCCACGCCTTGGACGTGTTGCTCCAATTTAGCGGCCCAATCCGCGAAGTATTTGCCTATAGTGGCACGTTGACCCACGCGATTGAGGTGGAGGATACGGTGGCGGCTGTTTTGAGGGCAGAAAACGGCGGGATGTATACCGTAGGAGCGACCACCTCGGTGGCCAACAATAATTTGGAAGAGCGCATCGTGCTCGTGGGACAGCAGGGCAGTATTGTCATTGGTCCCACCGCTAACCAGATCGAAGCCTGGCGTGTCCCCGGCGACGACGAAGATCAGGTAAAGGACATGTTGAACCGAGCGCCGCAGCGGCCGGGATGGCAAAGCCACTTAGATGCGCTGGCGGATTTTGAGCGAGCCGTCAAATGGGGATTACCGTCCCAGCTATCAGGTGATAGCGCCATCCATACCATTCAAGTGGTCGAGGCCTTATTGCATTCTGCGGAGGTGGGACAGCCCGTACGCCTCTGACAGGCAAGTGGCAACGGGCTTGATCTGAAGGTCCGGGGTGTCGCCAAGGGTATGAAAGTGGTCTTTTGAGTGAGGATTGTGGATACGTTAAATAGGGACCGGGTTTCGGCATGGACCAGCGTCACCCCCCGGGCGCGGCCATGCTGCCGGTCCAAGTACGCGGTAGGGAAAGCTAAGACGCGACCATGATGCTGGGGTCAGAGCGCATCGGCGCACGCCTTTCCGGTTTCAGCTGAAGAGCGTCATGAGGCGAGCGGCTGAGTGCATGCTCTCTATGGGGATCCCGACGACGCGCCTGATATTTCCCAGGAAATGATCCCTTCGCCGCGATTCGCGTGGGCCCTGAGATGCTAGAGAGGTCGGAGCACGTCACGATGATTCGGGAAGAACACTCCTGGTAGCCGAAGCCAGCGGGGCGCGTCGCGTCATGCTCTCGGGTCGCCCGGCAGGTGGAGAGAGTTGCCCGCATCAGCCATTGTTTTGGCGGGCTTTGGACGACGAAACGGATGCGTTTCCTGCCCGAGGGCCATCGCGGCTAGGACTAAAACACCGCCCAATATTAAGGACAGGGTTAGTGCCGCCTCCCCTAACACCCAAGAGAGTACCGTGCCCAGAAGCGGCTGCAAGTAAAGGAATAGGGCACTGACGGTCACCGAGCCGTGTTGGTCTACGACCCAAAGCCAGAGAAGGTAGGCGAGGCCCGTCGCTCCGAAGGCGAGAAACCCTACAGACCAGACGAGATGCCACGATAGATGGGAGGGAGCGGGCAATCCGCTCATCATCCAGATGGCGACGCTGCCGAGGGCCCCGAAGCCAAATGACAAAGCTGCGGCAGTGGGTGCCGTCGTGTGCGCCGTGAGGCGCGGGGATAACACGTTGTAGAGCACAAAACAGCAGATTGCGGCAAATAGCGCGAGGTCGCCGCTCAGATGCGAGAGATGCCCTGGACGAGGCTCGCCGGTTAGAATCCAGCTGCCCAAGAGCGCCAGTAAGACCGCAGCCTTTTGCCACCAGAAGACCCGCTGACGCGTTATGAGGGCCGCAGCCAAGATGGTTAACAAGGGTTCAAGCGAGATAGAAATGGCCGCAATCGCGGGATCGGTCTCGTGAAGGCCGACAATTTGTAACCACAATGGCACGGCAAAACCGAGGATCCCGAGGAGGGCGCTGAGTCCGACTAACGACCAGCTCCACCGTTGCACACGGCGCAGGAAGGGGACGAAAAGAAGAAAGGCCACGGTTAACCGCAATGCGGCCAGGAGGCTTGGCGAACTGCCGGCATTGAGTGCGATCGCGGTTACCGGGTAGCCGACGGCCCAGAGCGCATTCATGACAAAGAGCCAAACGTAATCCCGACCAATTCGCGGCGTCAGAAATCCCTCACTTTGTGCTGGCTTGCCGATCATCGCATGGACAGGAATGCAACGAAAGCCGCGAGACGTCGCGGCTTTCGCAGCAATCCGCCCTGTTACCCTTATTCTGGCACATCTCCGAGAATGGTAAAGTGCCATCCTTTCACGGTTTCGTTGTCCATATCGGCCATGACGTGTTTGACGGTGGTGTATTCGTCGAGCGAATAACGGCTTAAGTCGTGGCCAAAGCCGCTTTGCTTGACGCCTCCATGCGGCATTTCAGACGTCAGGGGCAAATGGTCATTTAACCAGACTTCACCAAACTGCAACTCGCGGGAGAACCAGAGACCGCGCCGAAGATTTTCGGTCCAGACGGAGGAGGCGAGACCGTACTCCACATCGTTGGCCTTGGCGAGCGCCTCGGCATCAGTGTCAAACGGCAACACCACGAGCACAGGGCCGAAGACCTCTTCCTGAACAATCGGCCAGTGCTGCTCGACATCGGTGATAAGCGTGGGCTGGTAATAGTGACCGCGGGGCAAGTGCTCAGGTCGCCCACCGCCAAGTACGATGCGGCCCCCCATTGTGGCCGCGTTGGTGACGTAGCTATCAATCTTCTGCCACTGGGCTTGCGACACCACCGGCCCGAGGTCTGTGCTAAGATTTAACGGATCGCCCAGGCGTACCTCACGGTAGACCTGCGCGATGCCGTCAAGAAAGTCCTGATAGCGCGATCGGTGGACGTAGGCACGCGTCGCCGCCGTGCAGTCCTGCCCGGAATTAACCAACGATCCGACGGCAATGCCGCGAATGGCCGCTTCCAAGTTGGCATCGTCGAGTACGATGGCCGGTGCCTTACCGCCCAATTCGAGGTGTAGGCGCTTGACGCGATGGGCCCCGGCGGCCATAATTTGGCGGCCGGTAGCGGTGTCGCCCGTGAGTGAAATCATCGCGACGTCGGGATGCTCGACGAGAGCTTGCCCTATTATGCGGCCGGGACCGGCAATAATGTTTAACACCCCATCGGGAATACCGGCTTCCTGGGCAATAGGTCCTAACATTAAGGCGGTGACCGGGGTGATGCTGGCGGGCTTTAAGATCATGGTGTTGCCGGCCGCGAGCGCAGGAGCCAGTTTCCAGATGGCCATCATGATGGGATAGTTCCACGGGGCGATTCCAGCCACAACGCCCACTGGCTCGCGGCGGATCCAAGAGCTGTGGGCCCCGTTGTATTCGGCTTGCGCTTGGCCCTCTAAAGCGCGGAGCTGCCCCGCAAAGTACCGAAGATTATCCACGGAAAACGGGAAGTCCGAATAACGCACCAACTTGACGGGCTTTCCGGACTGCCGCGATTCCGCTTCGACAATCTCGTCTTGATGGGCTTCCAGGAGATCGGCAAAGCGATTCAATCGCGCTTGACGTTCTGCGAGCGGGAGTTTGGACCAGCGGCCGTCCAGGAAAGCGGTTTTGGCCGCCTGCACTGCGCGTTCGACATCGTTCAGGGTTGCCTCGTGTACTTCGTAGACGGGTTCTTCGGTGGCCGGGTTTGTGACCCAAAAGGTGCGCCCTTCGGAACCCGCTACTTTCTGGCCGTTAATCCAGAGGTAAAACGTGTGGTTCTCATGTGACATCTTCCATCTTCGCTCCTTTACGCGTCATGCTGTTGTGTGAAAGGCATGGCGTCGTGACTCGAAGTTAACTTCTTGGGGATGCCGGCTGCAAAATAGACGATAGCTCCCAGGACTAAGATGGCCAAGGTGGCCAAAATCACCTCGTAGTTCAGGTACCAGGGCGCCGAAGGTGTCAGCGGGCGCGCCAAGTTGACAATCATAGTCACACCGTAAATCAATGCCAAAGCGGCCACGACAGGACCCAGCGCCCCTAGCCGGAAGCCGTCGGCTGGCACCCGGAACCCCTTGAGGCGAGCAATAATCCATCCGAGGACAATGAGTTGGAAGGCCAAGTAAATGCCCACCACGGCAAAGCTGGTGAGGATGGACTCAAAGCGCGCCGAGAGGCTAAAGATTAGGGCAACTACCGCGGACACCAACAGGGCATTGGTCGGCGTTTGAAATCGGGGGCTCACGTGGCGAAGCCACTGGTGCCCAAAGATCATGCCGTCCCGCGCATAAGAATAAAAGACGCGGGTCGCGGCTGCCTGTACCGCCGCCCCACAGGAGACAAAAGCCAGAACGACCACCCAAAGGAAGATCTGCGAGACGACCGGCCCGAGGTCAGCGCCGAGAATATAGGTAATGGGGTTCGGTGTCTTGGTTGCGTTCATGGCTAAGAGCATATTAGGTGTCGCGTGCAAGAACGCAAAGACGGCATATAGTGTCGTAAATCCGCCAACGAGCAGCGCGGTAATCATGGCGCGCGGTACATGTCGTCGGGGATTAATGACCTCCTCGGAGACGTCCGCCGCTGATTCAAATCCGTAGAAAATGAAGGCCGAAAACAGGAGCGCGATTAAGAATAAGGGGGTATAAGATCCGTGGCCTTGCACCCCCATGGTGCGGTTGACAATGGAGATCGGTTGGTGGCCGAAGAATAACAGGACGGTACCAATGCCGAGCGTGCCCAACATTTCCATGGCCACCCCGACGTTGAGCAACACCCGAAGTCGGTTGACGCCGACAAAGTTGATGATGGTTTGGATAAGGACTAAGACTAAGGTGAGTACGATTAATGTGGATTGCGATGGGCTCGAAATTCCCAACGCCGATGCGACATACGGGGCACCTCCAAAGTCTACGGCCGTAATGGTGACTAAGAGCGCCCATCCGTAAATCCAGCCTACAAACCACCCGTAACTCGGGTTTACCAGACGCTTGGCCCATTGATACAACGCGCCAGCCAATGGGAAGGCGTTAGCTAATTCCGAGAAGATGAGCACTACCATCAGCTGACCGAATACGACAATGGGGATCGTCCAGAAGAACCGCGGTCCGCCGCTGTCTAAGCCGAACGCAAAAAGCGAATAAAAGCCGACAACGGGCGAAAGATAGGTAAAGGCCACCCCGAAATTGGCAAAAAACTTCAGGGTACGGCGAAGTTCTTGTTGATAGCCGAGTTGGGCTAAATGCGCTTGGTCTTGAGCAATCTGGGTCTGATCGTTCATCCGGGCGCCTCCTTTCGGTTGTGTTCCATCAACGTCGGACATGGCGGTAATAGCCATCGGTTCGATCTGACCGCCCAGGCCTCCCGTGTCTCGCAATTTGGCTTGAACGCCCAGGGGGTCGCGAACTCGCCTTGATTGCAGTGACAGAACAAAAGAGCCGCCATGACCGACTCCGCCTAGCGGAGGTGTGCATTTAGGCGGTCAGTTCTATTTTTTCACGCGATTGAGGCCTTGTCATTGATCCCGAAGCCCAATGCGGGGATAATGAATTGGGCGGCGTGCATAATGGAGGCGAGCAGCAGAATGATTACCGTCCGCGATTGTTTGGCGTTGCCGGAGTTGCAGTCAGCGCAGGTGGTGGCTGGAGAAGAGGGGCTTTACCGGCCGGTGCGTCTTGCCCACGTCATTGACGAACCTGACATTGCGGCCTGGGCGGCCCGGGATGTGGCGGTGTTGACGACGTTTCACAATCAGCCGCACACCGCGGACTATTGGGTGGAGCTTATCCCCGCGCTGGATCAAAAAGGTGTCGCAGCGCTTTTTGTGGCGACGGGACGTTACATCGACCGCATTCCCGACGAAGCCCGCGATCTCAGTCATTCGCACCGTTTTCCCGTGATTACGCTGCCGTTTTCGCTGCCCTTTGTCACAGTGGCTGAGGCCATCCACCGGCTGATTATCGAGGATAACCGGGTGACCTGGTCCAAGGTCTCGGATATTCAAATTCGCGTGACCGAATCGGCGGTTCGCGCGAAGTCGGTCGAGGATCTCCTGCGCACATTTTCGGAGATTTTATCGCGTACGGTCGACTTAGTCGAAATCGATGCGCATACGCGTCGTTTAGGGCACGTCTTCCCACTGGGGTCGCCGGATTTGGCGCGGTGGTGTTTGGAAGTCCAGGGCGACAGCTTAAGCGCGCCGGAACAGGTCATCGCGCGCCAAATGGCGGGGGTCCTGGCAGTTTACCTCTTGCAGCAAAAAATTGCGCGGCAAACGGAATTTGAAATTCAGTCCACCTTGCTCGAGCGCATTGTCTTAGGACAATGGCAGGATGACGTGGCGCATCGCGAGCGCCTCCGACTCTTCGGCTTTCACGCTGAACGGCCCCACCACGTGATCTTGTTATCGTTGCCCGACTTATTGCGCGTGGATGCCCATCAGCAAGCGCGCTATGAGGATGCCCGCGAGTTAATTAAGCGGCTGGTGGACTGGGAGGATCGCCTCATTAATGTGACTTCACAAGGCCTGGTGTTGTTAGTAGGGGCGGTGCCGGGACGGGCAAATGTTGTGTCCGAGCGTCTCCGCCAATACTTTGAGCGATTTCCCGACAGCACCGGGCTGATTAGTGGGCCACTCATGCTCAAGGACATCCCGCAAACTTATCAGACCATGACCAAAATGTTGCCATTGTTGGAACCGGGCACGCTGCATCATTTGGGTGACGCGCTGTTTCCGACCGTGGTGGCGGAATTGCCTGCGGAACTGATGCAGGCGTTTGTCAAATCGACCTGGGGTCGGGTGCGCGATGCGGTGTTGTATGAAACGCTGAGAGCTTATGTCGAATCCGGGGGGCGACGGCTAGAGACCGCGGAGCGGTTAGGAGTTCACCGTAACACGGTGGCGAACCGCATCGAGCAGATTGAAGCGCTGTTAGGCCACGTGCTCGACGCGCCATTTTTAACGCAGTTGGACCTGGCCTATCGATGGATGCTGACGCAAACGCCCGCTAATTTATCATAGCCCCCGGGGCCTCGAGCTCCCGGGGGCTGTCCTGGGACTAAGCTTGTGCTGACTTGACAGCGTCTGGCACCAGCTCACCCAAATACGGCGGTAAAGTAAAAGCCATTTCGTGGACCTTTTTGGTGTACCACCGCGTGGACCACTCTACTTCGCGTAGCGGGTGCATGGGATCATAGCGCTTGGAGCCGGCGGTAAAGGTAAAGAGCCCGCCGGGATAGGTTGGCACTGTGCACCAGTAAACGCGGCATATCGCGAACTTTTGGGCAACGTCTTGGGTCACCATGCTGACAACTTCCGGGTTGTAAAACGGAGCCCCGGTTTGTTGGACGTAAAGCCCGTCGGACTTTAAGGCGCGATAGAGCTTCTGGTGAAATTCCGGGGTATATAATACCAGCCCTGGGCCAGTGCCTTCGGGATCGGTGGAATCCACCAGGATTACGTCGTACGTGCCAGGGGCCGCGCGATCCAAAAACAGGTTGCCGTCTTCTTCGACGAGCGTGAGCCGCGGATCGTCTAGCGCGACGGTATGCGTGGGCAGGTACTGGCGTGCCGCCTCAATCACCATGGGATCGATTTCAACCAGTGTGACCTGCTTGACCTGGGGGCATTTGAGCACGTCGCGGGCGAGTCCGCCGTCGCCGCCTCCAATGATAAGGACCGAATGCGGCTCGGGATGCGCCATTAACGGCACATAGCCCAACATTTCGTGGTAAATGAACTCATCGCCGGAGGTGGTTTGCATGATTCCGTCTAAGACCAAGGACGGCCCAAATTGTTCGGTTTCCAGCACTTGAACATGCTGAAATCGCGATTGCCCGGAAAATAACTGCCGCTTAATCTTCCACTTAAGACTGTGGGCGGGCGAGGCATTTTCCTCGAACCACAGTGCCAATCCCCTCACTCCTTTAGCGCGAATTACGCCAACGCGTTTGACAGATGGATCTCCGTCGTGTGGGTGGCCCGAGCGTACAAGGCCATGCCCCATCGAGGCAATTCCCGCACCCAGGGGGTCGGATCTAGCTGCTCAGGCACGACGGTTCCTACCACGTCCAGCATACCACGAAACATGAGGTCCACCGCAATGACTGAAGGGATTCCGGCCTGCCACACAGTGACATTGGCTCCCATATCATGGCGGCTATAGGCATGTGAGCCCATGGTGTAGAGGTACATCTCTGTCGGCGTGCCGTCTGGCAGAGTACCCTTTACCCAGGTCCCGACGCAAGATGTTCCCTCGAGCGCGTTGGTGAGGTCGGCCGGTTGCGGAAGCAGGGCTGTGACCACGTTGCGCGGAACCACCGGGTGGCCATTGACCATGACCGGATCTTCGCGATCTAAACCCAACGTGTGCAGGACGGACAGAATGTTGACATATTCGTCGCTTAAGGCGTACTTGAATTCGCAGCGGCGCAGCCCCTCAACGCCGAGGTATATGGGCAGCGTGCCCACTTCTTCGTGCGATACGCTGCGGACAGTCAGCTTGCCCACCGGGTCAGGAAAGGTAAACTCCTCGATGCCGCTGACCAAGGGTGTCTCACGGTGAAAGGCCCCGTCGCGATACGCCAGCGGCGGCTGCAAGCATTCTTCAATACTGGTATCTGGCGAAAACGCAATGGCAAATGGGTAATCCTTGACCACGCTGTTATCGCCATCGTACACCACAATTTCGTCAATGGAACCCATGTGATCTTTGGCATAACGGGCCAAGATGTTCGTCACGCCGGGATCCACGCCAATGCCGAGGAGGGCCATCAGACCCTTGGACCGAAACACTTCATCATACGTCATTTGTTTTTGAATAGTGACCAACCCTGGTAATTCCACGGGACCGTCGGCGGCCATGTCAATATAGTGACAACCCGCGCTTAGCGCTGCCTCCATCACCTGGAGATTGAATCGCGGAATCCCTGCGTGAATGACAATGCCTGTATCTTGCTTGAGTTCGCGGGCCAGCGCCTCCGTGTCTCGTGCGTCAATGACGCACGTGCGAATTCGAGGGTCGCCAATGCGTTGTTTGACGGCTTCGACGCGTTCAGCCGAGCGATCGGCTAACACGATGGATTTCAGGTGCGGTAAGCGCGCTAACCCTTTGGCCACCACTTCGCCGACTCCTCCAACACCTAATACCATCACACCGTCTCGTTGCAAATTCACAATATCCCTTCCCTTGTTGTAGTCAGTAATATGAGCGTGCCTCTCGACGCCCGGCGACGAGAGATTAGACAGCCGATTCCTCCGGATCGGGCGCTACCTCATTCAAATTGGTGCGCGGGAGCTGGACAATCGGCAAGCGGAAGAACTCTCGGGACTTCCACGCGTAGTACAGCATCAGCGGGATCCCAATGACAAAGCTAATCACCGCGGGCAAAGCGGATGAGAAGCCGTCTTGTAAGACGGTTTCCACGCCCATGAGGAAGAGGAACGCACCCGACAGCAACGGGATGATGAACCCGAACACCAGCACCTTCCAGTTGTTGAGGTTGCGCCGGAGATACCAGGCGCTAGCCCAGGCGGTGATGCCATAGTAGTAGGCAACCAAGATACCGACGTTGTTGACGGCGCCGTTTAAAAACGTGGACACGCTGCTGACCAGATTCATCAAAAAGATGCCGCCAAAGCATACCGCCCCAATAATGAGCGTGCCAATCCAGGGGGTCAGCCAGCGTTTGTGCACTGCCGCAAAAATGCTGGGAAAGACGCGATCGCGCGCCATGTCAAAAGTCACCCGCGCCGTGGGTAAGAGGCTCGTTTCTAGCGTGGCCACGGTGGAGGATAACACGGCGAGGACCATGAAGTAGTTCCATGGCCGCGGGGCTAAATGCGAGGCAATGTAGTCTAGGACGTCAGCCGAGTTTTTGTTAATGACGCTCACCGGCAGCATGGACTGGATGGCTAAGGTGGCTACCACAAAGATGATCAGCAACGCGATGGTGCTGATAATGCCGGCGACACCGGGGTTGGTGCGGGCCTCCTTGGACTCTTCGCCAAGATTGGTGATGGTGTCAAATCCCCAATAGAAGAAGATCGCGACGGTGGCCCCACCAGCGAAGGTCGCGAAGTTGCCGTGAAAGGTAAACCAGCTCCACCGAATGAGATACCCAGGGTGCTCGGCTAATCCGCGCGCAAACGCCAGCACACTGAAGGCCAACACCACCAGGTATTCGAGCAACAAGAGCACCCACTGAAACCGCGCCGTGATTTGAATCCCGCGGGTCACAATAGCGGTAATGAGGATAAACCAGATAGCAGACACCAGGGAAACTAGCAACACATTGTTGGCCAACGCGGGATTGAAGAAGTCCAGCGTATAAACACCAGCCGGTACCGCGCCTGCCACCAAAAAGACAACGTCCGCGGCAATGATGGCCCATCCCGTCATATACCCCAGGTAACGGTTCATGGTGGCGCTGACCCAGGTGTAACAACCGCCCGCATTGGGGCCGTAGTAGCGGTTTAAAAAGTAAAATCCAATCGCAATGCCGAGCATCGGAAAGAAGTTATAAAACAAAAGCGCCGGCGAAGCGACGCCGACCGCTGCAACGAGGCCGCCAATGCCCGTCGCAATGGAATAGGCGGGTGCGGTTGAAGCAATGCCAATGACTGAATTGTCAAAAACACCTAGCGCGTTGGCCATGAGTCTCGGTTTGCTCGAGCTCTCGGGGGCCGCGTGAGCCATAGACACTCCTCCTTGAATGAGATTGCGGTGCTGCGGCGTAAGCCGCGAAAAGACTGTGTGTATTGTCACATCTTTTCGCCAACACATTCTTCTTGCATTCCTAAGAATCCTCTGTGCGAAAAGCACAATGCAAAAATTGAAATTTGGTCGCCATGTAAAAAGCCGACTGCAGACACAGCAGTCGGCTAAGGCAAAGATACGTGGGGCTAGACGGCATCAACGGCTTCGCCTACTGTTTCCAACGGCTTTTGTTGGAAATAGTCGCTGCCGCGAACCCAGTAGATCACCAGGGGGATGAGGCCGAGAACCATGGATCCAAAGCCGACCCATAGCGTGGTGCCGGACAGCGTACCCACTACCTCGACGAGAATCCAAAACATGAAGACAGCGCCAATAAAGGGCCACAGGCCGACAAAGATGAAATTGGCGAAGTTCTGAAACAAAAGCCGACGGTACGCTAACACCACGGAGATGCCTGCAAGGCCGTAATAAATGGCAATTTGTAAACCAATGGCGTTAATGGCGTCCGTCATGATGGTGCTGACCGAGCCGACAAAGTTAGAGGTCACAAAGAGCACTAGGGAAATGAGTCCGACCACGACGCTCGCGACCCAGGGAGTACGCCAAACCGGGTGAACGCGAGCAAATCCCACGGGCAGGGTGCGATCGCGGCCCATGGCGAAAAGTGAGCGTGTCACCTGAATTAATGTCGTTTCCAGCGTAGCAATGGTGGACAGCATGACCGCGAAGGTCAACAGGCGTCCCCCCACGCCGGGCCAGATAGCCTGCCCGAGCACAGAGAGTACGTTCGCGCTGTTTGCCTCAATGACCTTCCCGGGCAACGTGACATTGGTGGCAATAGTAAACACCTGAAACAGCAAAAAGACGATGAGCACACCCCAGAGGCCGCCTTGGCCCGGCGTGCGGGAGGCATTTTGGGTTTCCTCGTTAAGATTGGCACTGACATCCCAGCCCCAATAGTAAAACGCAGCAACCAAGGCTCCGGCGGCAAAGCCTGATAACCCTTTAAAGCCGGCAAAGCCGAACCAGGACCAAGAAAAGGGAATTTTGCCGCCGATGGCCGCGTGGATGATCGCTAATACGGCAAAAACAAGAAGGATGGCAATTTCGATTGATGACATAATCCACTGGACTCGCGCGGTAATGCGGATACCAATCATAACCATCACGGCCATTAAGGTAAACCATATTCCGCCCACGATGGTGACCCAAAGGGTGTTGTTGGCCAAATGGTTGCTGATGAGTCCCAAGGTGACAGATCCGGCAGGAAGCGAGCCGGCTACCATAAACAAGGTGGCCGAAACCAACAGGGCCCATCCGGCAATGTAGCCAAAAAACGGATGAATTGCGCGGGCCACCCACGCGTAGCTGGCACCCGCGTTCACCTGGGTGCGCCCTAAATAGGCGAAGGCCCAGGCAATTCCGAACATAGGAATCCCACACCAAAGAAGCGCTGCCGGGCCCATGAGACCGACGGCCCCTACAAGAACGGCGGTCGACGCGGCAATTGAGTAGGCCGGGGCACTGCCCGCGATAGCCATGATAATGGCGTCGAAAGGACCGAGTACGTTGGCGTCTAGGGAGCGCACGTCACTTTCCGGCACAAGACCACTTCCTTTCTCAGTCTAAAAATGTCTCATAAAAGCGCGGGGGACGGCCCCCGCGCCCGTCTTACGAGAGCTCTTTCAGCGCTGAATTTACGCCGTCTAACACCGCGTTGATTTGCTCCTCGCTAATGCAATACGGGGGTTCAATGCGAATGACCCGGGAATTGTTGAGCGTACCCCCAACTAAAATGCGACGGCGGAATAACGCCTTGGCCACTTCGTACCCAAGGGCGTCGTCGCGAAATTCCATCCCAATGAGAAATCCGCGCCCGCGCACATCGACCATTTTGTCTTGGTGGCGACTTTGAATCGTTTTGAGTTCGTTGAGGAAATAGGCGCCTTTAGTCGCGACAATGCCTGGCACATCCTCGGCAACGACCGTGTGGATGGCTGCAATGGCGGCAGCGGCAGACATGGGGTTTCCCCCAAAGGTGGAGGACCCCAAGATAAAGGGGTTTTCCTCCATCTTGTCCCAGTACCGGTGTTTGGTGACCATAGCGGCTATGGGCGCCACTCCGCCCCCAAATGCTTTGCCCAGCGTCATAATGTCTGGTACGACACCGCTGTGGTCGACGCCAAACAACTTGCCGGTGCGACCCATGCCGGTTTGCACCTCGTCGACGATCAGCAAACACTCGTAGCGGTCACAAATTTCGCGAAGTCGGGGCAAATAGTCATCGGGAGGGATATTGACACCCCCTTCACCTTGAATGGGCTCGACAATGACCCCGGCAACGCTTTCACCGGTCTGAATCAGCTGGTAAATGGCTTGCTCGACGGCGTCGGCATTACCATAAGGCACGTGCTGAAAGCCCGGCACCAAGGGCAGGTAGGGCTTGCGGTACAGTCCTTTCCCCGTAGCGGACAGCGATCCCATGGTTTTTCCGTGAAAACCTTTTTCTGTGGAAATGAACCAGGTCTTTCCTGTTGCCAACCGTGCGAGTTTCAGCGCCATCTCGTTGGCTTCGGTGCCGGCATTGACCAAGTACGAATGTTGCAGGTCGCCTGGGGTAATCATGGCGACTAACTTGGACAGATAGCCCCGCAACGGATCGATGAGCTCTTGGCTGTGCAGCGCCTGGTGGTCGAGTTGGCTCTTCACGGCCTTCAGCACGCGGGGATGGCGATGGCCTAGGAGGTAAACACCGTAGCCGCCAAGGCAGTCAATGTATTCGTTGCCCTTGGTGTCGCGAAAAATCGCTCCTTCATCTTCCCACTCGGCGACACCGACGTCATCTGCGTACGATTTGCGGCTTTTTAAGATCGCTTCCGTCACGTAAAGCGGAAAGTTTTCTAACGAGTCTTTTACAATGCGCTCCTGGGTTTCGGGATCTAGCCGGTCGGCTTCGATGTAGCCCAAGACTCGCTCTGCTTCTTGTTTGACAGCGTCGTAACTGGCTCGCATGCTATACCCCCTTAAGTCCTTCAATGGTTTAATCAGCTTCCGTCAGTAAAAACAGAAGATCTTGTGCCACGGTGGCAGCAAACAAACTAGAGGCGCCTGAGGGGTCCAGGTCTGGCGCCAACTCTACGACATCGGCCCCGACCAGCGGGCGGCCGATATCTTCCAACAATTTTAAGACCATATGGCTGGTGGGGCCTCCGGCCTCCGGCGTGCCTGTGCCAATCGCAAAGGCGGGATCTACCACATCAATGTCCACCGACAGATAAATGCGGGGAGCCCCATCAAGGCGTTCGCGCAGTTTGTCGACGACCCATTGGTGCCCGTGCTGATACCACTCGTCGGTGCTGATCTGGCGGATACCGAACGTGTGCCCGTAGCGATCTTCTTCCGCGTCGTCAAGACTTCCGCGAATGCCAATTTGAATCGAATGGTTTGGGTCAATGAGCCCTTCTTCCAAGGCACGGCGAAACACGGTGGCGTGATTATACTGGTCGCCCCAATACTCATCCCACAAATCGTGATGGGCGTCAAGATGAACGAGCGCGACAGGCCCGCCTTTTGAGGCGACCACCCGCAAATGGGGCAACACCACTGAGTGATCACCGCCTAACAGGAGTACCCGGGTATCCACGGGAAATTCTCGGAGACGGGCTTCGCATGCCGCATAAGTGCGTTCTACGGACATCGGCACAACCGCTACATCCCCTGCATCGGCCACATCCCGGTGCTGGTGCAGGAGACGGCGATGGTGCCGGTGGTAGGGATAGAGGCCGGCAGAATGGCGCCGGATGGCCTCCGGACCCATACGCGCGCCAGAGCGAAATGTGGTGCCGCCATCGAACGGAACTCCTAAGACCGCCACCGGCGCCGGATCGTGGCGGTCATACAGCGGGTATTTCATGAACGTGGTGGGCCCCGCGAAACGCGGCATCTCACGTTCTGACAGCGGCTCTCGTACGCGCCGCACGTTATTACCTCCCCAGAACTGCGTTAAGATTCTCATCACCTATTCGGCTTGAAAACCCGAAATCCTTTAAGCGTGATGCACTTCAATTGTTTATCAAATTGTGCGCCGTGATAGATGAGCGGCAAGACACGATTAGCATGCGCCAAGATTTCCGAATTCTATCAGGGGAATTTCCCAAAGACAGAGCGCGTGGAGGTTTGACGCATGGGCCCGAAATCCGTAACGTAAAGTGGGAGGCATCGACGTGGCGTCGGTCAGTGTGGTCATACCGGTATTTAACCAGGCGGATTTGGTGGGCGCAACCGTGCAAGCGGTCTTGAACGGCCGGGTTCAACCAGCGGAAGTGATTATCGTCAACGACGGATCTCAAGACGATCCCCATCGGGCCCTGAGAGTGATTCAAGAGACGGCCCCGGTGCCGGTCAAGGTGATGGACATTCCCCATGGAGGTCCTGGTCGGGCCCGAGATGCAGGCTGGCGAGCCGCTCAAGGGGAAATTATCGCCTTTACTGACGCGGATGCCTTGCCTCACCCTGAATGGCTTTTTTACGGGCTTTCTGGATTTAGCGCGCCCGAGGTCGGAGCCGTGGAAGGTAAAGTCGTCTCTAGCGGCGTGCCCACCGTTTTTACCCATCAAGTTCATAATGAATTCGGCGGACAGTTCATGACCGCCAATATGCTGTACCGGCGGGCCGTGATCGAGGAGGTGGGCGGCTTCAAGTCACGCTATCGCGAAGACTCTGATTTAGCCTTTTCGGTAATCGAGCGCGGCTATGAGATTCGCTTTGTTCCTGAGGCCGTCGTCTATCATCCGCCGCGTCGCGAGTCCTGGACGTTTTACTTTAAAAAAGCCAACCGCAAGCGCTATGAAGCCCTTTTATTTCGCCGCCATCCCCAAGTGGCAGCGCGCTATATTCCCCGCTTTCAGCCAACAGAACTGTTGATTTTAGGAGGAGAACTCCTTTGCCTCTTAACGATTTGGCTCGGGGCGTGGAGCGCTACCGCTGGATTGGCGCTTTTGGCCGTGGGCTTGCCCAAAAGGATTGCAGCGTGGCTGAACGGACGCGTCTATAGCGGGCGGGACTATTTGTTAGTATGGATTTTGACCTTGGTGCTCGTCCCGGTCGAGGCCTACTATCACTGGACGGGCTGGATCAAGCCCCCGAGATAACCGGGATACTGCCACGAATGGAGCTTTGATAATGCCAAAAGTTGCGGTCACCATCCCCACCATGGGGGCGAGTCATTTAGTGGACACCTTGGCTAGCCTGCCGCCAGGCCTGCCCCTGTACTTGCGGGACAACCGGACTGAGAATTGGGGCGTGGCAAAGAGTTGGAATTGGGGGATTAAGCGGGCGTTGGCCGATGGTGCGGACTATGTTTTGGTGCTGAATGATGATGTCAGGCTGGACACGCCCGATTTTATCGATCGTCTGATCGCCGACCTGCAGGAAGAGGGCGTGATTTTAGCGAGCGGCCGACCAGATCATGTGCCGCCAGCGGCCTCTGACCGTCGGCTGGCGATGAGTGCCTTCTTGTGCGACGCGCGTTTGTTTCGGGAAATTGGCGAGTTTGACGAACAATTTTGGCCCGCCTACTTTGAAGATGACGACATGATCCATCGCATCCACCTTAGTAACCGGTGGCGCACCTATTTCGACAGTCAGGCGGTGTTTCACCATTGGGTGAGTTCGACCGCATCTCAATTGTGGCGCGTGCGCTGGACCACGCGAACGCACTTTAAGAAGAATCGCGAGAAATTTTTTCAGAAATGGGGTTTTTATCCCGGGGCTTAAGGCGGGGTGGACGGGCTGAAAATTTGTATTGATGCATTAGTGCTGGGTCCCGCCGCCGCGGGCATTGGCCAATATATTCAGTCCTTGGTGGAAACCTATGACACCTTGTTTCCCGAGGATGACATTTTCGCCTGGGTGCGGTCCGACGTGCACCTGAGATGCCGTGACGCCCTGGTCGTGCCGCGCATGAAAGGCAGTCGCGACCGGCTATTGTACGAACAGTTCATCTTACCGCGCCAGCTGGCACGGATGACGTATGACGTCGTGCATTTTCCCGACTACCAGGTGCCTATTTTTCGCCGTGTGCCCCGGTTGGTGATGACGGTCCACGATTTGGCAGCCTTTTTGTGGCCTGAAGTCTTTCCCCCGGCTATCGGCGCCGTCAAGCGGTTTTTAATGCGGCATTCTGTGCCCCGCGCGCGCCGCATCATTGTCCCTAGCGCTGCCATTCGCGAAGATTTGGTCAATGTGCTCAATGTCGATCCCCAGCGCATTGTTGTGGTGCCGCACGGCGTAAAGCGTCGAGGAACCCCTAAACCGGGTCGGATTTATGACCGCCCCTATTTCTTGGCCGTAGGTACGGTGGAGCCCCGGAAAAATTTTGACGGGCTGATACGCGCGTACCATCTTTTACGCGAACGCCGACCGGATGTGCCGGATTTGCTCATTGTCGGTCAACTAGGGTGGATGTATGCTGAAACATTAGCATTGCCGGAAAAACTTGGGGTTGCAGAGAAGGTCAAGTTTCTTCAATATGTTTTAGAGGATAATTTGGCCACCTTGTATCGTGATGCCGTGGCGATGGTGTACCCGAGTTTTTACGAAGGTTTCGGTCTACCGGTGGTGGAAGCCATGCAAGCCGGTATCCCGGTCATCACCGCCCGCTCGGGCGCGTTGGGTGAGTTGGGCGGCGAATATTTGTGGCGTGTGGATCCTCGCGATATCGCGTCCATTGCTGATGCCATGCAGTCGGTGCTCGAGAACCAAGAAGATGCGCGACGCCGAGCTGATGCGGCGCAAAGACTCGCTCTCAACTATACGTGGGAGCAGGCAGCGGCAATGACGCGCCGAGTGTATAAAGAAGTCGCTGAAGGAGGGTAAGTAGTGCAGCACGCAAATGAACGACAGCATTCGGCGTCCAACGACTGGCTGAGAATGCTGTGGCCGTTTCTAGTAATGGCGGTAGGAACGGCGTTAGCATTCGTGTCCGGCGCGATTGGGGCACTCGTCATCATTGTTGGCTTCATCTGGCTGGCTGTGCAATCGCTGCCATTGGCCCTAGCCGTATACGTGATTGCTGCGCCATTCCCGTTTGGCCTCACCTTTCACCACCACCACATTAATCTGTCCGATGCCATGGCGCTTGTGATGGCTATTCGACTGCTGGCGGTGTCTACCGAGGACGGGCTTCGATCGGTATGGCAACGTTTTTTGGCGAGCCCGTTTTGGCGCCCCGTCGTGTTACTGTTAATCCTGTCGGTTTTGTCCTTGGCCACAGCACTGTCACATAGCACCACAATTGTCAAAATCTTGGAGTATATCGAATTTTTTGTGGTTGTGGTGGCGGTGGCGCACGAAGCGGGTCTTCACGAAGAAGACTGGAAACCGATTTTGGGAGCGCTTTTTGGCATTGCCAGCCTGTTGTCGTTGGATGGCCTCTACCAATTTCTTTTTCAAGTGGGTCCTGCGGCTAATGCCATTGACGTGCATCACATCCGCGCAGAAGCGGTCTTTGGGCAACCAAACGCCTTCGGGGGATTTGAAGCGATGGTCTTTCCCCTCATCGCGGCGCTCATGGCCTACGGTCCCCGTTGGGCTCGCGGCTGGTGGATGTGGGTAGCGGCGGCGCTCAGCGCGTTGGGGGTCATTGACTCGTTTTCCCGCGGCGCCTGGGTGGCAGCGGTGGCCAGCGTGGGCGCGATGGGGATTGCGGCGTGGGCCATCCAAGGAAGAAGCCGCATTAACCGACAATTTGTCATTCCCGCCATTGTGGTGCCGGTGTTGGGATTTCTCTTCATCGACCTTCTGGGCAAGACGAACTTGACAACCCACTTGAGCACATTGGCGGCCGGTAAGCATGTGATCAAGCCGGTGGCCAAACATGTGCTGAGGCCGGTGGCAAAGCACCTGGCGAAACGTGGGCGCATTAAGCGGATCCACATGTTAGTTGCGCGTCGCACCACCACCAGCCGTCTTGTCTCAACGGTAACGGCGCTAGTCCATCCCAAAGGGCACTTTGACACCATCCAACGCATTCTCATTTGGAAGGAGGCGCTCCGCGCCATTAAGCAGCATCCGGTCCTAGGGGTTGGATTAGGAGGGTTTCATCGCTATGCCCAACTTCATCCGGAGAAGGGACTCCCGAGTGCGCCCCCTATGGCCCACAACATTTACCTAGAATGGGGCGCGGATCTTGGGGTGTTAGGGATTATAGCGGCCCTCTGGCTTGAATGGTCGTGGGTGCGTCATGCGATCACCACCCTCACCGGTCGGTTGCGCAAACTCAGCGCCTTCGAGTTTGCCTTGGGATTAGGCGCGTTTGGCACCATGATTTCCTTTATTGTGCACGATTGGGTCGATTTTATGATTGATCACGGCGTGATTGTTCCGCTGTTGCTGGCCATGGCCTTCGTTTGGTCGCTTTGGGAGCGGCAGCAGGTGGGCGGCAAGCGTTAAATGCGGGTGGCACTGGTTCACGATTGGTTGGTCACTATGGGGGGCGCCGAACGGGTTTTAGAGGAAATTGCCAGCCTCTACCCCGACGCCCCCATTTACACGGGCGTGGTGAACCGCTCGCGCCTTTCCCCATTTTTGCAATCTCGGGAGATCATTCCCACGTTTGTGCAGTCACTGCCTTATGCGAGACGCTGGTATAACCGTTATCTGCCGTTGCTAGCCTATGGGATGGAACAGTTTGACCTTTCAGGCTATGACCTGGTGATTTCGTCGTCAGCTGCCATCGCCAAAGGGGTCCTGACGCGTGCGGAAACGCTGCACGTGTCCTACATTCACACGCCCATGCGCTACGCCTGGGACTTGTACCACGAGTATCGTCACCGGGAGGCCAAGGGCGTGACCAAACGGATCATGGGCCCGGTCTTTCATTACATGCGGCTGTGGGACAGAATAAGTGCAGATCGAGTGGATGTGCTCATCGCCAACTCCCGCATCGTGCAGCGGCGCATCCAAAAGCATTATCGTCGTCCGGCCACCGTGATTCATCCTCCCGTGGACGTGGATCGCTTTACGGTAGCGAGCGATCCTGGCGGCTACCATTTGGTTTTGTCCCGCTTGGTCGCCTATAAGCGATTCGACTTAGCGGTGAGGGCTTTTAATCACCTAAAGTGGCCTCTTGTGGTGGCTGGTGATGGCCCCGAACGCGGCGCCCTCCAAAAGCTTGCCGGACCAACCGTGCAATTTGTAGGTCGCGTTGACGACGAGGCGCGTAGTCGTCTCATGAGGGAGGCTAAGGCGCTCATCTTCCCCGGCGAAGAGGACTTTGGCATTACCCCGGTGGAGATGCTGGCGAGCGGCCGACCGGTCATTGCCTACGGGCGAGGGGGCATTTTGGATACCGTTACTCATGGGGAGACCGGGTGGCTCTTTGAGGAGCAGACGGTCGATGCGTTGGTTGATGCCATCCTCGCGGCAGACAAGATCTCGTGGGATGGCCTGCGGCTGAGAAGCCGGGCTGAGGAGTTTCGCCCCGAGGTGTTTCGCGAAAGGTTTAGTTCCACGGTGCTCGCCGCGTGGAACAATTTAAGATAGAATAGGCGCATGATGGAAGGGCAGGGAGGCTTAGGGCGTCGGATGAACATTGCAGTCGACGTCTCCAGCACGGCCGGCTTCCGAACCGGAACGGAGGAATACATCGAGGGACTGGTGTTTGGCCTCCACCGCGTAGGATTGGGTGTGGTTGGGGTCGGACGGGAGACCCAGGCGCTAGTGCCGGATAAGCCCCGCCTGGGTCTCCCGTTGCGCGCGTCCCCCTCACTCTGGCGCAAGTGGTGGTGGGAATACCTGGCGATTCGTCACGTGCCGCGCGATGTCGATGTGTTGCACATTCCCTTTTTGGCTCATCCGACCGCGCGCCTGGCCATTCCTTCTGTGGTTACGGTGCATGATCTGATCCCTTTCCGCTTAGCGTCGTACCGGAAGAACCTCAAAGAGCGGCAATATTTTCGCCATGTGGAGCGCGCTTTGCCCTTTGCCGATCGTCTGGTGGCCATTTCCGAAGCAACCCGTCAGGATATGGTTGAGTTGTTCCCCGCCTTGGCGGGCAAGGTCTCGGTAATTCCCAACGGGGTGCATCCCGACTATTTTCAAGACGTCGATGGCGAGCGCATTAGCCAAGTCTTGAGACGCTATGGTTTGCGGCAGCGGCCGCGCCTTTTATACGTGGGAGGATATGACGACCGAAAGAACGTCCCTCTTTTGATTCGAGCCATTCGGGAGGTCTTCCAGCATCGGCGCGACGGCGAGCTGGTGCTAGTCGGCGCTCAGGACAATTTGGTCATTCGGCGCTTGGTGGCGGAATTGGGATTGGAGACGCGCGTGGCCGTCACCCCGTTTGTGTCGCGCAACGAGCTGGTGGCGCTCTACAACAGTGCGGATTTATTTGTGTACCCTTCGCGCTATGAGGGGTTTGGATTGCCTCCGGCGCAGGCCTTGGTGGTGGGAGTTCCTGTCATTGCGAGCGATATCCCCGCCTTGCGGGAGGTCATCTCCGACTATGGGGTTCTGGTTTCCCCAGACGCACAGGATGGGTGGGTGGACGCCATTCAGCGATCCATGGACACCCCGGCCACGTTGCATAAAATGGTGGTCGAAGGTCAGTTATACGCGGAACGTTTCTCATGGGAGCGGGTAGCCGCGGCGTATGTTACAGTCTATCGTTTGGCGATAGAAGGGAGGCGGTGACCATGCGCGTATTGGTCACCGGCGGTGCCGGCTTTATTGGGTCGCACGTCGTGGACGCGCTGAGGTCTGGCGGCCATGAGGTGGTGGTCCTCGACAACTTGTCCCATGGATCGCGGGAAGTGTTGCCCCCATCCGTGCCTTTCATCGAAGGCGATATTTTGGAACCCGATCAATGGGTCGCGGCGGTGGGCTCGGTCGACGTCGTCATTCATTTGGCTGCCCAGATTCGCGTGGAGTATGCGGAGTCTCACCCAGAGGTTGACGTGCGCACCAACGTGGAGGGCACCGTCAGGATATTACAGGCCGCCCGAGCCTTAGGAGCGCGGGAAATACGCTTTGCCTCGTCGGCCGCGGTGTATGGGGACAATCCGCATGTACCGTTAGCGGAAGACGCCACGTGCGCACCCATCTCCTACTATGGTTTGGACAAGTGGACGGGGGAACATTACGTGCGGTTCGAAGAGAGCCGAGGCGGGCTTGCCGCCGTTATCCTGCGCCTGGCAAATGTTTACGGCCCTCGCCAGCGCACCGCCGGGGAGGGCGGGGTGGTCGCAGTGTTTGCTGAAGCATTGGCCCGCGGAGACCGCCCCTGGATCCATGGGGATGGCCAGCAAACCCGTGATTTTATTAGTGTATGGGACGTGGCGCGAGCGTTTACGCATCGCCTAGGAAGCCCAGAGGCGTCAGGTACCTACAACATTGGCACGGAAACGGCCACCACCGTGAATACGCTGTGGCAGCATTTGGCCCAAATCGCTGGGGTGGATGTAAAGGCCGTGCGCTACGGACCGGCGCGCCCGGGGGATATTCGTCACAGTCGGCTGCGTACCGCCCGGGCAAGACAGTGGGGGTTTGAGCCGCGCGTGCCGCTGGTGGAAGGTCTACGACTGACATACGAGGATTTTGTGGCGCGCGCCCACGCCGCGCCGTGATGTCCAGCAAATGGACGGCGTTCACGCGTGGTGTCCGCCTCTTACACCGTGTCGGGGTGCTGCGGGTCTTTGAGCGTGGCGCCGCCAATGGAGGCCAGAATGAGGCTCAACAGCGCAAAGGTCACCATGGCTGTCATCACCGAGGCTAAGTGACCTCCGGGCGAATTAGCCCAAGCCAACAGCCGTAAGCGCAGAAGCCGTCGGCCGGGCACATCAATATCGCGCAGCGTTTCCCGAATGAGCAGCGAGCCCAGACCCGCAATAATGCCAAAAAGTGCACCCATCGCCGCGCCGAACCAGGTCGGGCTTAGCGCGTGCCGGCGGGCTGACCGACCGCCAAAATACGCGAGAACCAATACGAGGAGGTAAATCGCCACCGCGATGGGCGTGGAAATTGCTTGGTGGCGTAACCAGACTAAGTTTAGGAAGGCGAGAATCCCTAATACCGCCGCGAGAGCCAAATACGGCACAGGAATGCGGCCCATGTTAGTGCCCCTTCCCTTCCTCATCGTTAGATGGTGACCGCGGTGAACGCGTTCACTCCGTCACTTGCTCAGCCTGTTATTCGTTTTTTCTTTTTATTATAGATCTGTTTCGCGTCTCGGTGCAGTCCTTCTCGTCGGACCATGAGATCGATTGTGAGATCAACCGTGAGACCAACCGTGAGATCAACCCAAGGAAGGATCTGGGGTCGGCGCCTCGCGTGCGGTCAAGATTTATGCGCGACATCATAGGGAGGATGCGTTCAGGATTCCGGCCCTTAATGCCTATGCCAGCGTTACCCCCTCTTACCGATTCTTTACCATGCCAATCATTATGCAAACATGATAAAATTTTGAGCGCGATAAAGAAAAACTGTGCACATGGCGCTTCATCGGTGATATTATCGGCGTTGATGGGGTATTCGCGGTGGGGGACCATCCGGGATTTCCAACAGGGGCATGAGCGGAGTCGGTCATGGTCTCGGTGTTGATGGAAATGATGGAAGGTTTCTCACTCTGACGGCAAAAATTCATCAATACATTAGATCATTGCATGTCAGCGTAGGAGGAGTCGAGCGTAATGTTGCGGGGGCGCACCAACCGGTGGGATGAATTAGCGGTATTCGTGGATACGGCAGCCGCTTATGCGGCTTACCTTTTTGTTGTTCACGCGTATTTGGCCTGGTTTAATCCCCAGGTGGCTACGGTGCGCCTTGTCTCTGATTACTTTTCGTTTTCGGTGTTAGTGCTGGCAGTGTCGTGGCTGGCATTAAAGCTCAATTTTCGCGGGTACTCGCGGCGGTGGAATCAGTTGCCAGCGGAAATGGGCATGCTGGCCTTATCCAGTGTGGAAATTGGCATTGCCATGGCGCTCATCATTTTTGTTCTTAAAGCGACATGGTTTTCGCGCGCCATTTTCCTTTTGTTTCCGGTGGTCGCGCTTTTGTTTCAGACCGCTGTGCACTCGGTCATCAAGCTGTCCCTAGGGCGTTTCCGCTTGAGCGGACGCGACCAACGACGCTTGGTCGTGGTGGGCTACCCTCGGCGGGTGAAAATCTTTAGCGACACGGTAGCGAACGTTCCGGAAGCCGGCATGCAAGTGGTGGATACGCTGCCGGTGGAGCTTGGCGAGGATGGGGCGGCCCAGGCGGCGGTCGAGCGCCTCCATCAGTTATTTACCTCGACGGTGGTGGATACCTTGGTGATTGCTATGCCCGTGGCAGAAAACTTATTGATGCCAGCCATCCGCATGGCGCGTCAGCAAGGTAAAGAGGTGCGCCTGGTATTGGACGAAATGGGGGCACTCGCGCACCGCTCGCGCCTGTACGATTTTTATGGGAACTCGGTGCTAGTGGTGGAGTCGTCGCGGGCCCATGAAACCTCGCGTTCCATCATGAAACGGGCGCTGGACATCGTGGTGGCGACCTTAGGCCTCATTGTGACTAGCCCCATTATGTTGGCGATCATGGCTGCCATTAAATTTGACGATCCTAAAGGTCCAGTGCTTTTTGTCCAGGAGCGGGTGGGGCTCAATGGCCGCCACTTCCCTTGCTACAAGTTTCGCACCATGGTCCCTAATGCCGAGGCGTTGAAGAGCCAGTTGCAGCACCTCAATGTCATGTCGGGGCCGGTTTTTAAGATTCCTAACGATCCGCGGGTAACGCGGGTGGGCAAGTTTCTTCGTAAGACGAGTTTGGACGAGCTCCCGCAATTGTTTAACGTGCTGGCTGGCCATATGAGCATCGTCGGGCCGCGTCCTGCCTTACCCAGTGAGGTAGAGCTCTATGGCCCCGACTATCGCAAACGTCTCTCGGTGCGCCCAGGCATCACCTGTTTATGGCAAATTTCGGGCCGGAATGAGATTGATTTCCAAGACTGGATGCGGCTGGACATGGAGTATATTGATAGCTGGTCACTGTTTTTGGACGTCAAGATTATGCTGAAGACGATTCCGGCGGTCCTCCAGCAACGCGGCGCCCACTAGACTAGTGCACCAGCCGCATCACGGGAGGGAGCGGGATGGCACTTTTTACCCAGCGGTCTCTTGAGGATGCGAATAGCCAGCGTGTAGCGGGCCGTCGATGGTATATCACCATACTGCTTGCTTTGTTGCTGGTCGTGGCAGGAGGCGTCTTGGGGCTGGTGGCAGGGTTTGTCTGGGCTACCGCCCGCGATTACGCGACGCTCGCCTATAATAGCCACGAAATTCAAGTGCTGAACGATGAAGTGCAGCATTTGCGCGACCAGTTAGCGCTGTCTTCAAGAGCGGAACCGCGAGGAAATTGGTGGCTATGGTGGCTGACGTTGCCTCTGAAGCGGCTGTGGTTGACGGTCAAAACATCATGGTAACCGCCGGATCCATCCGAGGAGGATATGTGTGCCGGGAATCGATTTATTGCACTTAATTGGCGACGTGCCCGAAGGTCCATGGGCAGTCTTTTCCTTGCCTGAGGGCGATGGGACCGACATGATCTCGGTGGTGGTGCCGCGGTCGCTCTGGTTATTGTTGACGCGGGCGCGCCCGTTTGACAGCGAGATGTCCCTGATGGAAGAAGTCGGGCGGCGTGGGATTCAGCGATTCTTAGGGGAGGGCAAGCGCGAAGGCCCTGTGTTTGTTATGCGCGACGATCTGGGGGATCTGTTACCCAAACCCCAAGAACCATGGTTTCACACGTTGCGCGTGTGCGGCCAGTGTGGGCGCACGGTGCCGCCTGGCGAAGTGTCAGAAGGACTGTCTAATGCCTTACCGCCGGACTCTCGCGGGTACATCGAATTGAAGGTGCTCTGTCCCGACTGTCAGGTGCAAACCTCCCATCGGCTGACGCCCTGGGGAATTCCGGTCGACTAGGACCTTTTCCGTGAAAATCCCATATTATGGATCATCACGATTAAGGTGGTGATCGTCAATGCGCTTATCGGGCCATTTGTTGCCTCAGATGTCTGGCCATGGGTGGTCCTCGCAATGCATTGGCCCTGATCGGGTGGAGCTGGCTATCGTGCTTCGCCGTCAGGGCCCTGATTTTGCCCGCAGGCCGGACACGGCACGTAGGGCAATGCCGAGTGATTTAAGGGACCGCTTGCGGCACTGGCTGACACGGGAAGGCCTTACCCTCACCCGCGAAAGTCCGATCGTGTTCTGGCTCGAGGGGTCGTTTACAGCGGCGGCGCGCACTTTTGACATCGGTTTTGACTTTCGCGAGGAGGGCGGCCGAAGATATTTCCGACCCAATTGTGATCCGGATGTGGCGGATTGGGCCGCGCGTTGGGTCGTTGGGGTGATTGGGCTGGAAAACGTCGCGCGCCTCAACCCTCATATACGCCGACCAGCACGGCTTGACCAATTGGCCAACGACGGGCGGGGCTTTTTTCCGCAAGATGTGGCGACCGCGTATCGCTTTCCCCCCTCTTTAGACGGATCCGGCATGACGGTCGGGTTACTAGAGTTTTCGAGTGGCTACAGCGAGAATGATGTGAGAGGGTTTTGGCAAGCGATGCAAATTCCGCCCCCCAAGGTCAGCTTTGTGTCGGTGGATGGCACCCCTAATGACGGCGGGGTGTCCCCCAATGATGTGGAAGCGACATTGGATTTAGCCTGGGCGGGGGCGTTGGCTCCCGGGGCACACTTTGTGATATATGAGGCCAGCGGCGGCTCCAGCGATGTCTCCTTTGGCCTTTCCCTGGTGCGGGCGTTGGATTACGCGATCAATGACGAGCACTACCGGCCGCGCATTTTGTCCATTAGTTACGGGGATGGAGAAACGCGGTTTCCCTTGGTGGAAATGCTCGCCTGGGATTACCTGATGGCGGAAGGATCCTGGCTCGGCATTACCACTTTTGTTGCCTCGGGGGATCAAGGTGCTTATGGCCTCCACGAAATTGGCTTACCCATTTGCCACGTCGATGCGCCAGCCAATTGTCCTCACGCCGTAGCGGTCGGTGGAACTCACTTGGAACTGAATCCCGACCGGTCTATTCGGCTCGAAACAGGCTGGACCGACACCAATCATAACGGGGCCTCGGGTGGGGGTATTAGTCAGGTGTTTGGCGTCCCAGCCTATCAAGAGCATCTCGTGTTGCCCTTGAAACCGGGGTTGGTTCCCGGGCGCGGGGTGCCCGACGTGGCAGCCAATGCTGACCCAGATACGGGATATGCTTTGCTGTTCCAAGACCAGTGGTTGGTGGTTGGGGGCACCTCGGCGGCCGCGCCGTTGTGGGCCGCCTTGTGGGCACGATTAGGTGAGGCGCGGATGAGTCTCAATTTACCGCCCCTCAGCTTTGTCCATGGCCTGCTTTACGACATGGGCGGTACGCGAGCGTTTTACGACATTACCGTGGGCAATAATAACTATGGGTGTGTGGTGGGCTACCAATGCGGCCCGGGTTGGGACGCGGTGACCGGCTGGGGAAGTCCTGACGCCACCCGCATCATCGGAGAACTGGCACCGCTAAGCCGCATGGGCTAAGCACGGTGGCCCTCGGGTGAGTCGCGAGGGCCACCAAATGAGACAACTAATGCCGGGCTTTTCCCGATAACGAGCGGTGTTTGGTGAGTCAGCGCGGCTTACCAGAGACCGTGTTGACGCACATCCACCGGCAGACCTCAGTGAGGACCCCCCGCGGGGTCACGAGTTCCACGGACTTTTTAGCCAGGTCTCAAAGAGAGCCATTTGGTCGGGAGTTGGCTCTTTGACAGGGACAATCTTCACATCGTCAGGGGGGGCCGCGGATAAGGTCACGGGGACGCTTTCGAGTTTTCCGCGACGAAAGAACGCGACTTCCACCGTATCTCCAATGTGATGGTCCAAGACGATCCGGTGTTGAAGTTCCTCCAGGGTGGTGACCTGATAGCCGTTGATGGCCAGGATGCGATCGCCAGGATTCAGCCGACTGGCTGCCGGGCCATCAGTATAACAATGCTTGGCTATGAGCTGTCCCTCGCGAAGTTCCGCCTCAATACCCAGCCAGGGCACGGGGTTCTCTTGTGACGACTGTTCGGTGGCGTCCTCGTCGTGGTCGGGTCGTTTGTATCGCCGTTCCACGGTTAATCCGGCATAGTTCAGAAAGTGCTCGAAGGGCAGAGGCGCCGTTCCCGTGATGTATTGATCAAAGAACGGCTGGAACGAAGACGCACCGACTTCTTCCACGGTTTCTTGATACACCGATTCGGGAAACCCGATGTTGTGCGCCCCATAGCGCTGGTAAAGACGCCGTAGGACCTCGTCCAAGCCATAGCGATTGTGTGTGCGATGCCGCAATTCCAGATCAAGGCACGTCCCGACCAGATCGCCTTTAAGGTAATACGAGATGGTGCGGTTAGGCGAATCGTCGTCTGGTTTATAGAGTTTAATCCACGTATCAAAGCTGGATTCCGCTAGACTCTGCACGTACCGTCCAGGTTTCTTCTCATAAGCTTCGATGTTGTCTGCCAACACATTTAAGTACTCCTTAACGGAAAACAGGTTGGCATAACGCAGCGTGAGCGTGGCAAAATAGTCCGTAAACCCTTCCATTGCCCATAAGAGATGGGTATAGACTTCGCGATTATAATCGAAAGGTCCGAGCATTTCCGGGTGAATGCGCTTGACATTCCACAGGTGAAAAAACTCGTGCGACAAAAGCCTTAAGACCCGGCGATAGTTTTTGCGGGGCTTATAGGCGAACCGGGAGGTGCCACAGGTGGTGGAGTTCAGGTGCTCTAACCCGCCCGTGCCGCGATCCGACAAATGCAGGATAAACGTGTAGTGGTCGTACGGGAGGCCGCCAAACAGATCGCGTTGGGCTTTGACAATGGCTTCGAGGTCGTGGAGGAGTTGCTGGGCATCTTCGTTGCCGTGGCCCCAGATGGCGACTTCATGGAGTTTCTCATCAACCGTGAACGTTAACAAGCGATGGGTGCCGATCTCAAAAGGTGAGTCGAGGAGTACGTCGTAATCGGGTGCGCGAAAGCGAAAGGGCTGATTATCGACCCGATCCAGACCCGTTGAGACCTGCCAGCCAGCAGGAGCGGCAATGGCCACCTCATACGGCGTGGATTTATAGTCGTCGACCAGAAAGAATAGATGCGCCCCATTAAAATACGCGTGGGTTTGGTCCAGGTGGTTGCCATGGGTGCCCAATTCGTAGGCGTACACCTTGTAGCGCACCACCACCTGGCTTTCCTCGGCAAAGGTATCAAACCCCCACTGATTTTTTGCCAGGTGATGGACCTCCACAGGTTGTCGATTGACTTCGACCTGCAGATCAAAGAGGTGGCGCGCAAAGTCCTCAATTTTATAAGCGCCAGGGGTCCAAACCGGTAAGGTGAGGGTGTGCTTACCCTTGGGCAGGTGCTCAATGGTTAATGTCATGTGGTAGACGTGATAACCAGGTTGGCGACAATCAACGGTAAAATGTAATGTGGGTGCTGACATGATAAGTTTTCCCCTCTCTTTGATTCCAGGGTCTCCAGAACGCTTTTCGGTATTCGGGACGGCAGCCCAGACCTCCTGCCACGCAGGCTTTTTTGTAACGGCCATCCAGAACTCAGCGTTTATGCGGTAAGGCGAGTAGAAGGGTCCTCTTCGTTTATTCTGGTGTATCGTCTCGAAGGAGGGTCGCCAATCGGCCAGCGGCTTCGTGCAGGCGCTCCGACGGTTCCGTCAGCGCCACCCTAACATAGCCTTCGCCGTGACTGCCGAATGCGGAACCTGGGGCGACCATGACCTGCGCCTTTTCCAAAAAAAGATGGGCCCACTCCATCGAGGTGCGATGTGGGGGTACAGGGCACCAGATAAAAATGGCTCCTTCGCTAGGGGGAATATTCCACCCATGCTGGGCGGCGGCGGTGATAAAGGTGTTGCGCCGCGCTTCGTAGGTTTGGCAAAGGAGACGCACGCTGTCTTGGGGGCCGGTCAGCGCCGCGATTGCGGCTTCTTGAATCGCGCCCCATTGGCTGCAGTGCAAGTGATCCTGGAGCAACTCTAAGTAGCGAATGATGTCGCGATGCCCTGCGGCAAATCCGATGCGCCAGCCCGCCATGTTGTAGGACTTTGATAATGTGGTAAATTCAATGCCGACATCCTTTCCGCCAGGACGTGATAAGAGGCTAATCGCGCGCCGTCCATCAAAAGCGATGTCTCCGTATGCGAGATCGTGGGCTAGGATGACATGGGTGCTCAACGCGCGTTGAATGAGCTGGTCGAAAAAGGCGGCGGGCGCCAGGCGCCCGGTGGGGTTGTTGGGGTAGTTGATGAAGGCCAACCGCGTGGTAGCGGGCCAATCGTCGAGCGGCGGCAGGTATTGACGCGCGGCGACTAACGGCCAGGGATGCAGGTCGCCGCCCGCCAACCGGATTCCCGATAAATAATCGGGGTATCCGGGATCCGGCGCTAAGACCGCGTCACCGGGATTCACGAAGGCCAACGAGACCTCTTCCAGCCCAATTTTACTGCCGATGAGGATCGCAACCTCGCTGGAGGGATCCAGGTCAACCGCATAACGCTCCCAATACCATTGGGCGACGGCCTCCTTTAACGTCGAAAGGCCGCGGAAGGAAATATACCGATGATACCGGGGGTTTACAGCGGCTTCTTGTAACGCGTTGACAATGTGGGCGGGCGTGGGCAGATCCGGATTGCCCTGTCCCAGATTAATGACGTCAATGCCTTGCCGGCGTTTGTCCTCCACCGCTTGCACGAGGTGCGCGAACAGCTGCTGAGGCAAGCGTTGAATGCGGTTAGCGGGCTGCACCATCATCCCCCCGAAGCAGTTAGTGCCACGACGTCCTCTTGCTGGACGACATTTAGAATAGCGCGAAAAACTGGGTGAAGTCCATGCGTCCTGCACAGAATCCCCGTGGGGCGACAAGGCGGCTCGTCCGATCATGCGGTGACTTGCTATACTAGGTGCAGAGGTGAAACGCATGGCAGTGTTTCCTGTGTCAGACGAGATTTATGGTATTGATTTGTTTGAAGAGGGGCGCCCGGGACGATCGTCTGCCTACCTCATCCGTTCGCGGGAGCCGATTTTAGTGGAAACCGGGTCGGCTAACAGCCAAGAGGCGTTGTGGTCAGGGTTAGCTGAGCTGGGAATCAGCCCCGACGATGTGCGCCATGTGGTCATCACCCATGTACACCTGGATCATGCCGGGGGCGCTGGCCAGACGATGGCTAAGGCCCGGCACGCCGTACTCCATTGTCATCCCCGGGCCGCGCGGCACCTCATTGATCCCGCGCGCCTGGAAGCCGGGGCGCGGGCGGTTTATGGACCGCAGCTAGAGGCGATGTTCGGGCCCTTAGAGCCTGTCCCCGCTGACCGCGTCGTGACTCACGAGGATGAGAGCGTCCTGGAAGTCTCTGACCGAGTGTTGCGCTTTTACGATACGCCGGGTCACGCAAAGCACCATACCTGCGTGGTGGATGAAACCAGCCGCGGGATTTTTTCCGGGGATACGATTGGCATCCGCTACGTGCCCCAATATACTGGATGGAACTTCGTCTACGGGTTTCCGACGACGACCCCTTCGGACTTTGATCCCGACGTGATGCTGGCGACGTTAGATCGCCTGGAAGCCTTAAACCTGCGGGCTGTGTACCACACGCATTATGGCGTGACTGAGCCGGCGAGCACTGCCTTCGCGTTCTCGCGCCGGGGGGTTCGGCGCATTCAAGAGCTACTCCGCATGCTGTCCGGCGACAGCACGCTGGACGACGTGGTGGCGCGGCTCAAAGGGAAAATGGCCGACGATCTTGCCGAGTTGGGACACCCTGGGCAGGACATTTCCCCCTTATCATTGGATATCCTGTTAAATAGCCAGGGGATCTTGGTCTATCTCCAAAAACGGGCGGCAGGGAAACTTTAGGAGGAATGAGCCATGGTCGTTGCCATTGCGGTGACAGACAACGAGGACGTCGGCGGGGGCTGGGGACGGGCGCGGAACGTCGCCATTGCTACTGTCGATCCCAACGGGGAAATCCGTTCCTGGGAGGTCCATGCGGTACATTGGGACGAGTTGCACGATAGCGGGGGCGAAGGACAGCACCACGCCCGCATTGCGCGGTTTTTGCTGGATCACCAGGTTCAGCGGGTCATTGCCGGACATATGGGCCCCGGCATGGTACACATGCTGGAAAAGATGAATATTGACGTGGTCGTTGACGTGCACGGCTCAGCGCGCGAAGCGGCTTTAAAATACGGGCGGGCCTCATGAAGCATTTAGTGATTGGGGCGTCCGGACAAGTGGGTCAGCTCATCATGAGTGCGGTGCGCGCTCAAGGTGACGATGTAGTCGGCACTTACTGGCAACGGCCCAGCGCTGGGCTCGTGGGCTTAGACATGCGCGACCGCCAGGCACTGCACCGACTGATGGCTGAAGTGGCGCCGGCCGTGGTCTGGGTCCCAGGGGCTATGGCCGATGTGGATCAGTGTGAACGGCTGCCGGCTGTCAGTCATGCTGTCAATGTGGTGGGCCCCATCGGGGTCATGGAGGAAGCGTCCCAGCGCCATGTGCCGCTCGTCTTTTTTTCGACCGACTACGTCTTCGACGGGCGTCGCGGACCCTACGACGAGAGCGACGAGCCCTGCCCTCTGCAAGTTTATGGACGTCACAAATGGGAGGCGGAACGCGCTTTATTGCAGTACGAGCGCACGCTGATTATTCGGCCTGCCTGGATTTACAGCGATGATCCGCATCCGCGCAACTTTGTGTACCGCGTGTTGAAAGATTTAAAGGCTGGGCGGACCATTCCCGCGGCGATTGACCAACTGAACACGCCCACGCCGGCTCAAGGTTTGGCGCGCCAGTCGTTGAAGGCGGTGCGCGAGGGCATGACGGGGATTTTACATCTCACAGGTCCGGAACGTGTCAGCCGCTATGCGTTGGTCTCCGAGATTGCGCGGCTCGCAGGCTATCCAGAGGCCCCGATTACGCCAATTCGGCTGCAAGACTTGCCGCTCGCGGCTCCCCGTCCGTTAAACGGTGGCTTAGTGACCCAATTTGCGGAATTTGCGATTCAGGACCCCTTACGCGCCCTCGAAGTGCGAAAACTGTTAACCGCAATTTAACACAATCGTAACATCATCTTCGCTAATCCTTCACCGCCCGTTAACACGCCCCTGTCACAATAACGGCAGACGGTGGTTAGGGAACGGGAGGATGCGGATGATGAGCCAGGACAGCGAACTTGCCGAACGGTTAAATAATGCGCCCCTAGGGCTATTTCACCTGCGGGCGGTGATGATTTCGGGAATGGGCTTCTTTACCGATGCCTACGACCTCTTTATCATCGGGGCAGCATTAGTGCTCATCAAGGCTGAGTGGCACCCCAGTGCCGCCATGGTAGGGCTCATTGGCTCCACCGCTTTGGCAGCAGCGTTCTTAGGTGCCTTTGTGTTTGGACGCTTAGCTGATCTATACGGCCGAAAGACGGTATACGGCCTCGTGGCGGGCTTGATGGCCTTGGGTGCCTTGGGCGCGGCGTTGGCGCCGAACATGTTGTGGCTCATCATTTTCCGCTTTATTATGGGTCTCGGGATTGGCGGCGATTATCCGGTGAGCGCGGTCCTCATGAGCGAATACGCCAACACCAAAGACCGCGGGAAATTAGTTAGTCTGGTCTTCTCCATGCAGGCGGTGGGGTTGGTCACGGGTCCCGTGGTGGCCATGACGCTATTGGCTGCGGGGATTCCCGGGGACTGGGCTTGGCGCATCATGTTAGGGCTGGGCGCAATTCCGGCAATGGCGGTGATTGTCATGCGTCTTCGCATGCCAGAATCCCCGCGCTACGTCGCCGAAGTGCGCGGGGCGGTGGCGGTCGCGCAAAAAAGCCTCGAAGAGTTGGGGGTGGCCCCCGCGCGATCAGGCAAAAGCGAGCAGAGGACGCGTCCAGCGCATCTTTCCTTTTACCAGTTTATCACCCACCCTCGTTACCTCGTATACCTGCTAGGGACGGCAGGGACATGGTTCTTGTTTGATTATGCGTATTACGGCAATTCGATTTCCATGCCGTTGGTGTTAAAAGCAGTTGCGCCACACGCCACGCCGATTACCAGCATGGCTTGGACGCTGATCGTCTTTGCGGTGGCCGCGGTGCCAGGCTATATCATGGCGGTGTTGTTCATGGACAAAATCGGGCATCGGAAGTTGCAGCTGTGGGGATTTGTCATGATGGGGCTAGCCTTTGGGGTGATTGCCGTGGTTCCCCACATGACCACCATGATTGGCCCGTTTTTACTGGTCTTTGGCGTGAGCTACTTTTTCGCCGAATTCGGCCCCAATACGACCACGTTTGTGTTGCCGTCGGAAATTTATCCGACATCCGTGCGAACCACGGGTCACGGAATTTCCGCGGGCGTGGCAAAGTTTGGTGCGTTTATCGGCGTATTTGTCTTCCCGCTGTTGGAGCAGCGCTTGGGCCTTAGCGGCACCCTCTTTATCACCTTTATCTTTTCCATGGTGGGGTTGGGACTCACCTTCCTTTTACCGGAACCCAGCCAGAAGTCCCTGGAGCAGCTGTCAGACGAGACAGAGCTGGAGCGACGAGAAAAGCATTTGGCACTGCACGCCTAATATCCCGTCGTGCGGTACCCTTTGGCAAGGCCGAATCGGCACAACGAACGGGAAGGACACACGCCTTCTGGCTAATGTGCTAGCGCATGTTGATGTTGTCACTGGATGTTTGATGGTGCGTATCTTAGCACCAAGAGAGAAAACAGATTTCCATGAAATCCTGGCGAAGGCCCATCTACGGCAATTAAGGCCGCAAACCGTATATGCCAACAGAATGGGCATAGGAACCGGCGATGCCTGCCTTCACGCCGTTTAGCCAAAGGGCAGGGCGGTGTCACCGCCGTGAGCAGCCGACGTCTTCCGTGCCAGTGCGGCGGCCATTTCCTGCTCCCCCAATGTGTGTCGCTCGTGGCTTGATCAAAAGTGCGGCGGCGCAAGCCCTGGACTTCAGTCATGGGGATAAGCTGGCTGGTTGTGGAAAAATATTCTTAAGCTGCACCCCGTTAGCGGAGGGTGCAGCCACACCAGTATCTGGGCCTGGGCCCAGTAGTCGGAGCCATGGCGTCCCCTACGGGCGGGCGGTACCTGCCCCGCTGGCGCGTCCGCGTAGGTCGCGAGGAACGAGAAAGAATCAGGCGCTTTAGCAATGGGGAGAACGTCAATCAATATCTGAAGGGATGTTGCAATCGCTACCGAACAAACACAGCGAAGCCCAACGCCTGGCGTGCTAACGCCAGGCGTTGGAATCTCGCTCCGTTACTTCAAGACGTCGACGGTGTTGGTGTTGTCATCGGTGAAATACACCATTAACTGTCCGTTGGATACCGTGGCAGCCACACCAAACAACGCCGACCCGGCACCCGTGGTGGGATTGACCGGGGTGGAGTCAAGGACTTTTTGTCCTGCCACGTACGCGTGGCCATTGTTGAGCGCAATTTCCACCAAGTTATTGTTCCCCTGGTTGACGACCAATAAGTCGCCGTTAATGGGGTCGAGGGTAATGCCCGCCGGTTTATTTAACGCGCCGCCTTGGTAGATAAGTTGGCCCTCGCCCTGGTTGGGAGTGCCGGCGCCATCCCAATAATAGGCGCGAATCGAATTGTCCGCCGTGTCGGTGACGTAGACCATGTGGGTGTTAGGATCGTAAACCATCCCTTGCGGTCCCTCCACGTTGCTGGCGTTGGTGCCTGAGTGGGCCAATCCTTGCCCAATGACCGAGACCTGGGTGTCGGTGTTAAAGTTTGGCGGGGCAAAACCGTACATGGCGTCAATGGTGCCATTTAACGCATTGGTGACGAAGAATGCGGGGGTAGTCGGATTGGGTACAAACACCTGGCCCCATGGGCCGTCAAAAAGTGGGCTCTGAATGACGCTGCCCCCATTAGGGAAGAGGGATCCGCTGGGTGTCAAGACCATGTCGTTGCCATTGGTGCCGTTGGTACCGAAGTTCGCAATCCAGAGCGGCCCTTTCGGGCTGACGGCTAGTGCCACAGGCCCTTGGGCGTCGGCCGAAAACCGCGTCACGGCACCGGAATTCGGGTTGACGGCTTCAATGGTCGTGCCTGCTCCGTTGACCCCTTGACTGTTCGAAAAGTTGGAGATCAAGAGGTCGCCGTAATAGGGGTTGGGCGCGGTAGCAGTGCCGGCAAAGGTGTCAATGACTAGGCCATAGGGATTTTGGTCGCCGTTTTGGGCGTCTACAGTGCTGGCCACCGGTTGGATGGTGTTTAAGGTACTGATGTTCCCCCCGGAGGCTCGCGTGGCAACAGTCGTACTGCCGTAGGTCACGTTCGGCAATACCGCACTGCCCTGATTGGCCATAAGATTCGATGCGGTCAGTTGATCCATCCCCGCGCTATTTGCTGCTAGCACGGAAACCGTGCCCGTGCCATTCATGATGGGAACGGTTACCGAGTTGGTAGGCGTGCTGCTACCGGGCGCCAGCAACTGTCCGGCTGTATCCATGACCGTCACAGTGCCTGAAAAGGTGGAGAGGGGCTGACCCCATGCGTTGGTGACCGTCACCGTGACCGGATCCACGCCCATGCTCCCCGCCCGCAGGGCTCCCGTTGCTGGGGCTAATGTTACGCCGGCTGCCGGGACCGCGACCGCAATGCTCACTGGTGCACTCTTTAGCGCTGCGGCTGTTGTCATCGGGGCGCCGTAAGGTTCCGCATAAGCCACGAATTGGTAGGTACCCGCACTGGAGATGGGCACGGTAAACGTGGGACTATCCTGGAACGCGCCGCTTGTCAACCATTGTCCGTCGGGCGTCTGCCAACGAAGGGCGTAAAGCGGGTTGTTGACCCCGGTTGACGAGACCTGGACGGTCGCCACGGTTTCTCCGTTGTTTTCAGACGTGGTGACGCTCAACGACACCGTAGATCCGACGTACAGCACATCCGCGGCACTGCCCGTGGCCATACCCCACTTGTGCGCTTGAACGAGGGGACGGCTGAGCGCCCATCCGGTCACGACGTACGAGCCTTGGCTCAGGTGATTGAGCGTAATGGATGGAGAGGAACGGTAACCAGTCCACCAAGTGTGGCCAAAAGTCTTGCTGATGCCCAACTCAAACTCTGTATTGCTATTCGACGGAGCGCCGTTAATGGTGAAGGTGACCGGGGTGCCAGGACTGATCATACTTGCGCTCGCCGAGAGCGTGAGCATGCTTTGTGCGGCAGCGGCTGGCGCTATCCCGAGGCTCAAGCCCAGAGTGGTCATGAGGGCGGCAGATGCCAGCGCGATCGTTTTGATATGTTGCATCTGAAAGATTCCTCCTCTTTGCTGGTCAGATGGATGTCTATCAAGGTATTCGCAGAACCAGCCAACATGGAGGCATGTCCCAAAAGTTTTTACGGGATTTTCCGAGAGATCTCGGGGAGGAGCAAAGTTAAAGTGATCCAAAGAAAGTCCGTAGGCCCGTGGGATGCGCGACCCCAGGCGCTGGCTCAATGGTAATGCCCACCGCTGTGGCCTCGGAGACCGGCGTCGTCGTATGGAGCCATACGGATGCTGTGGTGCCCGAGCTTCGAAATACCCCGGCGCGAATGTGCTGGCCGCCCTGGATCCACCAGACTTCGTAAACCAGGCCGTGTCGCAGGGGGGTAACCCCGCGATATTGTAAAAGAAGCCATCCTGTTGCTCGATTAGCCAGCACCGTGATGCGACCGTGCACGATGGCGCTGGTTGGCCGTAATGTCGTAGAGTGGGCTGTCAAGAGCGTACCGACCGCGGTAGGGGTAAGGGGAGCACCGCGCCAGACAAATTTAGGCCATACCAGCGCTAACGTCACCAGCGCGGCCACCCCCACCCAAAGAGACACCTTATGGCGTCGGCGTTCGGGAAGCTGCGGGGCCACACGCGGCCAAGGCGGGGCAGGGACGAGATCAGGGGCGCCATGGCCTAACCAGGTTTCAATTGCCGCGCGCTGCTCCTGACAGCGGGTGCAGCGATTAAGATGACGCCGTTGGCGATATGAGAGGCGGTCTATATGGTGAACCGAGAGCAACAACACATCTTGCGGCAAATGCATCGCAGGCTACCCCCTTTCTGCTGCCCATTGTTGCCTGAGTTTGGCTAACCCGCGCCGAATCCAGCTTTTGACGGTTCCCTGAGGGACGTGCCACATCGCGGCGATTTCTTTTTGCGTAAAGCCATAATAGTACAACAGCTGAATAGCCCGCGCCTCGTGTTGCGTAAGGGTCGTCATGGCGTTGCGAATCCATTCTTTGGTGTCGGCCGCCGCTTCCCAGGCTTGGTGGGCATCGGCGACGGCATTCGTTAACTCTTCCGCTCGCGGCTTTGACCGACGTAAATGGTCAATTGTTCGAAAGCGCGCAATTTGCAAGAGCCACGACTCCGCCGAACCCCGCTGGGGGTTAAAGCGCTTGGCGTGTCGCCAGACCTCCAACAAAATGGCCTGAAGAACGTCGTCAACGTCATTAAACCCAACGCCCGCCATCACAATGAGCCCTGTCCATCGCTTGCCCCACCGATGGTAAAGGACCTCGAGTAACTCGGGATTTTGGGTTAACTGTTCTAAAATATATTCATCTGAAAGATTGTGTTCTTTCACGCCGCTAATCCATCGGGCCGTCCAACTTGGATCATGACTTCACCTGTTGTTCACAATACCATGGATTATGGCCCTGGTGCGGAATTTTTTATTCTCCCTTCCTTAATAGGGTCTTCGAGTGTGAAGACCCAAAAGAGGCAGCGGCTGGCTCTTTTCGGGAAAAATTTTCGTACGGCGGCTTACACCGGTGGTCAGGGCCTAAAGGCGATCCCGCCCAAGAGGGAGTCATCCCCCAGCATGGTCATGACCCGAGATCTCCTGATCTTCTTAGCATTGGGCGCAGCCGTGCCTGGTTCGACGCGCGACAACTAGAGATTTTGGCGTGGACCTCAACACATTTCCCAGTTTATGAACTCTCCCGCCGCCTAACCCTGGCGGGTTGAGGCGGGGGTTTCCGGGATCGCTCCCGGAGGTTCCTGGATCATTGACCCCTGCGGCTTCCCCGTTGGCGACAGCCGTCTTACGCGGATCTCCCCAGGCGTGACTTCGGACCGCTCCGGCCCTAGCTTCCGAAAAATCCGCGTGGTGTTGTGGGACGGGGTCAGCGGATCTCCCGAGAGGAGTTTTTGGATGCCCCGTTGCGCAATCACGCACGCGGCATTGTGATCCGCATTGTCTCGATGTCCGCAGCGTTGACAGACAAACTCGGCCTGGCTGCGCCGGTTGTCCGGGGCAGTGAACGGGCACTGGGCACATTCCTGCGAACTCTGTTGAGGCGGGACCGTGATGACCAACTTGCCCTGACGGAGGGCTTTGTAGCGCGTAAAGGAGACGACCTCGCCCCACGCGGAGGACAACATCGCGCGATGGAGGCCCGCGTTCGCTTGTCTACCGTTCGGTAGAAACCGCCCTTGGACGTCGCGTGTGACCTTTGGGCGTTTGGTCATCTGTCGAATTTTGAGATCCTCAAAAACGTACAGATCGTAAGCATCATTGGCGACGAGGCGATGACTCGTTTGATGCGCGTAGTCCTGTCGGACATGTTTTTCGTATTGCTGGTAGTGGGCCACTTTCCGGTAGGCTTTTTTCTGGTTCTGCGATCCTTTTTTGCGTCGCGCCGCCCGCCGCTGCCATTTTTTCTGTTGCCGCCGCGCTTTCTTAATCCGTGTTTTCTGGATGGGTTGGAGATCAAAGACCTGGCCATCCGATGTCATCAAGGGCTTGGCGACGCCGCGATCCCCGCCCAGTGTTCGCGCGGCCAGCTGCTCAGCGGAGAGATGTCGGAGATCCTTGGCGATGCGTTCGATAGCCGTATCCGTATCCTTGCCGGGCATCGTCAAGGTCGGATCCTCCGCCGCGAACGACAGCCACCAGCGGCCGCCCTCCACGGCGAGGTGGATGGACGCCGGGATCGCATGGGGACGATGCGCGACATACGGGATCAGGCCCACTGGAAACTGCGTGGTTCCCACGTGAAGCGGATAGCCGTGAACCTCACCGGTCGCCGTCTCTGTCCGGGGGATGAACTGAAAGAGTTCCGATGTCAGCCACACGGCCTGCCGTCCGGATTTGTTCTTGAGCTTCGGACGCCCCCCGAGCTTCCGAACAAACCGCTGATAGGCTTGGCGGAATTGGACCGCGCCGTTGCGCAAAACCTGAGACGGGACATCCCGGAGAAAGGCCGTGCGGTCCGTGATGAACCGACTGTACTCCTGATCGACGGGGATGGCCATGCCCGCCGTGCCGACCATCCGCCGTTGAAAGCGGCGATAATACCGATCTTCTTGCCCTTTGGCGTTGTAGATGAGCCGTTGGCAACCGATCCACCGGAGCAAAATCTGTTGCTGCTCGGGGTTCGGGTACAGACGAAACTTGTAACCATTGAGCATCAAAACACCCCCTGGCGCTGGCTCTTGTTTCCATTCTATCCTTAAGCTACTATGAGCGACAATGAAATGATATCGGCCTCCCATGCCGTCTATGCGCTTCGGTTGCCTATCGTCTTTGTCACCAAGTACCGCCGGAAGACCTTAACGCCGGAGATGCTCGATGCCTTGCGGGAGGCTTTCGCGGAGATGCTCGCCGATTGGCGGTGCACGCTCATCGAATTGGGCGGGGAGGCGGATCATGTCCATCTGCTGGTCAGCATCCATCCGGCATTGAGCATCTCCGCCTTGATCAATCATCTCAAGTCGGCCAGTTCTCGTCGTATGCGCAACCGGTTTGCCGATCATCTCGCGAAGTGTTACGGGAAACCGTCCTTTTGGCACCGCGCCTATGACGTCGGCAGTGTCGGCGGGGTATCCTTGGACACCGTGAAGCGCGATGTCGAGGCTCAAGGGACGACAGAAAAACCCCGCAAGGCGGCCCAGAGGCCGCCGCCCGCTTGACCCCCTCCCGGCTTCGCCAGGGAAGGGGAATGCGCGGGCGTTTTGTTCATGGACTGACTGTCGGATGCTGGAATCAGTCCTCGCCTGACCCATGACGCACGCACTAACCGGTTGTTAGATACCTGCGGGGTGCAGACGGTGGCCATTGGGGACGTGCGGGATCTGCGGCAACGGGTGGACTACCGCCCCGCCGCAACCAGCGCATTCACCAGATGATCACCGGCCAAGTCCGTTGGATGGTCACTGACAAGGTCGAGCGGTGGGGGATGCGTGTGGTGCTTGCTCCAAGACGAAGCCTACGCCTCGCAGGAATGTCCCCGCTGCGGACATCGGCACAAGCCCCGTGGTCGCCTGTATGCCTGTCCAGCCTGCAAGTTCCGCTTTCACCGGGATGGGGACGGCGCGATCAACATCCGGCGCAAGTATCTGGGCTGCGGCGCAGTAGTTGGGGCGATGGCGTCCCCCACGGGCATGTGGTGGCATCCCCACCGGCGCGTCCGTGTAGTTCGCTAGCGCGAGAAAGAATGCTCCGGCTTCACCCGTGGGGAGAACGTCAAAATGTCGTGTGCGATGATCACGCCCTGCAAACGGCGAGTGAGTTAGTGGCCCGTGGGCTGGGTAGCATCCGGCGCGACGGCGACGGAATGGGAATCCCGGACTGCCGCGGGCGCTGCTCTGAGAGGCTGTAGAGCGCGTTTGAGAAAGTGAAAATGGCACTCGACATGGACTGGGTCCTTGTATTGCTGCCAGGAGTTTCGCCGCCGTGCCGACTCTTTGGGTGAAAACACGAGACAGCGTGTGGGAAACTTCCCCTGCCTATTACCTTCAACAAAGGGCCATTTCACCGTATCGGGCCTCGGGGTCTTCTTTTCGTTATGCCCGTCTCATCGCGTTGGCCCGTTATCGTATCGTCAACGTATCGGATTAATCTGGCTGCGCCCCAGATTCGGATTCAAGAGCATCAAGATTCTTCCACGTAGCAGTGGTGGGCCCGCGATCCAGCGCTGTTTCAGTGACTTGTGACCCAACCGTAGAGGGGTCCCCTTTTCTCTGGACTGCGGCTAACTGAATCATGAAGCAGCGTGGGCGCGGAGGGTCAGGCGTGAGCAGGATCACGATGCAGCGATGAACATGAAACGACCTGGGATGACGTCGTTCACGGCACTGTGGTAGTTTCGCAGCAGGAAGAGATCAGTGATCACGACTGAACACAAAATTTCTAGAGAAAGTGATGACCTTCTACAATGCCGCTCGATCGCGTAACCTGGTGTTGTGTCATTGTCCCATCTTCGGGGCATTGTGGTGGGACGCGGCCATTTGACCGACCGAGGGCGGGACGGTAGCAGAGGTGCCTAGTGAGTTAATGACCTTCCTTCGCATGGGAATGTATGATATGGATTTAGCGATAACCTAGGCGAGGAACGCTTGCGGTTCGGGCAGAAGGGGGAACTCTATGGCCATCGAAGTACGCCAGATTGTCAGCCGGGCGGAGCTGGAAGAGTGTTACGATCTGTGGACGACCGTGTTTCCCGAAGAGCGCTGGTTTTTTCAGGAGCGCTTGGATGAAGATCGCACGTATCATACGGAAACCACCTGGGCAGCATGGGTAGACGGAGTTATGGCTGCGGCGATTCAAATCTTTCCATATTGGGCCAGATGCGGCGAGGCTCAGGTACGCGTCGGCGGCATCGGAAGCGTCGCCACCTTGCCTCGATACCGCCACCAGGGCCTGGCCCAATTAATCTTGCGACAACAGGCTTCGTGGATGGTGGCTAGAGGGTATGACCTTTCCCTGCTGTACACCAATATCCCCGGTTTTTATGCGCAGTTGGGCTGGCGAAGCCTTCCGGAAGGCGAATGTAGGCGTTTTAATCCGGACCGTGTGTTGGCTGAACCAGCTTCGTCGATTGACATTGAACGTGGTGACTTGGAACGCGATTACACGGTTCTCAGCGCCATTTATGGTGATTTTTCAGCGATGGTGCCGTTTAGTCGGGTGCGGCTGCTAACGTTTTGGGAAGATAGTGTTCGGTGGGGACGGCGCAACGCGCGCAACGTGTGGATTGCCAGACGTGCGGGTAAGCCCGTGGGCTATTTATTGGCTCGTCAGAACCAAACCGGGGAGATGTCAGGGGTCGAATGCGTCTATCGCTTGGCACATCCCGATTGTGCGCTTCCATTGTTCCATGCCTATTTGCGCCAACGGGTGGAGAAGACACCGGTTGTCATCCGCTTGCCCCACGGCCATGCGTTGTCTCGGTACGGAGAACCCGTACTCGAACCGTCGGATACCATGTGGCGCCTCATGAATCCGGTTCAGCTGCTCCATCGCATAAGACCGGAACTGAATCGCCGATGGGCGGCTCAAGATGCTCTACGCCCTACCGTCTTGGCATTGGCAGTAGGTTCCGATATTCTCCTTCGTGTAAAGACGGGTAGCGGGGGAGTCGATGTTGAGGCGCTGGACGCGTCACATTTGTCGATTGACGGGATGGTCTCTTTGACACCGGACGAGTTTTTAGCGATACTGATCGGCGGCGTCAATGAGAGGTCTCCCGCGTTTTCTCACGAGGTTTTGCGCATCCTCTTTCCACCTTCGACTCCCTTTTTGTGGGAAGGCGATCACTTTTAGCCCAGGCTGCAGTTGTAACGTATCGCGGGTTCGTACACCTGAAGGCTTGGCAGGGGCCGTGAGAGAACAGGTGGGTGACCAAAATGCGCCGCAGCGTCCCTGACTTCACTCCGGGGAACCCTCGACCTCAGGATGGCTGCTGACCGGCGGGGAAAGGGGGCGCCACAATGCGGATCGGGGATACTGCCGAAATCTGGTGCTCCCAAGGCCCCTCCGGCCATTCCAACACAAAGGAACGGGGTCAGCTCAAGACCGTAAGGTGCGATCCCCAAGATGAAGACAACGGCGGAATTTACCCAACGGCCGGAAAGATTGACACCCCATGGATGGTGGCACCGAGCAAAGCATTAGGCGCGGGCCTGATTGGCGTCGTAGACAACTTGTCCTAGAATGATGGTCTTCGCCACCCGACTTCTATATTCAAAGGGGTGACCATCCCAAATCACCACGTCCCCATCTTTGCCCGGATCAAGCGAACCAAGCCGGTCGGCCACACCCGAGAGCTCGGCCGGGGTCAGGGTGATGGCACGGACGGCATCTGGCTCGTCCATCCCTTCGCGAACGGCTAACGCTGCGCTGATCACCAGATATTGTTCGGGGACCACCGGGTGGTCGGTAATAATCGAGACTTTCACGCCGTGTTTGGCCAAAATGCCAGGGGTTTTGAAGGAGCGACCACGCACCTCGACCTTCACCCGGGCAACGAGGGCGGGGCCGCAAGAAACCGGTACGTTATAGCGTAGGAGATCATCCACGACTTTGTACGCTTCGGTCCCATGCTCGATGATTTGATTGACGCCAAATTCGCGGCCGATACGAAGTGCCGTGAGAATGTCGTCGGCAGTGTGCGCATGCGTTCGCAACGGGATTTCCCGCTTCAAGACCATGATTAGGGCATCCATGTCTAAATTTCGCCGGTGGTCGGGATTTTTGTCGAGTTCCTGTTGATAGGCCAACGCATCATAAAACGCTTGGCGCATGACCTTGGCCACCCCAAGCCGCGTGCTCGGCATTTTATTCTTGTCGCCGTAGACGCGCTTCGGGTTTTCGCCCATGGCACTCTTCAGGCCGGATGGCGCCTTTAGCACCATCTCATCAATGTTTCGACCCCAGAGCCTCAAGGTCGCTCCTTGACCGCCGATGACGTTGCCGCTTCCAGGGGTAATCCAGGCGGCGGTAATGCCCCCTTCAATCGCGTCCCGCAATGCCACGTCCACGGTGTTGAACGCATCGATTACGCGAACACCTGGGGTCACGGGATCCGTGAGTTCGTTACCGTCTTCGGCGGCACGGCCTTCGCCGTCGGAAAAGACGCCAAGGTGCGAATGGGAGTCAATGAACCCTGGGAACACATATTGGCCAGTGGCATCAATGACCGGGCAATGGGGAGGAATAACCACGTCTGCACCGACGGCCTGGATTTTTCCGTCGTCGCCGATGAGAATCGTACCGTGGGCTATGGCACCATGGGATACGGTTTCCAGTCGACCACCGCGAATTGCGAGCATGAATGACGACCTCCTGTTACAGCTTTTCGTTATTGTAGCGCGTTGAAACGAGCGATGACGTTCCGTCAATGCCGTTAAAGGTCTAATGACCTTCCCACCTGACGATTACGAAGACCCGTTTCAAGTAGAATGGCCTAACCGATGTTTGTCAAGGAGGGCGGACAATGAGTCTGGCAGTTTCTCACGAGAATGAGGATTCGCCTGGGGACTCATGGATCTTGCAACGTATTGAGACTTTGCGCGAAATCGCTCGAAAAATCGCCTTAAAATTTGGGAAGTGCCATGCTTGATGTTATGATCGCCCTGGATTCACCCCCGACAGGACGTCGGGGCAGCATAATCAAGGAGGATGTTCGATGTACATTAATACGAACGTGGCCGCGCTTTTTGCGCAAAACTCTCTCAACAACACCCAAAACACCCTTAACACCCTGCAGCAGGAATTGTCTACCGGTTTACAAATTAACTCACCGGCAAATAACCCCTCCGGGTTAGCGATTGCGACTTTGATGCAGGGTGAAATTGGTGGCATTAATGCCGCCGTGAACAATGCGACGCAGGCGACCAACTTTCTTAATGTTGCCAATGGCGGCATGCAGACCGATGTGCAGATTGTCCAGGAAATTCAGCAGTTAGCAGTGCAGGCGTCGAACAGCACCAACAACGCTCAAGACAGTCAGGATATTCAAGATCAAATTAATCAGTTGCTGTCGTCACTCGACAATGTGGCGCAAACCTTAAACTACAACAATCAGTTCGTATTGAATGCAGGCCCCACCGCCTCTGTGACAACATCCAACTCTGTTGTCAACCAGGTGGAAGTGGGAGCGGACAGTGGGAATATCGCCCCTGGTACCTATACCGTTTCGGTTGAGTACAGTTCTGTATCCCAGGCCGATGTGGTATCCGTGACTAACAGCGCAGGATCTGTGGTGGCGGCAGCGACTGTCAGCAATGTGGGCACAAGCGGCACGGTGACGTTGCAATTAGTGACAGGGTCTAACGCGTCGACAACCGACAGCTTTGCCATTACGGTGAACCAAGGAAATGTGGCGACGTTGTACAGTACCGCCTCCTACAGCGTTGCCGTACAGGTCAATGCGGGTACTGAATACACGTTCCAGACGGGTCCCAACCAAGGCAACGGCAACGAAACCACGGTCTATTTCGGCACCTTTAATAGCGCGACGCTGGGATTGAATACGATTGACGTCAATTCTACACAAGGGGCGCAGTACGCCATTACCCAGGCGCAGCAGGCGCTGGCCATGTTGACCAACGCCCAAGGCCAGGTGGGAGCTCAGCTCGATCAATTAAACTACACCATTAGCAACTTGCAGACAGAAACCACCAACCTACAATCGTCGCAATCCACCATTATGGATGCCAATATGGCCACGGTGACGAGCCAATTTGCCCAGGAACAGATTTTGATGCAAACGGGCATTCAGGCCTTAACCACGGCCCAACAGTTGCCGTCGTTAGTGTTAAAGCTCTTAAGCTAGAGGTTGATGTGTGAGGGCAGGAGGTCGTGGCTACGCCCTCCTGCCGCTACCGAGGAGGAACCCTATGAGCAGCAGTGCCGGGTCCATTAACTGGAGTCAGGTCTATAACACGCCCATTGGCCAAATTTTGGAGGACTTGAATCCCGCGGTCTTTGAGACGCTTCTCACGCAAAGTACCAATGATCAAATTACGGGACTGCAGAATCAGGAACAACAGGATCAAACGCAAATTAGCGCCTGGAGCACCCTGCAATCCGACGCCCAAACGGTAAGCTCGGATTTGGCCCAGTTGGCGGCGTCCTCCACGTATAACCAACTCATCGCGTCGTCTAGCAACAATAACGTCGCCACCGCTGTGGACCAAAATGCGCAGCAGGGGAGCTATACCATTACGGTCAATGCGCTCGCTGAACCTGAAATCGATATCGGTAGCACCGCCAACATGACAGTGACGAACCCGACGGATACGTTGATGGTGCCAGGGACCACAAGCCCCCTCACCGGCAGCTTTACGATTGCGGTGGGCAGCCAATCGGCGACGATTACCATGCCGACCAGCGGCGAAAGCCTCAATGCATTGGTGAATCAAATCAATAGCACGCCGGGAATTGGGGTCACTGCGTCTGCGGTAGAAAACAGCCAAGGGGACTGGCTGTTGGAAATTCAGGCCAATCAAACCGGGCAGGCCATCTCGTATACCGATAACACGGCGAGCGGCCCTTTGTATTACCTCGGCGTTGTGAGCTCCAGTTCTACGGCGACCCAGTCCGCAAGCAATGTGCTGCAGGCGGCAAGCGACGCCGAAGTGAGCTTTGGCTCGACCTATAACGCGAGTGAGGCAATTACCTCCACGTCCAACACGCTCACGAATTTGATTCCCGGGATGACCGTGACGTTGTTATCCACGGGGACAACCACCATTAGCGTGACGCCCAATGTCAATGCGATGGTCGCGTCCGTCCAACAGTTCGTCTCGGATTGGAATCAATGGGTCAAGGATACCCAAAATCTGGCTGAGGGCGGGCAAGTGCAAGAGGTGGGATCAGGTGCCAATGCCACCTACGAATTTGTGAGCAACCCTAATCAGGTGTTAACCTCCCCCTTGCCGTTGGCGGCCCTGAATCAGGCCGCGAACATCTTAGGATCTACCACCAAGGGTACTGGCACATATCAATCGTTAGGGGATCTCGGCATTACCTTCGGGGCCAATGGCATGCTGACGCTCAATACCACAACCCTGACGAACGCATTGTCGACCGACCCAGGGGGGGTCGAGAGTATTTTCCAAGCCATTCAACAAAATCTGGGGATGGGCATCACCGGCGTGATCAACGGCTTTGCCGAAGGACCTACGAGTTCGGTGGGTCAAGCGGTGACGACGCTTAACGCGCAAATCGCGAACGACAAAACCCAGGTGTCGCTACTGAAGCAACAAATGACCAATGAAGAAGAACAAGCGATAATTCAATACGGGCAATGGGTGAACAGCGTATCGAAGGATTCGGAGCAATATTCCCTGTTAAATGCACTCTTTAATGCCAACAGCGGATCCAATAGCAGCGGAGGCTAGTGTGATGGAGATAACTGATCCTTTAGCGCAGTATCGGCAAGACGCCGTTAACACCGCGACGGCGGAACAACTCGTCCTCATGTTGTACCGTGAAGCGCTGGCCCAGGTCGAACTGTGCCGCGAGCGGCTGTCCGAGAGCCCGCGGCAAGGCCTGCAATTGACCGAACAGGCGCGTAACATCTTTGCCGCGTTGGCGGATAACGTGAATCTGGGTCATTCCTTTGGTCCCGCGATGCGCGATCTTTACCTTTATTGCTGGCGCACGTTGCTGACCGTCGCGACGTCGGGCGACGTTGAAGGGCTTGACCCGGTGGAGCGCGTCTTAAAGAATCTGATTGCGGGGCTCGAACAATATCGCCAACGTCAAGCGGCTGCGTCTACGGCTACCGATCAAGATGCGGCTAGGGAACCGATGTCGGTGAACTTTGCGGGATAGGCAAGCCCATCCGGAGTTTCGCCGTTTCTAAGAGGCGCGATTCATCAGTGTTCAGATTTTGCCACTGACTTAAGGTGTCAACCACCGTTGACAGTGGAACCGCCAAAAGGATAGTGTCCAACAGCACGTCAAAGGTGGATCCGGCCATGAGACTAAAGATGGCGCGCCAGGCGTCGCGAAACGGAGGGTACCGTTTGATGGCTACCAAGAGGTAGGCCATCCCTTCTTTGCTTTTGCCTTGGCGCAACAACACCTGGGCAAGGCGGAAGAGCGCTTTAAAGCTGCCAACGCCAGTTTCGGTCATTAGAAACCCTTCAGCTTCACCAAGGTCAATACACTTGCGAAAGGCGCGCTCGGCCCGTTCCCACTGTTCGCCCCCAATGCAAATGAGGCCTTCCAGAAAATAAAAGTCGGTATAGGTGGGGTAACTCAATTGCCCTTCTTGCAAGACCCTGAGGGCACGTTTATGTTGGCCGTCGGTCTCTAAAATGCGCGCGTAAGTCATTTGCTCAAGCACCCATAACGGATGTGTCGGTGGAGTCTTATGAAGGGCCTGGCGCACTTTGGCAAGCGCCTCATGAAGCTCTCCGGTGGACAGTAAGGTGTGAGCGAGCTGCCACAGCGTGTAGGCGTCGTCGGGCTTTTCTTTGAGCTGCTGCACCAAGAGGTCGCGATTGCGTTCAGCCTTCCTACGCTGTTCCACGACCGCACCGAGGTATCCTTTGTGAAGGAGGCGCACGTTCAGGGCGGCCACGCCCAGGTGCAGCCGGTTCAACGAAGGGAATACTTGCTCATGCACCTTGCCTTCGAAACGGACCAGCGGATGCGAGCGAAAAAGCCGTAACACATAGCTCTCGGAAATGTGCTCGGCCTGGTCCATGACGGAGACAATTCGGAGATTATACGCATCGGCTACGGGATGAGTGATGGCGTCGGTCAGGGTGGGAATGTCGTCGGCCAGCAATTCTTCGTCGGCATCAATGACTAGCACCCACGGGGTTTTGACGAGGTCTAAGCCGACATTGCGCGCCTTGGAAAAATCATCGGGCCAGTCAATGGGCACGACGCGGGCGCCAAAGGATTCCGCGATGCGGACGCTCTGATCGGTGGAGCCGGTATCCACCACGATAATCTCATCTGCCACAGACACCACCGATCGGAGACACTCGGCCAGGAATCGTTCCTCGTTCTTCACAATCATGGCAACACTTAAAAGGCCGTTCATGCGAGCGTGACGGTGGAAAGCCTGCCCGGTAAGCCGGGGAGGAGCACCGCCCCCTTCCCCCCATTCACTTGAAATAAATTTGGCGGCCCGTCGTAGAATCAGGTCAAGGCCGTGGCAGGGTCACTGCCCACCGAATTCCGTGCCGAGCCGCGTCGCCGCCGAGAGAACACCCTCAGCACGCCAGGAGATCGCAACTGAGACTTTTCGGGGCACCGTCATAGACGCCTGGGATCCTCAATATCGGTCAACTACCGTTAGTGTAGCGAAAAGGTGGAAGGCTCACGAAAAAATAACGGGGAAATCGGCGCAAAGATGCGCTAATACCCCGGAATTATTCGCCGAGTGTCTGTCAGGGAAAGATCAGGACCGGCTTCTGATTTTGGGGGTGCGCGAGGTAGACCAAGGACACGCGATAAATATCGGTCAAAAGCGGAGACGAGAGAATGGATTGGGCGTCGCCATGGGCCACAAGCTGGCCGCGATGCATGACCCACAGCACATCCGCATAAAGACCGACGCTGGCCAAGTCATGATAGGCCATCACCACAGTCTTTCGTTCCACGTGCACCATCTCACGGACCAAGTCTAAAAATGTCACCGCGTGACCTGGATCCAGATGGGTTGTGGGCTCATCCAGCAGTAACAGCGGGGTATCTTGAACCAGGGCGGCGGCTAGCAGCACGCGCCGGGCTTCGCCCCCTGAGAGGGTGGTAAACGGCCGCTCGCGTAACCGATGGAGCCCGGTTTTGTGTAAAATCGCGTCGAGGCGATCAGCATCAACATGCGGCCGCACGGCCAGGCGATCGCGCCAGGTGAGGCGATTGAGGTACCCAAGGCGGACCACTTCTTCCACGGTGAGATCAAAGCTCGTGTCCAGGGATTGAGGCACAAAAGCCACGAGCTGAGCGCGACTCTGGGCGGTGAGCGTGGGCAGCTGCCGTCCGCCAATGACAATTGTGCCCGTCGCCGGAGGCAAGAATCCGGCCATCAATTTCAGCAACGTGGACTTTCCGGCGCCATTAGGTCCAATCACGGCCACCAATCGGCCGGGTGGCAGTGCGATGCTAATGGGGCCAATGGTGGGGCCGCCCGGCCAGGTATAGGTCATATTCTCGACTGTGACGAGGGCTTCGTCAGTGATCAAGGCCACCTCCTTTGGTAGCGGGCCTGACGCAGGAGCAAATACAAAAAGTATGGTCCGCCAAGAAATGCGGTCACAAGGCCCACCGGAATCGGTCCAATGACGGGAATTGATTCGGCGACGATTTGAGCGAGGGTAAGAAATCCTGCCCCGAGGCAAAACGCTAACGGGAGTAAATGGCGATGGTTGGGTCCGTTAAGGCGGCGCGCAATGTGCGGCATTACCAGCCCGACGAAGCCGATAAGCCCACTGACGTAGACCGCGGCGGCGGTCATCAAGCTTGCCGCGCATAACAACACGAACTGGATGCGGCGCACGTTGACGCCTAAATGATGCGCTTCTTCTTCTCCGAGCAACAGCGCGTTCATGTCGTGGGCAAACGGCCACACGATGGCAAACGCCACAACAATCAGAAGGCCGCTGACGAGTACTTGGGACCAGGTGGCCCCATCGATGCCGCCAATTTCCCAGGCAAAGATCGTACTGAGATCTTGCTGGTTAAAGAGCATGAGAAACGTAGACACAGAGGTCAAGATCACACCCACTGCGTATCCGGCTAAAATTAACGTCAGCATGCTGACTGTGCCCCGCGCGCGCGACAGCAAATAAGAGAGTAACACGGCGGCTAGCGCGCCCAAGAATGCGCCGGGCGCCATTAAATTAAGCCATGGCACCAGATCTTGTGCCAGGGTGGCACCGAGACCGGCACCGGCAGAGGCTCCGACGATATAAGGGTCCGCTAGCGGGTTTTTCAAGAGCGCCTGCATCACCGCTCCAGCCACAGCGAGTCCGCCGCCCACAACCGCCGAGGCGGCCACCATGGGAAAGCGAATGTCCCAGATGATGACGCTGTCGATGGAGCGATTGGGGGCCAATAACCGGTGAACGACAGTGCCGAGGGGAATGGGTGTTGGCCCGTGCATAATGCCCATGACCATGGCGAAGGCCAATAACAGAATGGCAGCGGTGTAGTTGGCTACCTGCTTACCGTGTGCCATGGATGACCGTCCCGTATTGCAAACGGGGCCATAGAATGATCTTCAGCATGCTGCACAGAACCCTCCCCGATGACCATTAAATGGCGCACCTGCGCGAGAGGGCGTAAAAAGAAGGCGCTGCCCGACCACCCGCAGGCTCGCCCGAACATTGCAGGTAGGTCTCCTGGCTCTCGGATCATAGCGATTGGAAGGCCTTCCAGCTGGATCCCGAATACTGTGGTCTTCCCGCTCCCCGTGAACAGTGGCGGGTGCCGCTCAGGATTTACACCTGATTCCCTGTTATACACCTGCAACCCGGTTGACTTCAGTGTATGCTGTTTTCCCGTGGGAGCGCAAGGGCCACAACATGGGGGAAAGGCTCTATTCACTCGGCCCGCGGCGGGAAATAATGCGGGCCGAGCACCAAAGCCCACCGATGCCCGTTGGCATGGTAGCGCAGGTGCAGTTGCCCTAAATTGGGGACCAATAGCGACCGGGCCGAAGGGCCAGATGCCTGCGTTACGACTAAAAACGCCCCTTTGATGCAGTCGGCGTGTGTCGCAGCGACGGTCATCCCTGGATCGACGGAGCCCGTGTAGCGTTCCAGGGCTCCCAGCACCCGTTGGCCGACAGCCAAAATCGATTCGCCTCCCGGCGGCGGATTGGCTTCCGGATCCTGCCGCCAAGCGTGGAACGCCCCGTTGTTCGAGCGTTCCAGGTCACTCAAGCGGGCACCGTCCCAAGCGCCGAGATTGACTTCGGCGAGATCAGCTAATACGGTGGGAACTAGCCCTAAGCAGTCGGCCAGCGGCTGAATGGTTTCGCGGGCTCGCGCCAGCGGACTGGTGGCCAAATGTTTGATGGGCGCATGTTGTAACTGCGCGACGAGCTGGCGGGCTTGAGCCCGGCCAACCTCTGTTAAGTGGGGATCCCAGGAATGATAAGCAAACCGGCCTAGGCGGTTCGCCTCGCTTTCCCCATGGCGCACCAACAAGATATCGTAGACTATGGCCAAACAATACCCTCCCTGTCTGACCTTAACCCTTATATTCTACTCGTTTTTGTCGCGTTTGCGAATTGAGGCTGGGCTCGGGGGCGATTGATTGGCGACGGGGAGAAAAAGCGGTATGGTTAGGACGAGGTGGCTCGCATGGCGCAAGAAGCAGAGCTGTTTACCCTGATTTTTCGACTAGTGCGCAGCTTTGAGCGCGAGTTTCGGGAACAGGGGTCTCAGGAGCTCTCGACGACGCAATTTGAAGCCCTAACGCACCTGGAGAAAGTGCAACCGGTGACCGCTATGGCGCTGGCGGCCCTCCTGCATATTAAGGGGCCGACGGCGACGCGAGCCTTGGATTCCTTAGCTCGCCGCCGGTATATTATGAAAGAACGCGATCCCCAAGACCGGCGGGTGATTTGGCTCAGGATGACCGATCAGGGTGCGGCCGTCTTGCAACAAGAACGCGACCGTCAGCGGCAATGGATGGTCCATGTGCTGCAGCGCTTGACGGCAGAGGAGAAAGCCAGGCTGTCGGAGCTTTTGAAAAAACTCACAATAGAAACCTCAGGGAGCGATGCCACTGGTGATGTCGTCTAAGCGTATTGGCCTTATCGTCAATCCTATGGCAGGTCGTGATATTCGGCGGCTGGTCGCGTATGCCTCCTTGCAATCGGCCCCAGAAAAGGCGCTCACGGCCCGCCGTATTTTAGCAGGGGTGGCAGCCGTCCCCCATGTGGAGGTCTTGGTACCAGAGGATGAAGGCGGATTTTTTACCTGGCTTCAGCGCGATGTCACGGAGATCCTGCCGGTGACCCTGGTGCCCCGTGAACATCATGAGGAGGACAGCACGACCCTCTGGGTGAAGATGCTCGTGGAGGCCGGCGCCGACGCCCTCATTGTGGTGGGCGGCGACGGCACTCAACGCAATGTGGCGGAAGCGCGGCCTTCGGTGCCGGTGCTTCCTGTAGCTGGCGGCACCAACAATGTCGTTTGCTATCTCGGCGATCAAACGGCAGCCGGGTATGCTGTCGCGCGTTTTCTTGCCGACGGCTTGGATGGCGAGGAGATGGGACAGCGGGCCAAAGTGATTCACATTGCCATGGCGAACGGCACCAGAGACCTGGCCCTCGTCGATGTGGCCTTGACGCGCCAACGATATACCGGGGCCATGGCCATATGGGATCCGGAGGATGTGCAGGCGTTGGTGCTGACAATGGCCGACGCGAGTCGCCCCGGATTGTCTAACGTGGGGGGTTACCTGCATCCGCTGACGTTTGGCGATGATGAGGGGCTGATGCTGAAGATGGGATTACCAGGATCCCCATTTCCAGGAGTTTTGGCGCCGGGGCTGATGGCACATTTTACGGTAGCCGAACACAAAGTGCTGCAGATCGGGGAACCAGTGATGTGGCACGCCCCAGAGGGCGGGAGCCTGGCGTTAGATGGCGAGCGTACCCTTATCTTGGGGGTTCGCGACACGGTGACCTTAGAGATATGGCGCGATGGCCCTCTCATCCTCGATCCCGCGCGAATTTTTCATGAGGTGGCGGGTCTTCACGTATAAGCGTGATCACCATCAACTGCTGGGACTCTTCATGACCACGACGCGGTGTGAAAAACCCAATAATGTCCCTTCTCCGTCATCCGAGGGCTTACGCTCTGATTCATTGGGCCAGCGGTATGCGAGCGACACTTGCCGGGTGGCGGGCGGCGCGGCGCAAAAAGATGGGGCACGCACGTAGCATAAATGCTGTGATCCCTCCTATGTATAGACGAGGAGGGATCGCGATGGGGGAGTCGTCCAATCCAAGGATGACCGAGGCCTTGGCGTCCGCGGTCACGAGGCTCGGTCACCTGCGGCAAGAGATCAAAAATTTGGAGACTGAAGAGCAGGTTTTGCGCGAGCAAATTTTAGAGGCCACCGACGGTTGGCCACGCGATGCGTTTCCCGTGCGCGTCGGGGCCTTTGAACTGCGAATAGGCGAACGGCGGGGTCGCATCGATGGCGAGACCGCTTTGGCCGTGCTAGAGGGTGAACGGCTGACGCAGGCTTTGCCGCACCTGCCCGTGATCCGCGATGCTCACGAGGTCGAAGCGCTGCGACGCGCATTGGCGCGGCTCGCGATGCCGAGTGACACGCGTAGCGAGCTTTTGCGGCTGATGAAGGCCGCCATTGAGTGGCAGCCCACGCTCTCCTATGAGGCTCTCACCGCCCTCCGAGAGGACGGGCGGCTGGACGACCGCCATTATCGGCTATGCTTTAAAGATGAAAAGCCCGTCATTCGCTTGGTGACGGTACGGTAATGGGCCAGCGGTTCCGGTTTGCCTCAATGATCTGGCGGTAGCGCAGCGCCGCGGGTCGCACAGTACGGGCCAAGGTGGCATAATCGATGCCAATGAGTCCAAACCGCGGGGCGAACCCTTCAGCCCACTCAAAATTGTCAAACAAAGACCAGTGAAAGTAGCCGCGGATCGCGAGTCCATGCGCTTGGGCCTTGCCCACGACTCTCAGGTGTTCTTCGAGATAGCGGGCACGCAAGCTATCATCTGTGGTGGCAATACCGTTTTCGGTAATGATAATCGGTTTCTGGAACATCGCCAGCGGAGCCAGCACCTCTTGCAGCCCATCGGGGTACAACTCCCAGCCCAGATCAGAGGTGATCGCTTGGGGCCGATTTTGAATGAGGCGAAGGCCGCGCGTCCAATGCGCGTACTGGCGGGTGTAATAATTGACGCCGATAAAGTCCTGATACGGGTTAACCCGCCGCATAAAGCGCTCATTCATCAAGAAGCGAAAGAGCCGCGCCGTGGCTCGATCCAGCGGGGACAAGGTCCACGGATGAAAGGCGATGAGGTGATGCGCAAGGCCCACCCAGGCCTCAGGATAGCGTTCCTTAATCGTGTGGTAGGCGACCTGGTGTATTTGAGCTAGTCGGTCCATGAGAGGGAAGGCGCGGAAAACGCGCTGTTCACCGGGGGGCCAAACCCCGATGACATACCCCATCACCACCAGGACTAACGGCTCGTTAATGGTGACGTATAGTGGCACCAAGTCTCCCAAGGCGTCGAGCGCGGTCCGCACATAACGCTGAAACCATTGATGCGCATGGGGATGGAAAAAGCCACCCGCACGCGCGACCCATACGGGTAGGGTAAAGTGATGCAGGGTGACCAAGGGCGTAATCTGGTGGTCGCGTAGCCACCCAGCCATGGCTCGGTAACGGTCGAGCGCCTCATGGTTGATATGGCCCGGCTCGGGCTCAATGCGGCTCCACTCCAGCGAAAAGCGGTAGCTGTTGAGCCCCAGCAGGGTCAGGTATTGAAAGTCACTGTCCCAGCGGGTCCAATGGTCAATCGCGATACCTGAGGGCTCGCGCCCGCGCCCCCGCGCTTCCCATTCGGTCCAGTCGTTGTGTTGCCCGCCCTCAATCTGGTGGCTGGAGGTCGCAGCGCCCCATAAAAAGGGCTGCCAGTGAGATGGCCATGCGGTCATAAAGGCATCGGCCCTGTTCGCACGCGAATGGCGTGGTGCCGAACTTTTAGCGTGATCGGCAGATGGCCGACAATTTCGCCATCGGCATGGACCAATAGTTCGGGCGGACCGTCGACGAGCAATTCGTCGGCCTCCAACGACTGAACCCGCGGGTGCCTAACATGGGTGCCGCGAAAAACGCGGACGAGTAACGGCAGCACGCTGACAGGGGCCAAGTCCTGGACCCAGATGACTTGAAAGAACCCGTCGTCGGGACGCGCATCGGGGCAAATGCGCATGCCGCCCGCGTAGAACGCGGTATTGCCGGCCGCGAGCATAAAGGTTTTTTCTTGTCGCGTGATCCCGCCCACAGAAACCGTCATCGATTGTGCGCGGTAGCGAATCAGATGGCGTAAAATGGCGCGAAGGAAAATCCAGGTGCCGGTTCCCTGTTTTTCGCGCTGATTGACCCATCCGGCCACCTCGGCGTCAAATCCGACGCCAGATACGGTTAAAAAAAATTGCTCGTTGACTTGACCGAGATCGAAAAAGCGCACGGGCCCATGAAGGGCGAGATCCAACATGTCGCGGGGCGTCTTGGGGTAGTTCAGGGCTCTGACAAAATCATTGCCTGTGCCCGCCGGCAGCACGGCAAAAATGGGTTTGCCACTAGGCATCAGGCCGTTGATGACTTCATGGTGGGTGCCGTCGCCGCCTAACGAGATCACCGTCATCTGATCATCGTGGGCGACCTCGCGTGCGAGCTCAGTGGCGTGACCCGGCCGTTCGGTATGGCAAATCTCCACCGATTCCGCGTCCAAATAAGGTTTTAAAGTGTCAAACAGTTGTTGCGCTTTGCCATTGCCGGCCGTCGGGTTGACAATAATTCGCGCTGTCATAGGTCCTCCACCCACAGTTATGCCAAGAGCGCCTTAACCGCTGCAATTTCCTCGGCATACTGGCGTTCCTGCTCTACCGGGGTTTCCAAATAAAAGGGGATTGTCCGCAGCCGGGGGTCATTGACAATGGCGGCGATCCCTGCCCCTCCCAAGTAGCCGCGCCCAATGAGTTCGTGGCGATCTTTGTGCGCGCCGAAGGGGACCTTGCTGTCGTTGAGGTGAATGGCTTTGAGGCGTCCCATAAAATCAGGGTTGCTAAAGCCTTCAAACGCGCCCGGATTGTCGGCCGTCAAAATACCTGCGGCAAAGGCATGCTGGGTGTCAAAGCAGATGCCAACCTCTTCAGGCGAAAAAGGGTCGACGATGGCCATGAGCTCGTCGAACGTACTGCCAATTTCCGATCCCTGCCCCGCCGTGTTTTCGACCAAAATGAGCACCCCTGGGCTATGGCTTTCTTCTAATACTGTTCTCAGGGCATGTTGCATGCGCTCAATGCCCCACGCGCGGGGCTCGTCTTTGGGTTTTCCGCAGTGGACCACGACCCCGTAGGTGCCGCGGGCTTCGGCAATGGCTAAGTCTTGCACCAGTGCCTGAATCGAGGTTTGGTACAATCCGTCGTCTGGCGTGGCTAAGTTGATGAGGTACGGCGTGTGGCCAATGGCGATAATATCGAGCTCTTGCATCAGCGCGCGTCCGCGGTCAGCATCGAGGCGATCCAGTGGTTTGGCATTGCGAAAACCGCGCGGGTTCTTCGTGAAGTATTGAAACGCGTTGGCTCCTAAGGTCGGGGCAACCTTGACGGCGGCTGCAAATCCTTTGGCGACGCTGAGGTGACATCCTATCCGCATGCCTGTGACTCCCTTTTCGGCTAAATGTGGTCCCCTGTCGATTCCTTAAGTATCATGCGCCCTGTGCCTAGGGGCAGTCAACCTGGTGTGCCGATATCGCCACCTCAAGGCGAGCGAGGGCAGGAATTTGTTCGGGTAAACGAGAATTGACCAGGTATAGCCGACAACTCCAAGGAGCTGACGGGAGGCGACGATGGCAGCACAATACTGGACGTACCAAGACATGATGACCGCATTGCACGAGTGGCAGGCAGCATTTCCTTCGCTGATGGAAGTGGTCGTCATTGGGAAGAGCCGCCAAGGGCGCGACATGCCGGCGGTGATTTTGACGAATCGCGCAACGGGGGAACCGCTCGCCAAATCCGCCATTTTAGTGGACGCCAATATTCACGCGGGGGAAGTCGCGGGCAATGCGGCCGCCATGTACTGGATCGAGTGGTGCGTTAGACAATACGGACAAAATCCCGAAGCCACGCATCTATTGGACCATCATACACTTTACGTGATCCCGCGCATCGCGTTGGATGGCGCCGAACTTTACCTCACCACCCCTTATCGCGTGCGTTCCAGTCCGCACGGGTACCCGTATCCTGAGCCACCAGACGGCTTTGTGCTCGAAGACGTCAATGGCGATGGCCATATTCTCACCATGCGGGTGCCCAGCGAGGACGGCGGTTTCGCCGTGGATGAAGTCGATCCTCGGGTTATGCGCCGCCGCCATCCCGGCGAGGTCGGCGGCCGGTACTATCATGTTTTCCCCGAAGGGCACATCGAACGAACCGCAAAGGCGGGCCCAGCGCCCCATTGGACCCGGGCGGAACTGGCGCGGCGGCACACGATGGATTTTAACCGCAACTTCCCGGTTCGCTGGGCAGGGGAGCACGGGCAACCGGGCGCGGGTCCTTATCCGCTGTCGGAGCCGGAGCTCCAAAATCTTGCGCGTTTTGTGATGAGTCACCCCAACATTGCTGCTTACGTGGCGCTGCACACGGCGGGCGGTGTCATCTTGCGGCAGCCGTCTACCGGTGAGGACGCAGTCTTGTCGTCTACCGACCGACTCCTCTTTACCCGTACCGCTCAGTTAGGGGCACAGGTGAGCGGGTATTTCGCGGATTCCAATTATCACGTTTTTGCCACGGGGCACGAAGCCGTTTTAATGCCAGGGGCGGCCGACGACTGGATGTACGATCACCTTGGTGTCCTCAGCTTTACCCTGGAAATGTGGGATTTGCCGCGGCATGCTGGGGCTCGCGGCTATGCGGCGGAGGGCATCAGGCGGATGATGACGCGCACGATTGAGGAGGAGGCGGAGGATCAGCGGAAAATCTACCGATGGGTGGACGAAATGGTGCCCGTCGAGGGGTTTTTCCCTTGGACGCCCTTTCATCATTCCGACTTCGGGTGGGTTGAAATCGGCGGCCTCAACCCGAAGTTCGTCGTGCAAAATCCCCCGCCTCATTTGCTGGAAGAGGAGTGCGCCCACGCGAGCGCTTTTTTGACTCGTTTAGGGCTGAGTACGCCCCGCCTGATGTTGACAGAGGTGAACGTCACCGCCGAAGGGCCGGACCTTTACCGCGTTGTCGTGGAAGTGACGAATGCGGGGTTTTTGCCGACGTCCAGCACCGAGAAGGGCAAGGACCTCATGTTGGAGGGAATATCGGCCACCCTTCATGGGGCGGCGACGGTGGTCGCGGGGACATCGCCAATGAAACTCGGCCACCTGGACGGCTATGGCACATTAGAAACGTCGGCGCCCCCAGCGCATCAACGCGCGTTGGCGGAATGGATAGTGCGCGCGGCCATTGGTACGGCCGTGGAGGTTAAGGTGGGCGGACCCAGGGCGGGTTATGTGGCCCGCACGATACGCATCGGGGAGGGATAGGCGTGCACGGATACGATTTAAAATTGCTCATTCCGGCAGCCATGAATAAGACGTATCTCAATACCGGAACGCTTGGACCGACACCCAGCACAGCCCTGGCAGCGGCGGCGGCCAGTGAACTAGAGTGGGTGGAGGCTGGCCCTGGGTGGCATGCGCACTATGCTAACGCCAAGCGCGGTGTGCGTCAATTTGCGGAACGCGTCGAACAGCGCATGCCAGGCGGGACGGTCAGCATCACGGAGAACAACAGCCAATCGCTGCTCAGAGTGTTTTGGGGGTTTCAGTGGAGTCCCGACGACGAGATCATTATCACCGATCACGAACATGGGGCGGTCTTGCAAGCGGTATCGTCCTTGATGCGCCAGTACGGGATCAAAGTGCGCGTGGTTGGGGTCACAGGGCGCGAGGGCTTTGTCACTCAAATACGCGCGCTCATTAATGACCACACGCGCCTAGTCGTCATGAGTCACGTGTCCTACCTGACAGGCTGGACCTTGCCGGTCGCCCAGGTGGCGGAGGTGGTCTCGCGCCATGACCGTTGCCGTCTCATGGTCGATGGGGCTCAGGCGTTGGGCAACATTGTGGTAAACCCTGATAAGTTAGGGGTCGATTTTTACGTCTTTTGTGGTCACAAGTGGATGATGGCACCGGCGGGCTGGGCAGGGCTCTGGGTCCGCCATGGGCGTCTCGGGGAAATCGGCACCCGGTGGCCCCTGGAGCCCGAGCCGTTAGATCCCCATCTGTTGGAACGCGCCCCCTTTCCTGACTATAGTCTCCAGGGTGATGGGCTGGAATTCGGGACGCGGTGCTGGCCGCGGATTTCTGGATGGTCGGTGACCTGGGACTACTTTGAAGAGGAGGGCTTTGACTATCACGCGCAGTACCAATTAACCTTAGCCGACCAGGCGCGCGAACGGTTAAAAAGCGTCGCGGGTTTAAGCGTCCAGGATCCGCCCTCCGGCGAATACCAGCCGACGTCGTTGATGGCGGTGTCCTGCCGGCAATTAGGATCCGGCCTGTCGGAATGGTTGTGGGAACGGGGTGTGGTGGCGAAGGCCAGTCAATGGTGTCACGGCATTCGGCTCTCATGGGCCTCATTTAACACGGAAGACGACCTCGACCATTTGATTGAGGCCATGGCCGGGTTGGACCCGACGGTCTAAGGAACCGGCGGGCCGTCGTTAGCATTGCGCCAAAACTCCTCGTTTTGGGCCAGACGATCTTTAATGAGCCAGTCGAAGTCGGCATCGAGCTCGGCAAGTGCTACCGCCCGATCGCGATAGGGTTGCCAAAATGCCGCATCCGGCGTGGGGGACGCGCGATCCAGAAGCCACTGGCGCCACACAGGATCCTGCCACAAACGGGCAATGTTTTCGAAGGTGAGCGCGGCTCGAGCTTGCAACAAGAGGCGCGCTGAGTGTTCGAAAAGTGCGAGCGCCTGTGGCGTTGCGCGCTCCGGATACAATAACGCGATTAAATCCTTGACGGCGTTTACTCCTGACTCCACATCTGGCGTCCTGGGTCCAAAGCCCATGGCGTGACTCCTTCATGCGACCGAGAGGAACCCCGGTGGTCTGCTATGAGTATTGTATCTCACTAGAGGCCTACGCGCACGCCTGTAATTGTCGAGCGCTCACGACGCACGGTGGGGTGCGGCGAGAAGGAGGTTTCGCTGGCGTGAGACCAGTGCCGGTGCACTATCCCGAAGCCCTGCAATACGGGGCACGGCACGCGCTACGCACCATCTTGCGGTACCGCACGGCCGACGCCGCTCTTCAATGGTATCGGGATCGCGGGTTAGCGATTGACCGCGTCGAGCAAATTCACCTGTTGCCCCTGGTGATTGTGGAGGAGCGGGCGAGTCGGTTGCGGCCCTGGTGGCGCCGGTGGCTCTGGGGAGAAAGTGCGTTGGCGGCAGCATTAGGCCCGGCCGCCGTATTGGTGGGGACTCCCGTCCTGTTGACCGTCCTTTTGGGTTGGTCAGTAGATATGGGATGGTCCTACGGCCTGAACATGTACGAGGAGCGGCGGCTGACATTTGTGGAAGAGACCATCGTCAGCGGCTTGACCCACGCGTTCGGGCTTACCCGCCGAGGCTCGACCCGAGACCTCCGCTACTGGGGTCATGTGGCCGGGACGATTCTCCTATGGGGCGCGGGTTCCGAATTTACCATCGCCGACCGGGTCATGGCCACGGTGCGCGCCGAATTTCGCCGGCAATGGGAAGACAGCTCCTCGCTATGACCATTCACCGTATACAATAGGGAATTCACCACGCATTCATGACGATTCACACCTTATCTGCTGTGACCAAGCGCATGCTTCGTTACACTGTGAGTAACCGAAGCATGGAGGTGCTGTCGATGGACGATGATGTGAGAAAGGATGAAGAGCCGAGGCGGGAGGAATGGTTTGACGTGATGCGCGAATGGTTTGACGAAGAGCCGGAACCTTCAAGCCCGCGGTAGGTCCCCAGGCAACCGTTGCTTGGTTGCCTGGGGTTCTGTAGCCATTTGTTTAACGCGCCAGCGGGGACAACCGTCCCCGATTCTTTCTGTCTAGTTGTTGTGTAATGTCAAGCCCGGTGCTAACGTGATGGAGAACTGTTCCATTTCTAAGTATGGTTTGATGCGCTGGGCAATGGGATCCACGGCAAAGTATCGCTGAAGCCCCCCGTGCGTCAATGCGTCGTCGATGCCTGCGAGAATCATGCCTTGGTCCAGGGCGAGATAACGGGGAGCGATTTGACCGGTCACAGGATTGACGGAATCAAAGAATCCGTAGGGGCCGTAGAGCGTGGGAAAGTCGTTCCGGAGGCGCTCAATGTTGGCGAAGGACTGTTGCGGCAAGAACGGGAGTGCGAGAAACGACGCGTAGGGTGTCACCGCCGTATTGGCGTAGGCATTGCCGGTTCCGCCCGAGCCCAGCGGATAGGCGCCGTATGCGGCATAGCCGCCCGACAAGCCGGGGACACTGGCCGGAGAAAGGCCCCAAACCGGATAATGGAGCGCGTTTTGGGCGTAGAGAATGGATGCTTCAGCGTAATTAATGTCATTTAAGCCAAAACTCGACCGGCCCCAGGCGGCTTCGGGGACCACCAACGGCGCCATTAATGCCTCAAATTCGCTGCCGCCCCAACTGGGCACGTAATTAATGCCATCGTAGGTATAATGACCTTCGACGACCGGGAACGTTTGATGCGAATAGGGATCGGTGTAGGTCACCGTAGGTCCCACGGGAGTTTGGGTTTGCCAGGTAAAATCGGTTGGCAATGTGCGCCAAGTGCGCCACCAGACGTTGCCCGGCAACGTGCCCATCCCGATGCCCACGTAAGCGGCAATCCGTGGGTCGGTGTTGAGATTCCCGTACTCAAATGTCGCGGGACCCTGATTGACATAATATCCGCCGTACATTTGGCCAGCGGTGATGTCGGTCGATTCGTTGCCGTTGTCGTAAAAGATGCCAAAGTTCATGGCCGACAGCAGGTTTGTGGCTTCCTGCCACAATGCCGGAAAGGCGTTGCGCACCACGATGAGCGCGGACGCATACCAGCCATTGTCCACCGTGGAAATAAATTGGTCATTGACCGTGGTGATGGGACCTTCGCCCGGATTTTGAATGGCTTGGCCGGTTTGGGTTGAGTACCAGCTAAAGAGAAACCCTTGCCATTTGGGCAAAGCTTGAATTGCCACCAGCGCCTTATGGGCCAACGCTTCACCTTCGACCGGGGTGACGAGGTGAAGCTGGGTGGCCGCAACAATACTCCATAAATACATGGCGATGTCCGTCGGCGAGGTGTAGGCACCCGCGGGGGGTGCACCGTCAAACCCCATATTGTCCATGGGTAAATCGGTGGTAGCACTCACGTCGGTGCGAAAGAATGCCCACGTCTTGCGGGCAATGGCCATCAGGGATTTTTTTTGCCAACCCGTCAGCGGTTGGCCGGCGTAGAGATCGTGCAGCGCGGGCACGGGAGCCAGGATGGGGCCCGGTGCGGTTGATGCGGGGCGCGAAGACGACGGCTGGCCCGATGATAGGCCGAGGAGACCGAGGCTCAATAACGCGGTCCCGAGCGCGGAGATCTTCAATGCCTTAACAGGTTGACGCCGATTGGCGAACATTGCAACCCCTCCTAAAACGTTTCGATGCACACTAAATTATTGGAAATCGTGTGCTGCGTGTCAATACAAACTTTTAAGAATAAATCAGAAAAGTTGACGTGCAATATGTCATGGGAAGGCGATGGTGCATGATGGCGGGGGATGGTTTAAGATGAGGAAGACACCATCTCTCGAATCGTTTTGGAGGCATGTGATGGCAACCATTAAGGACGTGGCTCGAGTGGCTGGCGTCTCCGTGTCCACGGCGTCGTTAGCGTTTAACCATCCGTCGCGGGTTGCCGAAGAGACGCGTCAGCGGGTGTTAGAAGCGGCACAACAGATGCAATATCGGCCTACTGGCGCTGCGCGGGATCTGCGGGCGCGCCGCACCGACATTATTGCGGTGCTTTTGCGCGATTTGAGCGGGCCTTTTTATTCGGAATTGATCCAAGGGGTGCAAGACGAGGCGGATCGCTGCCAATATTCGGTGGTGATTGCCCATTCTAACCGTCGTGATGCGATTGGGCGGTTGCTTTACGAAAACCGCGTGGACGGCGCGGTGCTCTTAGACCCCACCATTTCCGACGAAGTCGTGATCGACTTGGCGGAGCAAAATGTGCCGATTGTCGTACTCGACCGCGATCTGTCGCATCCCTATTTAATGGCCATTAGTGCCGACCACGAAAATGGCGCCTACGAGGCTACGCAATATCTCATTAAGGCTGGATACCGGGACATTCTCTTTTTAGGCGGGCCACATAGCTCGCTCGATGCGGAGTTGCGCTTTCGGGGCTATCGGCGCGCGCTCCTTGATGCGCATCTCACGCCTCCGGAGAGACCGGTGCTGCGGGGCGATTTTACGGAGGCCAGTGGCGTTCGGGAAACGGAACGGCTATTGGCCACCATGAAGAAGCCCGAGGCAATTTTTGCCGCCAACGATGAAATGGCGCTGGGCGTGTTGCATGTCCTGCGCCAACATCACATTCGGGTCCCAGACGATGTGGCCTTGATGGGGTTTGATGATATTCGCATCGCTCAGTACGTGGTGCCGTCGTTAAGCACCGTGCGGCAGCCGATGTATGAGTTGGGCCGGGAAGCCATGCGCCAACTGGTGTGCAAGCTGTCGGGGAAAAGCGTGAATCCGCGCGTCGTCCTTCCCACCTTTTTGGTGATCCGCGAAAGCACACCGCCCGTTGTCTGAACATTAATAACTGATGTGGATTTATTAGACAACACCTTGATCTTTCCCCTTGAATCTGTTATAGATGGATCGAAACGTTTTAGTTTCCAACAAAGGTAGGCCGTTTAATGGATCAAGACACACAGCTGCGGGTTATCATGACTCGCGGATATTTGACAATTGATGGGATGCCCACATTTTTGCTCGGCGGCGAAGTGCATTATTTCCGTCTCAATCCCGACGAGTGGCAACCGCGGGTTCGCGCCATGCGCGAGGCCGGGATGAACACCGTGGGGTGCTATATTCCTTGGCTTTGGCATGAACCCGAAGAGAGGTTTTGGGATTTCGAGGGAAAGACGCATCCCCGGCGGAACCTGATTCGCTTTTTGGAGATCTGCCAGTCGGAGAAGATGTGGGTCTTTGTCCGGCCCGGTCCCTATGTGATGGCGGAATTAGCTCACGAAGGCATTCCCGGGTGGGTTGCGGCCTCATATCCCGACGTGGTGGCGATGACGCGCGATGGCCAACCGCATCCCACGGGGGTGGTGTCATACCGGCATCCTGTCTATTTATCGTTAGCCAGGCGTTGGCTCCAAGCGGTGTCTCATGTACTGACGCCGTTTCTCATTGACGCCGGGGGGCCGGTGATCCTGTGGCAGCTCGATAACGAGGTGGGAATGCTCCATTGGGTATCTAACCAAGCAGACTATCACCCCCTGGTGGTTGAGCGGTTTCAGCAAGAGTCGGCTTCGCATAAGGCGGACAACGCCTTGGCCCGTTATTGGGAGTGGCAAACATTTCAACAGCGCGAACGCCGGGATTACTTGAAAGCCTTGCAGGACGAGGTGTTCGACCGAGTCCGGGTGCCGTTCGTGGTCAATGTCCACGGGTTTCGCGATTTTTATTGGTACGGCCGCGGCATTGATTATCCCATCGGCTTGGCGCAGCTAGCCTTAGCTCCGGAGTTGGAGAATGCGACGTTGACGGGGGATTTCTACCCCGGCAAGGTGGGGTTTGACAATTACCACGACCTGGTCTTGTCGACGTTGTTTACGACCGCGCTGAATGGCCCAGATCGGCTCGCCTATTCCGCAGAATTTCAATCGGGGCGGCTCGCCGATAGGCCACGGTTATCGAAATACGACCTGGGCTTGGCGACGCGGCTCGTCATTGCCCACGGCCTGAATGGGCTGAATTACTATATGTTTTCGGGGGGTGATAACCCGGACGGGATTGGCTCGCTCGGACGGCGTCACGATTGGCAAGCTGTGATTGCTGCTGATGGGTCCTACCGCCCGTCCTACGACACTGTACGGCATCTGGGGTCCGTGCTGCGGACAGTGGGGAGCGCGCTGGCGGCTAGCGAAAATGTGGTTGACGTGACCGTCGGATTCTATTCACCGTATTATCTCACGGATACCATTCCCGCGGATCTCGCCCATGATCAGGTCCTGGAGCGGCTGATTCACGATCGCACCCGGTATCATTTTGATGGCATTTACCGCATCTTGACAGACCTCAGCGTGCCGATGAATGCCATAGCCGTCAAGGAAGGTTCGCTTGACCCAGAAAATACCCCCGTGCTCTGGATGGCGACCACGCCGTACATGGACGCGGAGACGCTTCATAAGCTCATGGTGTACGTGGAAGATGGTGGGCATCTCATCGTGGGACCAGACATTCCCCGTTTTGACTTGGCGGGACATCCGTTAACCGAGTTTGCCCACACATTTAAGTTGGACGACATCGTGGAGAGTTCAGAGAGCGCGCTCGTGCGAGCGCTGGACATCGATTCGGTGCTTGTTCACCGCCTTACGACCTTTGCTCCGCCGCCCCTAGCCCAAGTGCTTGCGCGGGTAGAGGCCACGGGGAAGCCCGTTGCGGCATCGTGGCCCTGGCATAAGGGCCGGGTCACCGTGATTGGCATGGGCTTGACAGGCGATTGGACGTACCAAAATGAGGTGGTTGACCAGATCCTGGACGCCGTTGGCGTGACTCGGCGGCTCAAGGTCACTCCCGCGGCAGTGCATGCCACGATTCGGCAGGGTCCCTCGGGCACGTTTATATCGCTCATCAATCCGGGCGACGAAGATTGCCATGTCGAGGTTCTAAGCCCGCTGCTACCGGAGGCTTTGACGCTCACGGCATTAGGCCGCCAGGGCGTGTTGCTGCCGATCGATCTGAAAGTTAGCGACGGCATCACCATTCGTTACAGCACGGCGGAACTTGTGGGTCTCGAAGTCGCCGGCGACGCGCTCACAATTCAGGTTCATGCGGTGGGGAAGGGGCACCTGTCGCTGCAAAGTCTCAGCCCGCTGTACGTTAGTACCGGCGCGTTGGCGTCCTCGCGGACAGAACGCGGCCAGACGGTGGTGAGTTGGACGACAGCGGGGATCCATGCTTTTACATGCGTTCCCATCGAAACGTTTCATTCGACAACGCAGGGTTGATATCGGATTACGCACTGAATACGTGTGATGCGAAATGTTGAAGGAGGTTAAAGGCGTGATGAACCGTTCCGGCAAATTCTTGTCCCTGGTGGCTCCGGCCTTGTTATTAGGGGCGACCGCAATTCTGGGGGCTCAGCCCCAATCCCTGGCTGCCAGCGGCCCGGCTTCCCAACGGCCTTTGGTCGTGGTGCCAGGACTTCAGACAGCTTTTTTGGACAACTTTAATCCCTTGTCGCCCAGCGCCATGACGGGCACTTTTGGTCTCATTTACCAGCCTCTCTTTTACTTTAACACCGTGGGGCCACAAGTGTATCCCCTGCTCGGGCGTTCGTACCAGTGGTCGGACAACAACCTGGTGCTAACCGTGAAGCTGCGCACAGGTGCCAAGTGGTCCAACGGCACGCCGGTCACAGCATCGGATGTGGTGTTTAGCTACACCATCTTGCGGAAGTATCCCAGTCTCGACGTCAATGGCGTATGGGCGACGATTTCGTCGGTGAGCGCTGTCAACAGCAGCACCGTCAAGTTTGTCTTTAAGACCCCCGACGTCCCTTTTGCGTCGACCCTGTTAGGCTCCATTCCCATTATTCCCGAAAGCGTCTGGTCAAACATTGCCAAGCCGGCGCAATACACCAACCCTCATCCCATTGGTAGCGGTCCCTACGTGTTGAAGTCGTTCAATCCGGAAACGGTGACTTTTAGCGCGAATGGGGATTACTGGGGCGGCAAGCCCAAAGTCCAAACGGTCGAATACCTGCAGTACAGTGCCAACGACAGCGCAACGCTGGCTCTGACGTCTGGCAAAGTCGACTGGACATCCCTATTTATTCCCAACATCAACAAAATCTACGTGGATCAGAATCCCCGTTACAACCACTACTGGTTTTCGCTGGGCGGGCCACTGATGTTGTACACGAATCTGAAAAACCCGCTGCTTTCCCAATTGCCGGTGAGAAAGGCGATTGCCTATGCGGTGAACCGCACGGAGTTGTGGAAGGTCGGTGAATACGGCTACGAACCGCCAGCCACCACCCCGACCGACTTGGCGCTGCCTTTGGATAAATCGTGGTTAGATCCGTCGTTAGCCCATCAGAAGTTGACCTATAACCCATCGAAGGCGGTTCGCATTCTGGAAAAGGCCGGCTTTAAGAAGAACGCCCAGGGGATTTTCGTCTCGCCGTCTGGAAAGCCCTTGGAGTTTACCATCATCGTGCCTTCGGGATGGAGCGACTGGGATGAAGACTGTTCGCTGATGTCGGCGGAGTTGCAGGCGGTGGGGATTAAGGCCACGGTGGAACAGTTGGCGTTTGGCGCCTATTATTCCGACTTGTCGACGGGTCATTACACTCTCGGAATGTCATGGACGAGTTCCGGAACCACGCCGTATTATCTCTATGAGGGGCTTTTGGGCAAGGGCAACCCAAACAACTTTGAGGGCTGGGACAACGCGGTGACCACGCGCGATTTGAACGCCCTGAAGGCGACCAGCTCGCCCGCGGTTCAAAAGCGGTTGATGTATCAACTGGAGAGCATCACTGCGCAAAACTTGCCGGCGATTCCGCTCATCTATGGTGCGAGCTGGTATGAGTACAGCAACCAATACTTTACCGGCTGGCCGACGGCATCGAACCCGTACGCCGCGCCGCAACCCTACACAGGTCCCGCGCAAGCGATTGTCATTACGCATTTAACGCCGCGCAAGTGAGGACGAAAGCATGCGATATGTGTTAAACCGTTTCGGATTCTTGGTGCTATCCATCTGGGCCGCGCTGACGATTAATTTTGTGTTGCCGCGGCTGATGCCTGGGAATCCGGCGCAGGTGATGATTGTGCGTTACAAGGGGCAATTGACGCCGGTGGCGCTGCACGCGCTGGAACTGCAGTTCGGCGTCACCCATGCACCCTTGTGGCAGCAGTACCTGCAATACCTGAGTCATTTGCTGCATGGCAACCTTGGTTTGTCGCTCACGTACTACCCCGTGCCCGTGAGTCAGGTCATAGCCCAGAGTCTTCCGTGGACTCTGGGCTTGGTGGGTATCGCCACCATCATCAGCATGGTCATCGGCACCGCCGTGGGCATTTATTTAGCCTGGAATCACGGGCGATTCTGGGATAACGTGTTGTCCACGGTGGCCATGTTTACCGCCGCGCTACCCTACTTTTGGTTAGCCTTGCTGTTGCTATACGTCCTTGCTTATGTCTACCACTGGTTTCCCCTGGCCCACGCGTATTCCACGGGCCTGACGCCGCAGTGGAGGCTGCCATTCATCCTCAATGTCGTTCGTCACGCGATGCTGCCGGCCCTCACCATTGTCGTGAGCTCGATTGGTGGCTGGATGATTGGCATGCGTAACAACATGATCCAAACGTTGGGCGAAGATTATATGACGTTTGCGGAAGCCCGGGGCATTCGCCGATGGCGGCTGATGTTTCAATATGCGGCCCGCAATGCCATTTTGCCCAGTTTGACGAGTTTTGCCATGTCCCTGGGGTTTGTCGTGGGCGGCGCCTTGTTGACGGAGATGGTGTTTAGCTATCCGGGGGTGGGGCTACAGCTCATGGTGGCCGTGCAAAATGAAGACTATCCCTTGATGCAAGGGCTCTTTCTCATCATCGCGCTGGCGGTTCTCATTGCCAATTTCATCGTGGAAATGTTCTATGGGCGCCTCGATCCGCGGACGCGGCAAGGAGAAGGAGGCGCGTACTCATGATCAATCGCCAGGAAGCCTTAGGAAAAGACGAGGCGGCGGTGACTCCGAGACCCCCGAACCGCGCTCGATTTCTGGTTCTGGTCAGCTTTTTCAAAAACAAAAAGTCGGCCATTGGCTTTGTCATTTTTAGCTTATTTGCGATCATGGCGATCTTTTCTCCCTGGATTCGACCTTACAATCCCTCAGCCACGGAGTTTTTGCCCCTTCAACCGCCATCGTGGCATCATCTGCTCGGAACCACCGCGAGCGGTCAGGATGTGTTTTCCCAATTAGTCGTCGGCAGCCGGGTGTCGTTGGGCATTGGCGTTGGGGCCGGGGTTCTTGCCACCGTGCTCGCGATTTTGATGGGCATGGTGCCCGCGTACTTGGGGGGAAGAACCGACGCCATCTTTAACACCATTACCAACATCATGCTGGTCATTCCGGGTTTGCCGCTCCTCATCGTCATCACTGCCTATATCCATCAGTCCGGGACCTGGTCGCTCATTTTTGTGCTGGGGCTGACGGGCTGGGCGTGGGGTGCGCGGGTGCTCAGGTCCCAGACGTTAACCTATGTGCGCCGCGACTTTGTTGTGGCCGCGAAGTTGGCGGGGGCGTCTCACTGGTACATTGTGATGCACGAAATTCTTCCCAACATGCTGTCTCTGGTGGTGGCGAACCTGATGTTCGGCACCTTAGGCGCGTTGTTAGCGACGGCGTCCTTGCAATTTCTGGGACTCGGCAACCCTGACGCGATGTCGTGGGGGACCATGTTGTTTTGGGCAGAGAATGGGGAAGCGTTGCTCAATGGGGCATGGTGGTGGATTGTGGCCCCGGGGGCGGCTGTGGCTCTTGTTGGCGCGAGCATGGCGCTGATGAATTTTGGCGTGGACGAATTATCAAATCCCCGATTGCGCCAGGCACTACAATACAGCAAGGCGATGGCGAAAGCCCAAGCGTCAGGAGCGGGGAGGAAGCGTGCGTGAGCGAAAGCGTACCCAATGACGTCGTGTTATCGTTACGGCATGTGACCATTGCGTATAACGGGCCGCCTCCGGTGACGGTGGTAAGGGACGTGTCGCTGGATGTGTATTCAGGGGAGATTCTCGGGCTGATTGGGGAATCGGGATCCGGTAAATCGACCTTGGCATATGCCATTATGCGAATCCTGAAAAATGGCACCATGACCAGTGGCGCCATCACCGTGAATGGGCGCAATGTGTACGGTATGTCGGCAGAAGAGCTCCGACGCTTTCGGTGGAGAGAGATGGCCATGGTGTTTCAGACGGCCATGAATGCGCTGAATCCGGTCCTCACAGTGGGCGAGCAGATGGTGGACACCTTGCAAAGCCATTTGAGCCTGGGCCGGAGGGAAGCGCGGGCGCGGGCGTTAGAGCTTCTTAGTCTCGTGCGTTTGGACGCCAGTGTATTGGATAGCTACCCGCACGAATTGTCCGGAGGCATGCGGCAGCGCGTGGTCATCGCGATTGCCATCGCGCTGAACCCGCGGCTGGTGATTATGGATGAGCCCACGACGGGGTTGGATGTGGTGGTGCAGCGAACCATTCTGGACGAAATTGTGGACATCCAGCGGCGCCACCATTATACCATCCTGTTTATTAGCCACGACTTTCCTCTCGTGTCTTCCATTGCAGACCGGGTCGCGGTGATGTATGCGGGGCAGATTGTGGAAATTAGCGAGGGGCGAGCCATCCAAGATGTGGGCCATGTCCACCATCCGTATACCCAAGGTTTAATTCGGGCAGTGCCGCAGCTGATCGGAGACGAGCCTACGGCTATTGGGATCCCGGGCAATCCGCCGGATCCCCGAAACCTTCCGGTGGGGTGCGCCTACCAGGACCGATGCCCGTTGGTCCAGCCCATTTGCCGCCGCGAAGGTCCGCAACTGACCCCGGTGGGCGATATTGTGGTGGCATGTCACGTGGTCCAGCAAGAGGAGGCGAATGTTCATGGCCTGGGATCCTCGTGAGGTGAGCACGCCTTCGGTGTTGCTAGATGTTCAAGATTTAGTCGTGCGATTTCCGGCCAAGCGCGGCAAAGGGTGGATTGCGCCGGTGAATCATGTCTCGTTAACGGTGGGCCACCGCGAAACGATCGCGCTGGTGGGAGAGTCGGGCAGCGGCAAAACTACCCTCGGGAGGACGCTCGTGAGGCTGTTAAAGCCCCATGCCGGCCACATTTTTTACCAAGGGCAGGATGTGGCGCAGTGGACGGGTCGCCAGCTGAGCGCGTATCACCGGTCGGCGCAATTGATTTTTCAAGATCCCTACGGGTCGTTAAATCCCGTCCATACCATTGGCACCCAGTTGGCGCTTCCCGTTCGATTGCACCGCCCTGCGAAAGGTGCGGACGTCACGGCGGAGGTCGAGGCGTTGTTGCAAGACGTCGGCTTGACACCCGCAGCCGAGATGCGGGACAAATATCCGCATGAGTTGTCCGGCGGACAGCGCCAACGGGTGGCCATTGCCCGAGCCCTGGCGGTGAATCCTGAGTTTATTGTGGCGGACGAACCGATATCCATGCTCGATGTGTCCATCCGTGCGGGCATTTTACACTTGCTGCAAAAGCTGAATCGAGATCTCGGGTTGAGCATGGTGTATATTACGCATGACTTGGCATCGGCGTGGTACATTGCCCAGCGCATTCTCGTCATGTATGCGGGCGTAATTGTCGAGGCGGGGCCGAGCCGGGATGTGGTCAAACAGCCGCAGCACCCGTATACGCAACTCTTGCTGGCGGCAAGCCCCGGCGCCCAGTTTTCGGGGCCCTTGCCGGAACGCAGTACGCGACCGCCGAACCTGGCCATCGACCGGGTGGGGTGCGCGTTTCAGGATCGCTGCCCCCATGTGATGGAGAGGTGCCGGCGGGAAACCCCGGCGCTCCGCCATACGGACGCAAGCCGCGAGGTGGCGTGCTTTTTACACAGCGATTGACCGGCGCGGCGTATTCGGCGGGTGGGAAACGCTTGATCGCGTCCTCCGGTGACCGAGTCCTCTAGCGTAAGAAACCGTGGCGCGGGAAGAACCAGGACATCGGCCTGGCGGTTGGGAACCTCGGCTTTCGGCCATAGGGAGAACGTCAATGAGTCGAAACAGAAGCACGGGGTGCCTCCCTGCTGCCAGCGGGAATGAATCGCGTGATCCAGAGTCCGACAAGCGAGACAAAAAGAATAATCACCCCGTGCCATACCGCGCTGGCCAACATGAGCGTCAACAGCGTGGCGGCGGAGATGCTGCCCAGGTAGCGAAAGGTGGAGTAAATGCCGGAGGCAGCGCCCGCTTTTTGCTTGCTCACCGACTCTAAGAGCGTCGACTGGATGGCGACGGTGGCGATGCCCGTGGCGACACCGGCCACCACCATGCCCATCGTCACGTAAGTCACGGTGGTATCGCGAGTCAGCCCAGCGTACCATAACACCACGAGAGCGCTTAGCGCAAAGGCGCCCGCTATGATCTGCCGACCCGACAAGTACCGTGTCATAAACCCGCCGACCCACGACATGCAGGACATGGCAAAGGAAAACAGAAACAGTAAAAACCCGGACATCAGGGTACTCGCGCGGTGTTCGCGAAGATACACGGGCATGTAGAGGAGCGTGCTATACATGAGAAAGTTATTCAGGAGGATGGCCAGGTTAGCCGCGACAAATGCCCGGCGGCGAAAAAAGGTCAGATCTATGACGGGATGAGGGTAGCGGCGCTCGCGGACGAACAATGCGCCTAGGATGACAAACACCGTGATCACCAGGTCCGTGAGGGGCCAGGTGCGGCCAAGTTTTGACGCGGTAAGCGTCGACACGCCTAGCAGCAATGCCAGCAAACCGGATCCAAGATAATCGAGCCTCTCGCGACCCGCCGGGGTGCGCCGTGGCAGCCGGCGCCAACTTAACGCCAAAGACAACGCCAGCACAGGCACATTTACCCAAAACATCGCAGGCCAGCCTGCCCAGTGAATCAAGAGCGATCCGACGAGGGGGCCAAACGCCGCGCCCAGACCTTGGGTGAGCGAAACCCAACTTAACGCACGGCGCAGCAAGTTCTGGTCAAACGCGCGGCGAATAATGGCCATGGCATTGGGCGTCACGCAGGCGCCGCTTAACGCTTGACCAGCGCGAAACGCGATGATGGCCCAGAGGTGAGGGATCAAAGCTGCCGCCGTCGATGAAAGGAAGAATAAGCCGAGGCCGGCCAGATATAAGCGGTGGTGGCCCAGCAGATCTCCTAATTTCCCGGCGATTGGCTGGAAGGCCGCCATCACAATGAGGTACACGGTGACCACCCACACCACAGTGCTCAAGGGTTGATGGACGCCCCGGGCAATGGGTACCAATCCCACCGCGATCATGGTGGAATTCAGCGGAATGAGAACCATGCCGGACATTAACGCGACAACCAGGCGACGGTTGGTCACCCTATCCATGGGCGAGGACGGTGCCTTCGCTGCCGTCGACCACCAGTTGATCACCATCGCGAAATCGCGCAGTGGCAATACGCGTACCCACCACACAAGGGATGGCGTACTCGCGGGCGACGGTGGCTGCGTGCGACAAAATACCGCCCGTATCGGTGACGACGGCGCCCACCACGCCAAATAGCGCGGTCCAAGCAGGTGTGGTCGTGCGGCAAACCAAGATTTCGCCGGGAGCGACCTTGCCGAAATCTTGGGGCGAGTGAATGACCCGGGCCCTCCCGCGATATACGCCCGGCGAGGCCCCAAATCCGCGCACAACGCGCGTCGATCCCTCAACAGAGGGAGCGCCTTCGCCAAAAATGCGTGTCATCATCGGATCCCGTGGACGACGTTCAGGGGGGGTCCCAAATGTTGCCTGGGGCTTGGTCGTTTTTTGTTGCTCATATGCGTGCCGCCGTTGTTCTACCAGACGCGACAAGGGTTTAACTGGCGTGGCGGCATCTAACGCGTCTAGCACTTCGTCCAAGTAGCAGAAAAAGATATCATCGGGTGTAGCCAGGTGACCTTCTGTCGTGAGGAGTGCGCCCACTTGCTTTAAAAACGGGCGACATTTGGCCGGTAACATCGCGTCAATGTAAAAATGGTGATCCTCGTCAATAGCCCATGCCTGGAGCGTCATGGCATGCACGTCCCGAAACTTCTGTTTGAGCAACGGATCGTCAATTTGGCTCAGCACTTCCTGCACTTTCCGCTCCCGATCCTGCTGTACTTGAGCGAGGCGCGCATCGAAATCGAAGCCGTTGTCCATAAAGGATTTCACAACGGTTAGCGCATGCCTGGGGTCTTCTCGCCACGTGGGTTCCACGAACTCATGGGAGGTTACAGACCGCCATCCGTAGTTGTCGAGAAACGTCTGTAGGGCGTCCAAAAACAGCTGCCCGTTACGCGTGGCCGAAAGGCATGCCCAAATGTCGGGCGCCTGAAAACAATCGGCGACCTCTCTATTGTCCTTCGCCAATTGCGCTAGCTGCCACAGACCCCGGTCGGTCTCCAATGATTTATTCATGGTACCAAGGACTAAAGCGTAGACCTCCGCCGGATCGCGGTCGGGGAAGGCTTCGTGGTAGACTTCCTCGAACACCGCCGAGACGGCGCCCCGGGGAAGTACCACCAAAAAATGAAGCTCCCACAACTCGCGATAAATGGCCTCGAGCCGCTTAAGCCCCTGGGCTGCGTCCTCCGGGGTTAGCGTGCGCTGGCTCATCGCATCAATTTCAGCATACAAGGGCAGAATCTGGCGCACGACCGTCGCTTCGAATCTTTCGTTTTGGTGGTCCATCAGGGCATGCAAGGTTTGTTGATGAATGCGCATCTGCTCTTCAGGGTCTCCCGGAGCGGGCACGACCGCTTGATAAAAATATCCGTCGTAGACTTTGCCAATGAATTGCTGCACCGGCGCTCTTAGTGTTGTCATCGCTGACAAAGTCCCCGCTGTGATCGCCGGCACCATGTACGATGCAAACAGAGGGGTCAGCGGATGTCCAAAATGCAGGGCATCCTGTGTCCAAAAGTGTTCCCTCATGTCACGGTCATTGAGTGTAATGGCTTCCATAATCGATTTCATACTATTCATACTCTCCTTCCGGTAATGGGCCGCCCTTGCAAGATGAACAATAAGTGGTCTTGGTAGGCGAATTCGAGATCAACAGGCATTCCCAGATGGCGCTCGATGCGGCACGCGACGTCAGCCACTTCTTGCGCCTCAGATGGTGTCAGGCAGAACTTATTGCGTGACGACGCGTCGGTGGCGACCTGCTCAATTCCGCCATCTGGCCGCGGTTTGGTTATCCATTCCTTGTCTCCCAGGACTTGCTGCAGAACCTCGCGGGTATCCTTGGCGACGACAAACATGTCGGGCATGACCAAGGCCGAGACAACAGAATCGCCGAGGCCCCAATTGGCATTGATGACAATTTCGTTGGCCCCAGTCACTGGATTGATGCTAAAACACACACCGGCGGCGTCTGCGTTGACCATTTGTTGGACAATGACAGCCATCAGGCACTCTTCGGGCTGCAATCCATGGTTTTGCAGATAGCGTGTGACGTGGGGCCCGCATTGCGATGCCCAACATGTCTTAATGGCGTCTAATAGCGCGTCACGATGAACATCGAGGACTGTTTCGTATTGGCCGGCGAAGGATGCATCGGCTAAATCCTCTAATGTAGCCGACGACCGAACGGCGGCAGGGCGTGGATAGATGTGTGCGTCGTAGGCAGCGCTAATCTCATCCCAAAGATCATCGGGAAAACGGCCAGTACGAATTTGCTCACCCGCGTCGGAATCCCTTAAGTCGATCTGATTAAATGCTAAATACTGCCGCTGTGCGGCCGTGGTGATCACAAATCCGGAGGGAATGCGCATGTCCAGATTAGTGAGGGTGGCCAACGAGGCCGCTTTGGAGCCGAGAGTGCGGGACGATGGCGTTCCGGCCACTAAGCCCACTGTGTACATTACCACACCTGCCTTCTTGACCTATGGGTTCCGCGCTCAAAAAGAATTCTGCTGTGACCGAAAAGCCCGTCCCCAACGATCAAATGATGTCACTCTTTGGGCCCGCGTGGCCCCTTACACGCCACCCTGTCATTATTAGACACGGTAGCAAAGGTATCCAGACGGATCAAACATTATTAAGGTATTATTAAGTGATTATTAATTTATCATTAAAGTTATTTCGCGTCCCTAGTGCAATTTCTCGGGCGACGATGCCGAGCAAGAGCCCGTGGCCGGATATGGGTTCCGGGAGGCCAAACGGCAAAGGAACACATTAAGGGACTTCGACGGTGACGAGAATCGCTGGTGTGCCGGTTATGGCCCGCGTATTTGGAAAGCGGGGCCCTAGGGTTGGCAAAGCGCCATGATAAGGTCGGATTGCGCCGACAAGACAGGGAGTAAACAGGCGCAACGTCTGGTCAATCATTGCCATCGTCGCGGAAAATAATCGTGATTCTTGCTTAGGTGTTCTGACCATGGCACAGTAGAGGTAATCATGCCATTGAATCTTCCACTCCAAAGTTAGCTATGCGGTAACTTGGTCTGCGGCATACTTTCCCGACCGAAAATAGCATCTGACATTCTTAGGAAGTGGAGGGGGATGGGCAATCAAAGGGGGGCCTATGGCGACACAAAGCTGGGATGAGTTCTTGGACCGTCTGGCGGATAAGTTCCGGGGGCCGGTCGAATGGATCAAGCAGGAGCAGCGTCAACGGTATTTACAGCCAGTGCGGTCCACGTATGAAGCCCTGAAGCTCCCGGTGCTGGATATTGGCTCAGGTCGTGGGGAGTGGCTCGGGGTGCTCAAGGAGTCGGAAATCCCCGCAGTGGGGATTGAATTGAATCCGGTTCAGGCCGAACGGCTGCAATCCCAAGGGTTTACGGTGCATGCGGGTGACGCCATCGCCTATTTACAGTCAGGGGGCGAGGGGAGATTCTCTGCGATCACTGCCTTTCAGGTGGCGGAGCATTGGTCAGGTCCGCTGCTCTGGGAGGCGATTCACCTGGCATACCGCGGACTAGCGCCGGGGGGATTACTGATCCTTGAAACGGTAAACGTGGCATCGCTATGGGCCTGGAACCACTTTCTCTACGATCCCACGCACACGCTGCCGTTGCCCCCGGATCTGTTGCAGTTTATGGTGAGTGAAGGTGGATTTCAGTCCGTCGAGGTGCGATACTTTGCCCCGGTTTCGGACGCCATGCGCTTACCGTCTCAATTTGGGCAATGGGATATATTGAACCAGTGGCTGTACGGCCCGCAAGATTATGCGGTGTTGGCCGTCAGACCGTAATTCACGTCGGCGATCAATCGCCTATGAGTGTGTATAGGGTAAAGGAGAGGCAAATGGGTAAACGCGCATTAATTACCGGTATTACGGGCCAAGACGGCTCTTATTTGGCGGAATTCTTGTTGCAAAAAGGGTATACGGTCTTTGGCCTCATTCGTCGCAGCAGCACCACGCCTACCGAGCGCATTAATCACTTGTCAGATCAGCTTCAGCTCGTATCCGGCGACTTACTCGACGAACGTTCGTTGCGGCAAATTATTGAGACCTGTCAGCCCGACGAGATTTACAACCTGGCTGCGCAGTCCTTTGTGCCCGAGAGTTGGAATCAGGCCATATTAACGGGCGAAGTCACGGCGCTAGGCGCCACCCGGCTCTTGAATGCTATTTTGGATGTCAACCCCCGCATTCGCTTTTACCAGGCGTCCACGAGCGAAATGTTCGGCAAAGCGCAGACGGTGCCCCAAAATGAGTCCACCCCGTTTTATCCCCGGAGCCCTTATGGGGTGTCGAAACTTTACGCGCACTGGATTACGGTGAACTACCGCGAGAGTTATGGGTTGTTTGCCTGTTCAGGGATTCTCTTTAATCACGAATCGCCGCGCCGGGGGTTAGAGTTTGTGACGCGCAAAGTGACCTACGCGGTCGCCGAAATTCAAGCCGGCCTGCGCCACGAGCTCCTGTTGGGGAACCTGGATGCCCGCCGCGACTGGGGATATGCGCCGGACTATGTACAAGGGATGTGGCTCATGCTGCAAGCCGAAGAGCCAGACGACTACGTGCTCGCGACTGGGGAAACGCACAGTGTGCACGAATGGGTGGAAAAGAGCTTTCAAGCCGTGGGACTCGATTACCGGGATTACGTCAAGACCGATCCCCGCTTCGTCCGCCCGGCGGAAGTGGACCTTTTGATTGGCGATGCGTCCAAAGCGCGGACGCGGCTAGGATGGAAACCGACCGTGACCTTTGATGAGCTGGTTGAGATTATGGTCAACGCCGATCGGGAGTTGATTCAACGGCAACAAATCGTCCAGCAGTCGCTGAGCCGTCATCAGCGGAGGGGGACGGTGTGAGGGTGCTGCTGACCGGCGCGGACGGCTTTGTGGGGAGGCATCTGACCCCGGCCTTAAAAGCCCGCGGTCATGCGGTGCTCGCGCTGACCGGGCCGAGTGCCTCGGATGCCCATGCGGTCGACTTGCTCAACATGGACGCCCTCAAACGAGAGGTCGGCGACTTTCGCCCCGAAGTAGTGCTCCATTTGGCCGCGCAAAGTTCTGTCAAAGAAGCCTGGGATTATCCCCAACTGACGATTGCGGTCAACGTGATTGGCACCTTGAATCTGTGGCAGGCTGTGGTGCAACCGGAACTGCAACAGTTTATTTACATCAGCTCGTCCGAGGTTTATGGAGAAACTAGCCACGAGCGGCTAACGGAAGACCACCCGCTAACCCCGATGAATCCCTACGCGGTGTCGAAAGCCGCCGCGGAGCAGCTTTTGCAGATGACGGTGCAACAGCACCCAGCCACGCGCTTAACGATTCTGCGACCCTTTAACCACGTTGGGCCGGGGCAGGCGGAAAGTTTTGCCGTGCCGTCGTTTGCGCGGCAGGTCCTTCAGTCAGAACGCTATATCTTTGTCGGAAACCTCACGGCCGTGAGGGATTTTTTGGACGTGCGCGATGTGGTGGACGCTTATTGCCTGGCCGTGGAATCCTCCACGCTGTCCGGAACCTTTAACGTGTCCTCGGGGGTGGGGCGCAGCCTGAAGGAAGTATTGGACGACCTGATCCGGCTGGCGGGCCGCCAACATTTAGTCATCGTACCGGATCCGGCGCGGTATCGCCCCCTGGAGGCCTTGTCTATCATTGGCAATTCCGAACGTTTTCAGCGGGCGACCGGATGGACGCCGCGCTGGCTATGGGACGATACCCTGCGCGACATCCTAGCGACGCTGAAGACTTAGCGCGGAGGGTTCAACGCCGTAGCGCTTGAGCACTTCGACCAACGTTAACGCCACCTGATGAGGATGGTACCGCTCGGCTGTAGCGCGGGCCCGTTGACGCATGGGGGCGGTTTGGTGATAGTGTTCCGCTGCCCAGCGGAGATGCCACACTAACTGGTCAATATCTGGCTCAGCCCAGGATTGGCCCCGAAATATGGGCATGTCGACCGTGGCCGGCACGGGCTTGATGGATTTGGCCTCCAAGAGCAGACCATTCTCTGAGTTGAGATAGTCGGTGGGCCCGCTCCAGTGTGTGGCAATGACCAATAGCGCGGTCGCCATGGCTTCCAGGATTGGTCGGCCCCACCCTTCTCCCCTTGTCGGCAGCACAAACACGTGGCCTTGTTGGTAAAAGGCGGCCAATTGCGGCTCGTGCCACGATTCTTGGATGACCTGAATCGGCGCAATCTGATCGGGTTGGCATCCCTCGGCTTCCAAGAGGTTGCCGATGGCTCGCCCCGGATCCGCAAGAGGATTAGCCAACCGCGTGGTCTTAATAATGAGGACCACCGGGTCGTGGGCTGTAAAGGCGCGGATCCAAGCCTTTATCAAAATATCCCAGCCTTTACGGTCAATCCAGTCAAAAATGGAGATAAAGCGTAGGTAATCGGTGGGCGGTGGGGCAGTGGGCGGCCGGTAGAGCTCGGTATCGACCGGACCCGGGACCACCGAAATTGTCTCGGGCGCTATGCCGATTTCCGCAAAAGTGTCGCGATTAAAGGTACTGGGCACTAAGACGCCGGCAAATTGCTTGATACGCGTGGCCCATTCGGGGGGGAGGGCGTTAGTCTCAAACGTGGTGCGCAATAAATCCACGCCGTGGCGCCGGCGGACAGCGGCTCCAGCTGGAAGACTATGAATGGCCAGCGTTGTGCGATTGACCGGGATGGTTTCCAGGGCCGCAAAAAATGTTTCTTCGTTATCCGTGACACTGGGCGCCGTGAGGGCACCGCCATCGTCAATCATCCGCGGGAGGATGCCCAGGGATGGCAGCGCCTTTAAGAAGGATCGGGCTTCCGACGAATACCCCGAGGCGTTGCGGACGGGTCCGTGCCAGATAATGGTATTTGGCAAGGCCGCCGGGATCACCCAGTGATTGTTCACGGGCGGATCTTGCAGCAGCGATACCCACTTTTGCCACACGTGCTCCCAGGTGTACTGACCAAGCACCCATTGGCGCGCGCGTTCGCCGCGTTCAAGTCGCTCTGCGACGGAGAGGTTTGCGACCTCTTGAAGTTGCCCGACCAGCGCCTCGTCGTCCGGTTCGAAATACCATCCGAGATGGACCGAGTGACTCACCTTTTCGTACTGGCGCGTTCCCCGAATGCGCCACCCGATGTCGGCCGGCACAAATTCGTTGGTAGGATTGGTGTCGCTGGCGATTACAAGACAACCCGACGCCAGGGCCTCTAAGACGGGCAGGTTAAACCCTTCTCCCCGATAAGGGGAGACGAGGCAGGTGACACTGCGATACAAGGTTGCCATATCGGCTTCAGATAGGTCGTCAAAAATGACCTGGATTGGCGGACTCGTCGGGTCATTCAGCGCATCAGCCAGTTCGCTCGGCATGGGCGAATGGCGATAACTGGTCGTCTGCCCCACAGCTTTGATGACCAGCAGGACGTCGTCGGTTCGGCGGAAGGCCTTGCGGTACGCGCGGGTTAAGATGTCGAGGCCCTTACGCGGCAAGAACCCGCCAATCCAGAGAAACACGGTACGGGGCGTGCCATCCCAGGCGATGGTGCTGCCAAAGGGATGGAAGATGGCGGGGTTGACGCCGTGGGGGATGACGTGAATTTTGGCATCGGGAATCCCCGACGCGAGAAACATTTCCCGCACCGCCAGGCTCGGAACCACCACGCGGTAGGCGCGCCGTATTAAGGGATCGACCCACTCATCGGGGATTACCCCGAATTCCCACGGCTGAGCGATCACGAGGGGGCCGCACGCGGTGTTCCAGTAAGGCGGCCACATATGGCGGATATGCCAGTCCACGGGCTCAAATCCGCTTATCATGGGTTTTAGGACGGGCGATAAGTGGCTCAACCGCTCCCCGGCATTGCGCTCGCTAGGGGTGTCGGTGGGGCGGATTAGCACCTCGTGCCCTTTTTGCATGGCGGCCAGGCAAATCTCCCGATTGACTTTGTCTAAACTTAAGGGCCGAAAAAACGGGCCTTCCCACAAAAGTCTCACAATCTGCCTCCAGCATCCAACTAGTCAGGTATTCTATGTCAAGGGTAATGCTCTTCGGGGACGAAATCGAATTTTAACGGGGAAATCGATGATAGCTAGCCAGAGCGAATCGGGGCGCGTATCATAAAGGAGAATTCGATATTCCCCAAAAGACTCGAGCGAAAGTAGTTGACACAATGCGTATTGGACTCATTGCGCATGACAGTAAAAAAGCGCTGATGGTGGATTTTGTGGCGCGGCACCAAGAGCGATTTCGCGGTCACGAGCTTTTCGCCACCGGCCATACGGGCCAGTTAATACACGAAAAAACCGGATTACCCGTTCAATGCTTTCTATCCGGTCCGCTGGGCGGGGACCAGCAAATGGGTAGCCGCATCGCTGAAGGCGCCATTGATATGCTGTTTTTCTTTCGCGACCCCTTATTTGCCCATCCGCACGAACCGGACGTCAGCGCCCTGCTCCGCCTTTCTGACGTCCGCGTCATCCCTGTGGCCACCAACCCGGCCACGGCCGAAGGGCTCATTCATTTACTCTAGGGGGGGTCGCCAAGATGATGGCGCTCGATAATGTGGTGGTATTGGATCTGACCCGGATTTTGACGGGGCCGTTTTGCACCATGATGTTGGCGGACTTTGGGGCGGACGTCATTAAGATTGAACCGCCCCAGGGGGATGATACGCGACGATGGGGGCCGCCATTCCTAGCCGGCGAAAGCGCTTATTATCTTAGTGTTAATCGAAACAAGCGGTCCATTGTGCTCGACTTCCGCCAGGAAGAGGACCGGCAAGCATTTCGCCACATGGTGACCCAAGCGGACGTGGTGGTGGAAAACTATCGACCGGGAACCTTGGAGCGGTGGGGGTTAGGCTATGAGGTGCTTCGCGAACTCAATCCCCGCATTATCTTGGCGTCCATCTCAGGATTTGGCGCCACCGGACCAGGGCGGGAGCGGCCTGGCTACGATGTTGTGGCCCAAGCCATGAGCGGCCTCATGGCTGTGACCGGGGATGGGACGGCGCCGATGAAAGCGGGGTTTTCCGTCGGCGACATAGGTGCTGGCATGTGGGCGGCGTACGGCATTATGGTGGCGCTTTGGGCGCGTGAGCGGACGGGCGAGGGCCAGTGGATCGATACCTCGTTGTACGAAGCCTTGATTTCCTGGCAAACCTACCAGGCGGGCAACTACTTTGCCAGCGGCGAGTTGCCGCGCCCGCTAGGCACAGCCCATCCCAACATCGCACCGTATCAAGCGGTGCGGGCCCAGGACGGCTATCTCGTCATTGCCTGCGGCAACGACGCCTTATGGCAGCGGATGGTGGAAGAATGCGAAATTCCCTTTGGCGACGACCCCCGGTTTCGCACCAATCCCGACCGTGTGCGCCATCGCGAATTACTGATTCAACGGTTGGAAGACGAAGTGTTCTTAAAGCGTCCGGTCCATGAATGGCTCGAACGGCTTGCCCGGGCTGGCGTGCCGGCGGCGCCCATCCAGTCCTTTGCCGATGTCTACCGCGATCCCCAAGTGCAACACCGGGAGATGGATGTGATCATTGAGCATCCTCTGGCCGGGCCCATTCACCAAATCGGGATTCCTGTCAAGCTGAGCGGGACGCCGGGCGCTGTGCGCCTCCCGCCACCGCTTATGGATCAGCATCGAGCGGAGATTCTGCGGCAGTTTGGTTTGCCGGCTGAACCTGAATCTCGGCCAGGCGGCGCTTAAGTTCCGCTTTGGGAATCAGGACTTGGGTAAACACGCCCTGGCCAATGACGCCGCGCGCGTTGGTCGCCACCACGTCTGCCACAATGCGCGAGGCTTCGCGAGTGCGAAACGTCGCGGTGGCGGAGAACCGTTCCCCTACTAGCGTTGGGGCCAGATGAGTGACCGTGATGTGGTAGCCCACCGCGTCTTCGTGCTCTTCAAGGTATGGCAAAATTAGCCGGCGACCGGCCCATTCCATCCACTCGATCATTTGGGCCGTGGCCAGAACGGGATGAATCTTTTGCCCGCCCAGACGCGCAACCATGTCCGCGGTGACCACGGTGGTGACGGTAGCGCTCATCCCGCTTGTGAGTCCGTCTCGCATGTTAGACCTCCTTGGGGTTCTTTAGCGCGCCGGCAAACGTTGTTCGCTAGAAGAAATCATGCCTAAGAACACGCCGATAATAATCCAGAGTGCCAAAACCGGCGGCAGCATGTCAATGCCTTGGCTCACGATGAGAATACCGCCAAGCGCGGCCATAGAGACGAGCGCTAGCTGTGTGAGGCGCTGAAGCGGCGCCTGCAGCATGCGGAGAAGGGTGGCCAACAGCATTCCCAAAAATGCGACCGTGAGACCCCCTAATACGGCTAAGGCCGCTGGGGAAGAGGTACTGCGAACCAAAAACGGCAAAAAGCTGGCAAAGCCGACCAAGGCCAGAAGACCGCCGAGGACCCGAGGCCGCGACACCAGCCAAGCTCCGCCGATCCAGATGGCGAGGTTCCACGCGATGACGAGCACGAGCTGAGGGACATCAGCTGCGGCCAATGTCCATAGAGTTAGTGTGGTTAAGAGAGCAAATACTCGAAACCAGGGGCGCGGATAGCAAAGCCAGATTTGCAGACCAGTCAGCGGCCAAAGCGCGGTGAGCCAGCGGAGGGATTGCTCGGGCACGGCATGCCGCGCGAAGGAGGGAACGGCTATCATAAACACGCCTAAGAGAATCGCTCCCAATCCTTGAACCAGGCGAAAAAGCCATGGACCATGACGGCCAAGTACGAAAGGGATGACTATAGCCATCGCACAGAGTCCTAGGTGTTGCCAGGTGACGTGCGCGGCATGAGTGGCCCCGTCTAGAGCCAACCACAGTAGCCAACCCAGCAGCAAGAGAAGCCCCCGGCGAGCGCCCCGCCTAATCGCCAATAAGAGACCAGCTGGGGTCAATACCGCGAATATCGCCGTGAGCCAACTCAACAGGCGCGCCGGTCCGGGACCTAGGTCCCACACCACTTGGGTGACAAGAGCCAACCACAGCCAGGCTGCGGCAAGGGCGGACCAAATCGTACGAAATCCTTGGCTGACACGCGTCACACAACCACTCCCGCCCCATCTTATCGGATATGGGGCCGCCGGTCGAGCCGCGCTCATGGTTGTTACACAAGGTACCGGACCCCACCTTTGATGCGGAAAATCCGCTGTTTGTGGTGGCAGGAAGAGCGACCGGCGAGGCAAAATGAGCGATGGTGCAAAAGAACGGGGAGCCATGAAAAACGCCAGGCGTCGTCGGGCAAAGGCTCAATGGGGACAAGAGCTTCTCGGAAGAGACCACGGCGTTCTGGCGTGGCCCGTGCCGGCTTGGGTTTGTGGACAATTTGCGAACTCTTTAAGCTGGGGCCTGACTGCCAGATACTGGGTCAATGGTGCGGCTTGGCAAAAGCTCGTTCATCGCCATCGGTAGGTAGGTGCTGGTGGTATAATGGCCCCGTACGGCATCCACGTCACCTAGTGTGTGGGACGCGTGAAACGCTGCGAGCGACAGTTTGACCATGTGGCGCCCGTCGCGGAATTCTGCCCATTCGAGCCGATCCTGACTCAGAACAGGAGTAAGGCCCGCATGCACTCGCGTTGTTCCTCCTTGTGAGGGAAAGTTGACGGAAAGGACGCCGCCAGGTTCCCCCTGAATGGCGTCTTCAATAAGCGGGCGGGCGTGCACCTCCATCAAGTGGCCGATGTGGGCCCAATGTCCCGGAACTGCCGAAAACGCGATCGCAGGGATCCCCTGCATTGCCGCGTAACGGGCAGCTCCCACCGTGCCTGACACGTAGACATCGAACCCTAGGTTCAGGCCGTGGTTAATCCCCACCAAGACCACGTCCGGCCGATATCCGAGAAAGGTCAACGCGACTCGGACGCAATCGGCTGGCGTCCCGCTAACTGCCCAACGGCGGACCCCCCATTCCTTGACCATGACAGGAGCTCCTAGCGTGACCGCTCCCGACTGCCCACTGGCGTTATGGTCTGGTGCCACTACCAGCGTGTAAAAGCCCTGGCGCTCGGCCCACGCGGCCAAGACTGACAGACCTTCCGCCTCTATCCCATCATCATTCGAGACCAGAACCTTCATCGTGGCGATCTCCCTATGGATCTGAGTGGGCGGCTCCATGGTGCCGCACCCTCAGCATATCTTACGTCGTCATCGCATGGGTTATGGTCAGATTAATGTTGGGTAAAAAAGGCGTTGGACATCACTACCCTTGGGCAAACAGCGACGATGGTTGGGAGAGGAGGTCCAACGTATCCGATCGCAAGCCGAGCCGCAGGGTTTCCAAGTTCACACTCCCGTTTAAGGGAATATTGGACAAATTGACGCCGGGGCCAATGCGATGGATCCAATACACCTGCTGCGCTTTCTGGGGTGCTTCGAACATGAGCCAACGCGGATCAAGCGAGGAAGCCAAAATGCCGGTAGCCACGTCCGTGCGAATTTCGCCGGAGGGTAAATAGAGTCCAATGGTCCCTGATTCGCGCGCTTCTAAAATTACCATGTCGGACCCCGATTCGCGGTCCTCGGTAATTCGACGCACCCAATCCTCGGCGGTCCAATGGCGGGACTCTTCCGGGTTTTTGCTGCCAACCTCGGTAAAAACCCGCAGGTGGGCTTTAAAGTCGCGGATGACGTGACGCCGATCTTTGGCACTCAGGTGCACCGTGCCGTCGGAAATCTCCACCACCGGGCAACGGTACGTTTCCAGCAACTGAAAGAAGGCATCAAGCCGGTGTTGAAGCCAATATGCCTCAAACAGCGTACCGCCAAAACAATAGTCCACGCGATATTGTTGGCATGCCGCCACTTTGGCGTCTAAGTGATCGGTGACTAAGGCCGTGCCCCAGCCGAATTTTACGCCGTCAATCAGGCGGTGATACGAGCGGATGATGTCGCGAAACCAGTCAACAGGAGCGCCGTCGTCTATGCACCAGGTAACGCCTACGGTACGCGGTTTTGCGGGGCGATCGAGGACCTTCAACCCCTGTATTTCCATGAGATGCCTCCTTTAACGCATTGCGCTGGCCGCCGGGTACGTCGTACGCGAGACGAATGGTACCCTTAAACCCGTAATGCAGTGGCTACAATCGCCGCTATGGTGTTGTCGAATCGTGGCGTTTACGTTGCTTACGCGTCGGGACCATGCCATGTCAACCTCTGACCTCGACATTCTTAGGATATGGATGATGGTATCACAGGTTGGGGATTTCGAAAACAGTGGGGAGGCGTCAATGCCTCCCCGGGAGGATTAGGCCTGAATCAGTGCACGGCGATTGACCTCGCCCACCACTTCCGCCGGCGTTCTGCCGTCGGCATTGATGACAGGTGCCCGGGTCAGAGGATCTTCCATCCCCAAAAAATGGTTGTCCATGCCTTGGACGACAATGGCGTCAGCCACACTCAGGGCTTCTTCGTCCAGTGCGATCACGCGATAACCCGCGTCTTCGAGCGCACGGGCAAACGGCGATAGTGGCGGCTCAACGGCGACAATAGCTTGACTCACTGACCTCACCTCCGCTGTTAGGATGGCCCACAGGCGTCAAGCTTATCAATCAGAAGGTTTAGTGGTGCGAGGCCTCTGAAGTCGGTTTTCCGAATGAGGAGAAGACGGTATACTAAACGTTAACCTACGAGGTTCGTGGGCGACCTGACTTTGTCTGGTTGCAGACATTTGACAAGGCAAAGAACGATGAAAATCCAAAGAAAGTAAGGGAAGGACACGTTATGCCGTCAGTGTTTTCGCGGATTATAGCCGGGGAGATCCCGAGTCATCGCATCCTGGAAAATGACGAGTTTTTGGCGTTTTTAGATATCCGACCGGTGAGGCCTGGGCATACCCTGGTGGTGCCGAAGCAGGAAATAGACTATTTCTTTGATTTGGATGATGCGTTGCTATCGCGTGTGCTGCTGTTTGCCAAGCCGATTACCCGGGCCATTCGACAGGTTACTGGCGCCGAAAGGATCGGGGCTGTGGTGGCGGGGTTTGATGTGCCGCACGCGCATTTGCACCTCATTCCTGCCGACACCATGGCGGATTTAGATTTTTCGCGGGCCACCGCCGCGTCGGCAGAAGAGCTCAGCCAGATGGCAGCTAAAATCCGGGAAGCGCTGGGATCCCTTTGATCAGGACGCGATTGACGGACTTGCTAGGCATTCGTCGCCCGATTATTCAAGGGGGACTGGCGTATCTAGCGCGGGCCGAGCTGGCCGCTGCCGTCAGTAACGCCGGGGGTCTTGGACAAATCACCGCTACCACCTTGCCGGATGCGGCAGCACTAGCTCGCGAAATTGCGGCAGTGCGGCAACTCACACGAGAGCCCTTCGGAGTGAATTTTGCCCTGGGCCATCGCCCCATTGATGATCTATTGCATACGGCATTGGACCTCAAAGTCCCTGTCATTTCCGTGACTGGAGGAAATCCGGCGCCTTATGTTGACCGCATTCTAGCGTCCGGTGCTCGACTAATGGTATTAGTGGCGGGCGTGCGGGCGGCAAAAAAGGCGGAAGCGCTCGGGGCATCAGTCATCATCGCGGTGGGCGTCGAAGGGGGCGGACACTTAGGCCGTGACGATGTGGGCACGCTAGTGCTGACCCGTCGACTCGTGGACGCTGTAGAGGTGCCGGTGGTGGCCTCGGGGGGAATTGGAGATGGGCGCCAATTGCTTGCGGCCTTGGGGTTAGGAGCCGCAGGGGTGGAAATGGGGACGCGGTTTGTGGCCACCCGGGAGTGCGCGGCGCACCCACGGTATAAAGAGGCGTTGATCCGCCATGACATTCACGAAACCACTATTATTGAGCGTAGCCTCGGCCGACCGGGGCGCACATTGCCCTCACCGCACGTGGCCAAAATTCAGGCGCTGGAGTCCAGTGGTGCCAACCTCGAGGAATTGTTGCCGTTGATTCAGGGGAACGTCAATTATCGGGCGGCCGTTGAAGGGGCGTTGGAGGAGGGGTTTGTCTGGGCGGGCCAGGTGACGGGTCTGATTCACGACATCCCAACGGTTCAGGAATTGCTTGACCGGTTGGAAAGCGAAGCCATTCACAGTATGAACACGCTGGTTACCCTCTTTCGGGCGCATGGCGAGGTTACGGAACAGTAAGACAGCGGATGGTGGGGGAGAACGCATTGGAACCGATTTTGTTTGTGTTTACCGGGCCGTCTGGGGCTGGCAAGGGATCCGTGATGCGGGCTCTCTTGGAGCGTGATAAGAGTTTGCATAAAGTGGTAACGTACACCACCCGTCAACCGCGCGACGGCGAGGTCGATGGCTTTGACTATCGCTTTGTTAGTGTAGAAACGTTTCGTGCCTTGATTGACCAAGGCAAGCTCTTTGAGTACGAACAGGTGTACCAGGACCATTATTATGGCTCGCCCAATGAGCTTTTCATTCCGGGTCACGACGGGATCATTGAGCTAGACTACAAAGGCCGGTTAAAGTATACGGCGCGCCACCGGCGAGTGGTGGGGATTTTTCTATTGCCTCCCAGTCTTGAGGTCTTGAAGCAGCGGATTTTGAGCCGATCGCGCGTGGAGAACCTGTCCGCGCGACTGGCCAATGCCGTTGATCAGATTCGTCATGCCCAGTCCTATGATTATATTGTGAAGAACGATAATTTGGAGGATTGCATTGCGCGGGTCGAAAGCATTATTCAGGCTGAGCGTTGTCGGCGTCAAGGGCAGATGGAGCTCAAGGCCATGCTGAAAGATCTAAAGGGCGACATGTCTTTTTCGTGATGATGGGCAAAGGGAGCGAGGGAGGCCTGTGACTGAAAAGGATATCGTCATTATAAGCGTTGACCGATCGCAAACAGACGAGGTGGTCATTAACACGGCGGTGGAATTTTTGCACTGTCCTATCCGCGTCCCGAAAGAGGTGCTGCGTTCGCTGGGCTACACCGTCTATCGCCCGCAGAAGTTAAAGTCGTTTGTCCATGCCGTGGTCTTTCGCCAGGCCGCACGCCATGGCGGGAAAATTCCGCTGGGCGGCATCGAGGTTACGGCCGATGATCTCGAGGGGCTTCCGATGAATCCGCTGGCGCGGGTGCCAACTGTCGATAGCGGTGATCAAAGTAAATGAGGGGGGTACCCTCTCGGAGACGCCCAAGGTGCTCCACGAGACCTAAAATGATATGGTGGTCCCCTGCGGGGATGAGATTCTGAACACGGCACTCGAGGTATGCGAGCGCATCTTGTAAAAAGGGAACACCCCCCGTGGGGCTTTGGCCCAGCTTAAGATGAGACAGGAGTTCGGCGTGCGATCCGGCTACGGCAAAGCGTTGACTTAACCACGCGTGCTGGTCGCTTAAGATACTCACGGTGAAATACCCGGCTTGCTGGATAGTGCGCAAGGTATCGGCTTGATTTTCGGCGCAGAACAACACCATAGGAGGATTTAGGGAAACAGAGGTAAACGAGTTGACCGTCATTCCATGCGTGATGGGTCCGTAGCGGCTAAGTACAATGGTAACGCCCGTAGCATACTGCGCAAGCGTGTCTCGAAAGGTCCCGACATCCACCTGCATTCCCTCATTTCCATTTCCATCATAGCACATCGCGAACTCCCTGGTTTTGTTTGCAATGCGAAGGTGAAAAGGCTTGTGTGGCTACGGTGCGAATGGTGTCGGTGGGCGTCGAAGAAAGACGGTCTATGTCAAGGACGTAGATCACTGGGTACCGCTGGGTCAGCGCAAAGCCCGAGAGGCGTGGGCTCCGGTGGTTGCGGACTGATGGCCTCGGGTTTCCAAAGCCGCTGACGTGCTAGAAACCGCGGGTGAGGATGCACTGGCCTCTCCGATCTTTTTGCACGACCGTCAGCAACGCATCGTTCGACAAATCCGTGGGAACGGCTGAACAAGGACAAGGACCGGCGTGCCGATTTGGTGGGGATTCGCCCGCATCGCGTGGCCTCCTCCGCCTGCTTGCAGCGGTCTTGATGGAGGACCAGCGACGCGTGGGTCGGCTTTCCGCCGTTCTATAGATTCAGTAGCTGCGTTACGATGCCGTGAAGTTTTGTCAGATAATCCCGATGAGCTTCCGTGTTGAGCGGTGCCCCGCTAAAATATACGTATTGTTCTGGAACTGTTCCCTTGCGCAAGGATAAGCGATAACCCTGACTGATAATCGGGGAGCTTAATCGATCTCCCTCGTAAGGAACATTTGATAAATGCTGACTAATGAACAGTGATGATAACAATGTATGATTGCCTTCGTTAGCACTGAAATTTAAGAAGAGTTCACGCAGGGGAGCGGGCAAAATCAAAGTTAAGGGCCCCGGAAGTTGAATCGTCATTTCCGAATAATCTAGCTCCGCTATAGGGTCCGTAAGTACCGGACCGTCATCAAAGACTCGAGCTGTTCTCCGTATGACGTTGAAAATGGCCTGACTGAGACCATTCAATGCGTCTGAAGGCCCCGCGACATCAATGACTATCCGAGTCTGTTCAACATGAAGAAAGCGAATGAAGACGCTTCTTCCTTCCGCCTCGGCCCAATATCCAGAATTAAAAACTACACCCGGAGGAAATACCTTTGGAACAGGGCCAAAAGTTTCCATCGGCCGAGCAATTTGAACCAACGTAAAATGACATAGATTGCGAATAGCCTCCAACGTATCAGGAGTTGATATGGCGGTCAAGCGTAGTCCGTCAACGGGAAATTCAAAACTTTTTCGCGCCGAAATAAGTGTTATCATCATGAACTACCCGCCACTTTACGATGCCAGTGACGAATCGGAAGTCCCCTCCGCGGAAGTAAAATTATTTGGTGAAACTTCCTCTGTGGGAGGCCACATTATCACCGTAGAGCTAGCCGTGCTATTCAACCCAGCGTACTCACTAAGATTTTCAAAAAGTCCATGTTTAGCCATCGCATCTGGCTCAAAAACGATTTTAGGCACTGCGCCGCATGCTAAAGAAAAATCAGCTAAACGATGAAGTGTGATCTTGCCTTCGAAGTCTTTTTCCCATCTTGCAACCGCTGACTGACTCGTATTCATGATTTTTGCAACTTGTTCTTGGGTCAAACCAGCCGCTTGCCGAGATTTATAAAGTCCAATCATCGTATCCAAAAGAAATTGTTGCTTTAGTACTTCTCTCCATGCCTCGTCGTCTCGCTCTAAAAGGTGTTGTAACAACATATCCACCGATTCGTTTGTCAATCTTATATCATTGTCCATCGTCAGTCTCCTTGATTCCAAATTCTGTGGGCCCGATCTTTCACGATATCATAGTCTTGCCTATTTCGTGGCGCAGTCTTACGCCAAATATGCAACCAGTAAATTCTCGAAACGTCATTGAATATCATCATACCAATTCGCCAATTACGACCTGCCCGAATTTCAGCGACACGATAAGCACCTTTTCGATGCTCGAGATTTTGAAGATCAAATCCAGAGGCGATATCCGCATCAGAAACGCTTTTCTTCCATTCTTCTTCAAATCTCTTCATAGTCATAAGGATCTTGATATAATCTGAACGCTCTAACTTCTGAATAGCCTTTTCACAGGCCTCTACCATCGCAAATCGCGTGGTAATTCGATTCATCGTCTTGCCCTCAGTATATAGCAAATATGAGATAACGATACGCGCCCAGAAAGAATTTTTTTGGAACGAGGTCCTCGTGAAGTAACATCGCCCGCTGTCGATCAGGATGAGCCTCTAGCCCTGGATGAACAACGCCAAATTACGCTATCGGTCCGGAATGTTAACGCTCGTGACATTGCTTCGTTTCCCGCGCGGGGCGATCGCCCTTATTCGAACGATAAAATTTGGCGCCATGGCACAGTCACATAACGCCCCTGATTCATGACAAAAACCTGTACCCACTCGCCGTCTACCATAATGGGGAGCACCGTGTCGGTTTGAATGCCTCCGTGACTGTTGGCATGGTATGTTAACTCAATGGCCCGTCCCTGGCGAATCGCCTCACGGAACTGTTTTCGCATGGCATCGATTGGGGGCGGTGTTGTTGGTGGGTGCCAGAGGCCGATGGACCAGTCTTCAACCCTTCGCAACGAGGCATAAACACCGGACCGGTGCATCTCCTCTTGACTAGGACGCAGGATATTCGGCAACAGGGGATGTCCCGCTTTTTCCAGGCGTTTAAGGACGTCCTTGACGCGGTCTTGACCAATAATGATGTCGGTCGGGGACAGGCGGCCGCGCACCTCTTTGCCCAACACCCGTTCGATGTTCAAAGAATCCTCGGGGCTTTGGCTGTGAATGATGGTGACTTCCATAATCCGGTGCCACCCAAATTGCCGATACCAATCTTCGACATTGATGCGGACGTTGTCGGGAAGGGGGTGGGCAGCCAGCGCGTCCAACGCAGCCAGATGCTGTTGAGCAGTCAGCCCTTGCTCTACACCCCGTTTTACAGCCGCGGCATCCAGGCGGTATGTCATTACCCGTTCAGATTTGAGACGTGTCGCTAGCCGATCGATCGTCCAACGTTCGCCCATAGGCACAGACGGCGGAACCAAGATTTCCCCATTAGGCTGCACAATCACTTGGTGCGATTCCGGTACCTCAAAATGACCATTCATGGCGGCGTAGGCCCAATCGCTAAGCCTCATCGCTCCGACGGTGCTCTTGGGGTCAAGCAGATCGTAGGCTGCCAACTCATCCAGCGCGTAATAGATGAGCGGATCCTGGGCGACCCCCGAGAATCCGAGATGCTGGAGCCACTTCACTGTCTCTGGCAGTTTCAGCGCCTGATCCGGCGGGATTAGGCTTAAAAGCGATACCCAGATAAACTGCGGCCACGCTACGTGCGATGGATCAAACCAGTGGCTGCTGAGCCTCTGGAACAACCGCTGGGGCCCGGCTTCAAACACTGGGTCGACCATCGTGGAAACCTCAAGACTATATGGGTCATCGCGTACCCACAAAAAATCGACGCGCTGCAACATCATGATGATGTGCTGGAGCGTAGCCGCCGGATTGATTTCTGGTCGAGGCCACATCATTTTTTCCAGTTTATTGCGCAGCCGTTGGTAAATCTCGCCCTGGGTGGTGAGGAGTAGCGGTTCACGACGGGCAAAGGACAATACTTGGAAGAGATCGTGAGTCAATGGCGTCCAGACGGGTGCGAGAGAGAGCGATCGGGGGGCGGACGGCACCGTCAATCGTTTCCAGGGAATGTCCCACAAGAGCGGCAAAAGGCGGGGCATGAGCTCCCAGGGGGTAACAGGAACGGCGCCATAGGGGCCGTACCGCACCTCGAAGCAATATCCCCACTCGGCCAGTTCTCGGATGCCTTTGGTGACCGCAGGGTACCGGCGATAGTCGGCCCACACCCCCCGGTTGGCGACCCAGTGGGTGAGGGCAGCGGTCAACTCGGGTGACCGGTGTTGAACCATCTCTTCGACACGGGCTGGATCGAGAAGCCGCCGAGCCAAGACCTCATCGGAGACCTCGGGCTCGTTGAGGGTCTGCGCTAACGTGGCCCGGTCGTCGTCAGAAAGCTGCGCGAGGATGTTTCCCAATGATTGAAATTGCTGGTTCATACAGATTTCACCCGAAATGGAATCACGGGGGCCAAGTGGTCCCGGGGTGCGCCCGTGGCGTCAGCATGGGCGATCTCGTAGCGATAACCCTGCTCGCACAGAAAAAGTTGTCGCTTCTGAGCAAACAGTTGTTCTTTGGTATCTTCGCTGACGATGGTGTAAAAGGTGGCTGTGCGGCCATCGCTTTTAGGCCTAAGAATCCGGCCCAACCGCTGTGCCTCTTCTTGACGGCTACCAAACGCGCCACTTATCTGAATCGCCACATTGGCATCGGGCAAGTCAATCGCAAAGTTGCCCACTTTGGAGACGATGAGGACGGGGACGCGGCCGTGGCGGAATTCGTCGTATAGCCGTTCGCGTTCTTTGGTCGGGGTTTTGCCGGTAATGAGCGGCGCGTTGAGATGGCGCGCCAGGGCTTCCAACTGGCTGACGTACTGGCCGATGATCAGCACCAGGTCGTCTTGATGCGCTTTGACCAACGTCTCCACGACGGTCATTTTGACCGGGTTTTCGGCTGCGATGCGCACCCGATCCACATCCTCCGCGACGGCATAGGCTTCGCGCAGGGCAGAGGGCAAGGCGACGCGAATTTCCCGGCATTGGGCGGTGGCAATCCATCCGGCGGATTCTAGCGTTTTCCATGGCATATCGAACCGCTTGGGACCGATCAAGGCAAAGACGTCGTCGGCCCGCCCGTCTTCTCGAATTAAGGTGGCGGTCAACCCGAGGCGGCGCCGCGCCTGCAAACTTGCGGTGAGCCGAAACATCGGAGCCGGCAAGAGGTGCACTTCATCGTAAATGATGAGCCCCCAGGGGTGGCGATCCAACGCTTCGAAGTGCACAAACTGGCCTTGACGTTGATGGGTCAGTATCTGATAGGTGGTGAGGGTGACCGGGCGAATGTGCTTCAGGGTGGCGCTATACTCCCCCACGTCGTCGGGCGTCAACGTTGTCTTGTCGAGGAGTTCTCGCTGCCATTGATGCAGCGCGGCGGTGGAGGTGGTCAGGATGAGGGTGTGCGTTTGCGCTCGTTCCATGACTCCTAGTCCCACCATGGTTTTCCCGGCACCGCAGGGAAGCACGACCACCCCATGCCCGCGATCCACGCGGCCGTCGCCCCAAAACGCTTGCACAGCCTCTCTTTGGTAGGAACGCAAAGCAAAGGGTCGGCCATCGGGCAGAAGGGTTGCGAGATGCAGGGTTAATGGCTCCCCTCGTTCATAGCCCGCGGCATCGTCCACCGGCCATCCCTGCTTGGCCAGCGCTTGCTTCAAGAGGCCGCGATGCTCGGGCGCCACGCGAAAGCCGGGATGCAAGGGCTCGGCTAAAAATGGCTGAACCCCCTTAGAGTGTCCCACCTCGGTTAGCGCGGTGGCATCGCCTGTCAGCCAGAGACCATGTCCGTCGGGCGCGGTGCGCAAAATCAGTCGGCCGTAGCGGTTGGCCTGATCACGAATAAATTCGGTAACCACCTCAGGAACGGGGTATTGCGAATAACGGGTTAAGGCGTCTAAAATGGCGTCGGCCGTTAACCCCGCCGCCTCAGCATTCCACAAGGATAGCGCGGTAATTTGATACGTATGCATGTGTTCCGGGCTTTTTAAGAGTTCAGCAAAACTCGACAACGCATCCCGCGCCTCTTCGTATAAGGGATTGTCGACTTCTAGCAACATCGTGCGGTCGCTTTGAACGATCAGGGGAAGGCGTGAAATGATACGCACCTCACTTTCGTGAAAACTCCCTCGCTTATCATGCTAACAGGTCACAACTAATTGTCAAAAATGTTATGCAAGATGGTGTCCAATGTCTGCCGGTTTTGGGCGTCAATGCGGTGACGGTCGCGGACCGGCATGGACAGCTCCGGCGGATCAGAAAGCGCGGTGGGCAGCGGCGATGGGGCGTGAGGCTGCCAACGTCTCAGCCACAGTTCGGGAATTTTTGCCTGCTCGTCGAGAGGAAAGCCCGCCATGATCGTCCAGAGCAAGGTCCATACACGCGGGACAACCGATAACACTTGGTATCCCCCGCCCCCGGTCGCAATCCAGCGCCCTTGACAATACCGGTCGGCCCAGCAACGCAACCAATGGGCGGTAGTCACATAAAACCGCGTGGTGGCGCAGAGATCGGCTAACGGATCGGCAAAGTGGCCATCACACCCATGCTGCGAGACAATGACGTCCGGTTGGAACTCTTGGATCACGCGAGGCACGATGGCTTCAAATAGGGATAGCCAGGATTTGTCATCGGTGGCCGGCGCCAGCGGGACGTTCAGAGTGTAGCCTGCCCCGGCGCCATGGCCGCGTTCCTCCACGGCACCGCTGCCAGGAAAGAGGTATTGGCCCGACTCGTGGAAGGATAACACAAAAACGGTCGGATCGGTATAAAAGGCGTTTTGCACGCCGTCCGCGTGATGGGCGTCGAGATCCACGTAAAGGACGCGCCAATCTGTGTGCGCCTGAAGCCAGCGAATGGCAATGACCACGTCGTTATAGATGCAAAACCCCGAGGCATGTCCTGGGCCCGCATGGTGCAGTCCTCCCGATAGGTTCAGCGCTCGCCGTGTCTTGCCGCTGGCCACCAATTGGGCTGCTTTTAAGGTGGCGCCCACTGCAAGACTCGCCGCTTCGTGCATGCCTTGAAAGATCGGGTTATCATCCGTCCCTAAACCCCAGCGCTCGGCACCGTACGCTTTTTCCCCACGGGAACTGAGGTCGCGCACAAGCTGGACATAATGCGGTTCGTGAAAGAGGGCTAACTCCTCCAAGGTGGCACAAGAGGGCTCGACGATCGCGTCGGCTGGCAACAGATCAAGGGTGGTCATCAGATCGTAGGTTGCCGCCAGCCTCAGAGGATTAAATGGATGGTCCTGATGAAAGCGATAGCGCTGGAAATCAGGATGGTATACAAACAGCGCGTCAACCACCACGGTTGCTCCTTTTTCCGCCCCGCGTTCGCTTCGTCTCACACACGATATAATTGTACCACAAGGAGACAAGAGGGGTGCTGCGGTGCGCGTTATCCTCCGCGATGGGCGTGTGGCTGAGCTTCGTGTGCCGGATCCATCCGGGTCGGACCGGGAGTTGCTGAAAGCGCTGTTTTTGCGAGCATCGTCAGAAAGCCGCTATTTTCGTTTTTTTCACGTGGTTTCTGAGGTTGGTGACGGCGAACTGGACCGCATGATGACCATCGTGCCCGGAGAATCCTATGCGCTGGTCTGTGATGTGGGCGAGGCGATTATTGCCATCGGCAACTATATCCGGGTCACGGCTGACACCGCCGAAGTCGCTTTTTTCGTCGATGATCGGGCGCAAGGCCGGGGATTGGGTACGCTCTTATTAGAGCATTTAGCAGATCATGCCTGGCGCACAGGCTTTCGCCAATTTGTGGCCTATGTGCTCAGGGAGAACCTTCAAATGCTGCGCGTTTTTCGCTCCAGCGGTTTTACCCTCCATCAACAATGGGAGGGCGGGGCCATGGAACTGCGCTTGCCCCTCATGCAAACGGATCGCCAAAAAAGTCTTGCGGCTCTGAGAGAGAAGTTGGCCACGGCGGCGTCGCTGGCCCCCTTTTTTCGACCCCAGGTGGTCGCAGTCGTTGGCGCCTCGCGCGATGAGGATCGCTTAGGGCACCTCATCTTACGCCACATTATCGACGGAAATTTTCAAGGAACCGTCTATCCCGTGAACCGTGATGCCAAAGCTGTGTCCGCCATTCGCGCCTACGCCCGCCTTTCCGATATTCCCGAGCCCGTGGACTTGGCCATAGCCGTGGTCCCCCGGCGTGAGCTTTTGTCAATTGTCAATGACGCGATTTACGCGGGAATTCGGGGGCTGATCATTGCCTCCTCGGGATTGGGCGAGGGCGATCCGGAAGGGCTGGCCTTACAAGAGATGATTGTAGCCAAACTTCGGCGCGCCGGCATCCGTTTGGTGGGCCCCCATTCCATGGGGCTCGTCACGACCCAACCGGGTGTCAGTCTCAATGCCAGCTTTGCGCCGCGGATGCCAACGGCTGGAAAACTGGCCGTTGCCAGTCACTCTGGGGCCATCGGCGTCGCCATTATGGACTACGCCAGTCGCCGGGGCCTTGGCATTTCCAGCTTTGTGAGTTTAGGCAACAAAGCGGATGTCTCGGTCAACGATTTGCTGCAATACTGGGCGGACGATCCGGAAACCGACACCATCATGCTGTATATGGAGTCATTTGGAAACCCCCGCAAATTTTCTCAGCTGGCGCGGCGATTGACGCGGCAAAAACCGATTTTGGCCGTGAAAAGCGCGCGGCGGCGGGTTAAGGCGCGTGCTGGCCCCCCTTGGCTGGGGACAGAGGCCCCGGTTGACGCGCTGTTTCGTCAGTCGGGGATTATTCGCGCTGACACCCTGGAAGAACTGTTCGATGTCGCCAGTGTTATCACCAGCCAGCCCTTAATCACCGGCCCGCGCGTCGCGCTCATTACCAATACGCCGGCCGGAACTCGGCTGGCGCGGGATGCCATCGCCGATCTCAGCATGACATTGGTTGCTGCACGCGACGTGGGGTTCGAGCGCCTGGCCCAGGGGTATCGCGAGGCCATACGGGAGATGGTGGCCCGCGACGAGGACTTTGACGCCTTAGTGCTGATGTGTGTTCCTGTGAGCGATAGAGAGCTCAGAACGGTGTTGTCCCTTATTGAAGACGAGATGGGGGAGTATTTTCAGAAGAGCGCACAACCGAAGCCGGTGGTGGCCAATCTCCTGATGTGGGACATGGCGCAGCACCGGTTTTTAGAGGCGGGTCCGCGACGCATTCCCGTATTTCCCTTTCCTGAAACGGCCCTTCGGGCGGTGAGGCGAGTCTGGGACTACGGCCAGTACGTATTAGAGCCAGTCGGTCAATTCGTGGATCTCCCTCACTGCGATCCCGAGTTGGCCCGCGATTGGGTTCGCCGCGCGCTCGTCGGCCAAAGTGGCCCCCTTTGGCTGGATGAGGCGATGCGGCAGGCAGTCTGGGACGCCATAGGACTTCGTCTTGCAGAACATACCGGGGGTGGTAAAGGGACCTGGACAGTGGCCATCGCCACCGATCCGCTCTTTGGCCCATTAATTGGCGTCAGCGGCGTCCACGGCTACACGAGCCTCAGGTTGATTCCCTTAACCGACCAGGATGCGCTGAGACTGGTTCCCGACTCAATCCGCGACGCGGAGAGCCGTGCGACCTGGGTGGATGCGATGCTGAGACTCGCGCGTTTGGTAGACGAGTGTCCGGAAATTGATCGCATTGAGCTCGACCGCGTTCATGTGACGGGCGGTAAGATTTCACGGGGGCACGAGGCGGTGCTTGTGCGCGCTTAAGGAATCAGAAGTTTGTGAGTTTTGCGGACGATGGTAGTCCGCTTTTGTTTTTGGCGGGGGGATAGTAAAATGAGGTGAATTCCACGTATTTGCGAGTGAGACGAGGAGGAGACCCATGGCTTTTATCATCACCGACCCATGCATTGGCGTAAAAGATGCATCCTGCGTTGAGGTCTGCCCAGTCGACTGCATCCACACCACCGACGAGGCTGACCAATATTATATTGACCCGGAAGTCTGCATCGATTGCGGGGCCTGTCAGCCAGAGTGCCCGGTCAACGCCATTTATGAAGAAGATGAAGTGCCCCCCGAATATCAGGCGGCGATTCAGCGCAATGCTGACTTTTTCAAGAAATAACGGGAGATGGGCTATTCGTCCGCGATCGGGCAACGAGGTTTGGCCTTAGAGCGCCCGATGGATTCATATACGGAACGCGCTAGCGGGGTAAAGCTTTGTGTGTTGTCCCGCTCGTCAATCGCCGTCACATGACGGCCAGCCATGAGCTTTAGCGCATATGATGATCTTAAACCGGCTGCGGTAGGGAGCGATAAGTCGTGTGGTTAAGCGGGCGCCTTGCCGGATTTTCGGGGATCCCGTCGTTGTTTAAGAAGCAATCGCTAGCGTACCGGAATCGTTGTTTCTGATATTCGAAATTGCGATAGGCCAGATTGGCCACGGAGCCGAACTTTGTGGTAATGTGAAATGAGGTAAACCGTGACCCATCGAAGATGGAGGTGTGAGCATGGCCACGCTCATCTATATTCTTATAATCACCGGGCTTCCCATGGCAATCATATCGATGCCGGTCATGAAGTACTTGCGCGACCAGCAAAAGTCACAGGGCGGGCGCGTCGCCACCAAAACGCCCAGCCATTCCGCTTAAAAGGTGTTAAGGGCCCGTTGATACGGGCCTTTGACGCGGTGCGCACGATTCCTGGTGCGAGAATTATTGACGCCCGGGATATCTTAGGGCATAATCCCGACGAATCTGAGTCTCAATTTTGCTGAATAGTGGGCGATGCTTTTGACAGTTGATGTAAAGCGCCGATATCGCCTGTTGTTAGCATGTCCGGACGAGCCCGGGGTTATTTTCCGCGTGTCTGGGGCATTGGCGGCTAGGCACTGCAATATCGTCGCGTTCGACCAACATTCTGAGGGGGCCCCCGGGGGCTATTATTTTATGCGCGCAGAGTTTGACGCACCGGAGCGCTTTGACGCGCGGGCGCTTGAGGCAGAGCTGGCGGAGCTATTGCCGCGGGAAGGCACGAGTTGGCGGTTAAGGGCGCGAGATCAGCGTCACCGCCTCGGCGTGCTGGTGTCTCGCGAAGGCCACTGCCTGGAGGAATTAGCCTGGCAAACTGAACGCGGGGACATTGATGCGGAAATTGTCGTGGTGATTAGCAATCACCGGCGGCTGGAACCGATTGCTTCACGCTTTCGCCTCCCGTTTTATGTCGTCGACGTAAATCCCGCATCTAAGCCACGCAGTGAAGCCCAGATGCTCGATATTCTCAAGCGTTACGCGGTCGATACGGTGGTGTTGGCGCGATACATGCAAATTGTGACTGATCAATTTATTCGAGCATATCCTCAGCAGATGATTAATATTCACCATTCCTTTTTGCCTGCCTTTGTGGGGGCCAATCCATACCAACAGGCGTACGAACGCGGAGTCAAGCTCATTGGCGCCACCGCACACTATGTGACGGCGGAACTCGATGCGGGACCCATTATTGAGCAAGATGTTCATCGGGTGGACCACCGTCACCAAGTGGAAGACTTTAAGCGCATTGGTCGCCATGTTGAGCGGATGGTCCTTGCGCGGGCTGTGAGTTGGCATGTGAGCGACCGGGTGCTGCCACACGGCAACCGCACCATCGTGTTTCCGATTTAGGCTGGTGCGAAAACAACGGAAGCGGCGAGGTTCACCTTGAGAGGTAGATAGGCCTCGCCGCTTGGGCTATTATTCGAAGCTCTTCAGGATTTGGTTCCAGGTCGCATTGTCAACATGCCAGTCCTGAGCGACCAGTGGCGTGTCCCGGAATCCCGCGATTTGGGTTTCGTAGGGTTCTGACTCTTCCTGGTAGATGAGGCCGGTGACCAACTCATCCGTGGCGTCCAGGCGCGCCAGCGCTTCCGGTCGACTGTGCGGGTTGTAACTCGGGTCATCGTCCAAATTGAGCAGCGTCTTTTTGTACCAGTCGTAGGTGTTGACCTTGTTGTAGGTCACGCACGGCGAAATCACATTAATCAGCGCAAAACCCGGGTGCTGGATCCCTTGTTGAATCAGCCGGGCCAACTGGGGTTGCCAGCTGGAAAAACCTTGGGCGACAAAGGTGGCTCCTGCCGAGACAGCCAGCATCAGCGGATGGACTGGGCGGTCGATACTCCCTTTGGGCGTCGTTTTGGTTTTAAAGCCGCTTTCCGAGGTAGGCGAGGTTTGCCCCTTGGTCAACCCGTACACATGGTTATCCATCACAATATACGTGACATTGACGTTGCGCCTAAGGGCGTGCATGAAATGGCCCATCCCAATGGCGTACGCGTCGCCGTCCCCACCGGCGGCTAACACCAGAAGATCGCGATTGGCCAGCTTCAATCCCAGGGCAGCGGGGAGCGTGCGCCCATGGGTGACGTGAATGTTGTAGGAGTTGATGTAGTTCCCTAACTTGCCCGAGCATCCAATCCCGGCCACAATGGCTGTCGTGCGCGGTTCGGCGCCGACGGCCACCAACGCTTTTTGCATCGCAGCCAATACCCCGAAGTCGCCGCAACCGGGACACCACCAGGATTTCTCCTCGGTCTTGAAATCTTGCAACGTGGCCATTAGTGCGTCACCTCCGCGTACTGGGTCAACAACGGTCGGGCCCGACTGACAATTTCGGACGGGAAGAATTGAACGCCGTCGTATTTTAACAACTGTTCACAACGCAACGGGTCGAAAACGCCGGCCTGTCGCATCAGGAGGGCCAGTTGCCCGGTGGCGTTTTGCTCTACAATGAGGATTTTCCGTGCTTGAGCAAATGCTTGCCGAAATTCAGCCGTCGGAAACGGGGAGAGTGTGCGAAGCCAACTAATTGCGACCCGATAACCCTCGGCTACAAGAATCTCTTTGGCTTCGCGAATGGCGCCCACGGTGGAGCCGATGGCCAGCATGACTAAATCCGCATCGGCCGGTCCTTCCCATTTGATGCCTGGGCGCATCTCATGAACCTTGGCCAACTTTGCGAGCCGTTTGTCCATCATCCGCGACCGATTCACCGGGTCTTCCGAGACTTTGCCATTCGGCTGGTGTTCAACGCCCGTGGCCAAGTGTTGGCCGTTTGCCGTGCCTGGCAATGCGCGGGGGGAAATATGGTCCGCCGTGATGGCGTAACGCAAGAAGACACTGTCCCCAAGGGCCCGCAACTCGTCGGCGGTCACGGTGGCACCGCGATCTATGGGCACGCTTGGCCCATCCAACGCTGACCGCTCAACGGTCTGCGACCAGAGTGCCAAGGCCAGGTCGGTGGCAATGATGACCGGCGTTTGCAAGATGTCGGCAATGTTAAACGCTTGATAGCCATCTTCAAAGGTTTCCTCCGGCGAGCTCGGCGCAAGGACCACCCGCGGCCCGTCGCCGTGTCCTCCGTAAATCATCGCCATCAAGTCAGACTGCTCGGGTTTGGTGGGCATACCGGTCGAGGGTCCGCTGCGCTGGGTGTCGACGATGATCACGGGGATTTCGGCCATGCTCGCCAACCCAATGCCTTCTTGCATCAGCGAAAATCCCGGACCCGACGTGGCGGTCATTGCTCGTGCCCCTCCGTAGCCCGCCCCGATGCACGCCGTGATAGATCCGAGCTCGTCTTCCATCTGCACCACGACACCGCCGACCAGGGGAAACCATTTGGACAGCGATTCCATGATGTCCGTGGCGGGCGTGATTGGATAGCCACACATAATGCGGCAGCCGCCAGCCAGGGCGCCGAGGGCGAGCGCGTCATTGCCGGTTAACACCAGACGGTCTCCTGGCGTGGGCGGCGGCAGCGTCAACGAGGAGAAATTCGGATATTCCTGCCTGATGTGCTGGTACCCATTAAGCAGCGCACTTTGGTTTGCAGCGACGATGCTGTCGCCTTTGGCTTTAAACTTCGACTCAATGTAGGCTAAAAAGGGTTCCGTGGGAAGATTGATGAGTGCCGCGGATGCCCCGACCGCCACCATGTTGCGCATGAGAATGGAACCGTGGGACTTCGCCATGTCGGCTAAGGGGAGGGCAATAAGGGTGGCGTTGACGTGGTCTGGCAGCACCGGCTTAAATGCGGTGTCGGCCAATAAGAAGCCGCCGTCTAATTCCCCCGCGTGCTTGGCAATGGTTTCTTGATTGAGCGCCACCAGAATGTCCGTGTGTTCTGTGGCGGCTTCGACACGACTCGCACTAATACGAACCTTGTAGGTGGTATGCCCCCCTTTAATGCGCGAGGAAAAGTGTTTATATCCGTACACAAAATACCCCATACGGTTCGCCACCGTTGACAACACATCGCCCGTCGAGTCGATGCCTTCCCCTTGCTCGCCGCCAATCTTCCACGCAATCACAAGAGATACCCTCCTTCACGGAAACGTCTAAGAAGTCTCTTTGATATTAATGCAATGATGTTCCGGGGGAAATAACCAACCTCAGAATTGGGTTGCAATACCGCAAGGAATATTTTGCGTTGTGCTAGGGATTCATGGCATCGTGCTCTGACGTCAACACCTGGGGTTGCCAAGCGGCCCTGGTCACGCGGATTGGTGAGTGCCCAGGAAATTCAGGGTCCCCCTCAACCACGGCTCTTCGCGAGAGCTGGCATTTGACGACCTGCCCGCAAAAGGCCATGCGCACGTTGTGGAGCGCGAGGAGTTAGGATTGCAGGTACGCCGCAAATAGGCATAGACCTGCTGTTCGAGGGTTTGACGTATCTCTGGCCACGACCATGGGCGCAGTAAGCGGGGTTCGGGTTCTTGTTCGGCATCGTCAAAATACACCAGGCTGCGCAAGAGATGAGCTCGGTTGCGCTGCAGGGCCTGAACCGCCACGGCGTCGAGGATGCCCGCGAGCGACCCTCCGCTTGTAACAGGGCATACAGATCGATAAAATCCTTCCGGGCGCCGCGATTAGCAATGGTGTTGCATTTGAGGACGGCCAAGGTGGCTCGGGGGTGCGAGAGGAATGTTCTGAAAGATCGGCTCCGGCTCAATCCGCACGCCCTGTTGCCATCGGTAAGACACCTTCACGCCTTGGATCCGCCAATGAATGTGATGGCGACTGCGGTCCAGAATTTCGGCTTCGGGATCCAGGGCTTGAATGCCTGAGACGATGAGGGCAGGATCCTGCGGCGCCATGGTCAGGAAGTCGAGATCATCCGACTGTCGATGGCCTAACAGCAAGGCGATGGCTGCGCCGCCGCCTAACACGTAACCGGCCCGAAACAGTGCTGCCCCAAAGCGTTGCCACAACTCTGCTACCGAGGGATGAAGCGTCTGGGGATACATCGAGAGATCCTCGTCGTAAAAATAGGCTTGCCAAAACCGACGGATATGTTCGGGCAGCCCCCGATGTCCGAGCGGGTCCTGAATCTCGGCCGCCTCATACAGACGAAATAAGGCGCCAATCCTCCCATGACCCGAACTGAAGAATGCGGTGGGCGATCCCCACGCGATGTTGCCTGGGGCTCAATATGGTCGGATTCACATCCCAAAAAGCTGCAGACGGTTGGATCGCTTGGCTAGACCGCCACTGGCTCGCGAATACGGTCTCTATCCACCGCACCTATGCGCTCTGGCGGCTCGGGATGTGGGCGTTTGGGATGAGGAGGCGGTCATGTCTCGAAAAGTATGGTCGCCGGTTCAAGTTCTGCCAGGGGCACCATTTCCCGCTAAGATTTGCCCAATGGATATTTTTGGGCCACACTAAAGCCATGCAAGCGAGTAGCGATATCCATGGGACAACAACCGATGGCGTCGCCAGGGCGTGGAGACCACCCCTCCTGTTTGTGGGCGCACCATGATTCCCCGTTGAGCGCTGTCAAGGGGAGAAATGACGTTGCACGACTGGCCAGATCACCGGGGCGAAAGTGATGGATGTGCGGTACTAGCGCGACGAAGCGCAACCCCCGTCTGTCACTATGTTAACGGGATGTCCGAGCCATCAACGTGCCTTCATACAACGGCAACAGATGGCTGATGGTATTGTAGGCGCGGGTGACGAATTCGCCGCTCTTGACCACCGGATGGGTGCGATCAAAAACGGCGCCTACAGTAAACCCGCGGCTTTTGAGCTGGGTTCGCTCGAGGATCCGTGCTGCATCCTCCATAGTGAGCTCACGAATTGCGTGAGGCCCTTCGCCATGGTCGTTTTCGTAATAGAAAATGGGGTCTGGCCCTTCCAGGGCGAACGCTGCGAGGCCATGCTCGCGGAGGTATTGCACCAATCCCGGTTTATCAATGTCACTTTCCGGTTTGATCGAAAAGCGGACAAAGGCGTAATCGCGCGCGATACCCACTTCAAAATGGGCATAGCGCTTATAACCGCGATCGGAGCGCGAAAACGCCACCCAGGTGTCGTCCGGCGGATTCACCCGGCGCCGTGCGTGAGAGGCGGTGTGAGGATACATCGTGTGGCCCGTCAAACCTTCGAGCCGCGGCGCCAAATCATCGCCAAGCATCGCTAACTTCGGGCGCACTTGTGTCCTTAAGGCGCTCATGCGCTCGTGAAACTCCGGAATGAGAAAGACATCAAAATCTGCTTTGGTGAATCCGGCAAACTGGTACATCGACTAATCCTTTCTACTATCAGGTCGGAGTCATTTCTCATTCATGGTATCAAGTCTCACAGTAAATCACAACCTGACTTCGCAGATCGAAAGGATTTCCTGAAGTCCCGGAGAATACCTTACGCGGAGGGATTGGCGTGTGGCAGGATCAGGCATGGCACGAGTGGTCCCAACGGCTGGAAAAAGCGTTGTCCCCCGAAGTGAGCCGCGTGATGGCGACGATGTCCCGCGAGGATAAGGTGGTCTGGCTTCGGCGTGCGGAGCGAACTCTGCATCCGGTGGCTATGGGGGTGGCTGCGTGGCTTTCGCAGTTGTTAGAGGCTCAGCCGTGGTTTGTCTTCCCCGGGGACGAGTGGGCCATCCGTGAGGAGTCGTTAGGGGTGCTCATGAGCTACCCCGAATATCTCGGCCACGATCCGTTGGCCATGTGTGCGTTGGGTGCTTTGTGGGCTCAAGGCCATGCGCAACGTTGGGCACGTTTGGTGGAAAGGTTAGGCCCCCTTAGTGTCCTAGGGCCATGGCAGGGGCGATTTGTGACCTCTGAGGTATCGAGGCGTCTCAACGCGTTTTACGAGGCGTATGCATCCTTAGGGAATGCATGGAATTTCCGTCAAATGAGAGAGGATCTGAGGACTTTCGAGCCGCCAGTCGTCGAAGAGTGGCCCCGCGTCCCTGATTACAGCGCGTACCGGGATCAACTGCTGTACGGGGTCGTGCCCCACGAGGTCGGCGGGCGTCCGGTGCAGAGTGAAGTGTGGGTGTTATTGGCGCTCTTGGAGGTGCCGGACGACATCAGGCATGCCGCGGCCCCTTTGGCCTACAAGGCGTTGGAAAGTCTATGGCTCACCCAAGCGTGGGCGCGTTATGCCGAAGGTGGCCGTCATGCTGAGGCTGCTTTCTGAACGCGTAAGCGGTCTCAGCACGTCGGTAGACACATAAGGAGAAGAACCGGAAATGGTCGTCAATGAAGAGGCGCTTTGGGAACACATGGAGCGGCCGCTGGCGGAGCGCCTGATTGTGACTCCGTTATTAAGCCGTGACCAATTGCGCGGCGGCTCTGTGGACGTGCGCTTGGGACAGGAATTTATTTTGATGAAGCGATCGTACAAAGCTCCGATTGACCCTTTGCTGATGGAGCAGGATCCCGAAGATTATCAAGAGCGCGTCCGGGTGCCGGTGGGCGACAAAATGATCCTTCATCCCAACCAGCTGGTGTTGGGTGCGACCTTGGAGTTTTTGCAAGTGCCGGCTGATTTAATGGCGTATGTCATTGGCCGGTCGTCGTGGGGCCGTCTGGGGTTGATCGTGGCCACCGCCATTATGGTGTCCCCCGGTTATCGCGGGAGCCTCACCTTGGAATTGGCTAACCTGGGAGATACGCCCGTGTATCTGTATCCCGGGACCCGAATCGCCCAGCTGGTGTTTCATACCCTGACGGAAGCTGGGGGCCGCTACCCCCAAGAAGGAGGAAAGTATACGGGGCCGGTCGGACCCGAATTCTCCAAGTTATCGCTCGATCAAGACTGGGCGGTCATTCGCGCCTTTCACCAGCAGCGCGGTTAGCCAAGCGGGGGTTTTAGCGGCACCGATACTCTTTCGCGGCTCAACTTGGGGTGTGCCCGCTCGCCGTCTCTCGGGCGGGAGTCTTCCCGTTCGCATTTTTGGGTCTTGCTGTTTGAGGTCGCGATTGGATATGAGGTCGCGGGCTAGGGGTTCCTGAGAGGGCGATATTGTGCGCGTTTTTCGAGAGCTCATGTGGTTTTTCCGCCAGCATCGCCGTCGCTACGTGACCGGCATCGTGTTTTTAGGCTTGACGTCGTTGATGGGCCTTATTCCACCCGCGATTGTGGGGATGGTCGTCAATCGCGTCGTGCGCCACCAGGTGACGCCACAATTTTTGGTGTGGTCGTTGAGCGCGATTTTCGTGGTGGCTGTGCTATCCTACGGGTTTCGGTATTTGTGGCGGACGCGGCTTTATGGCGGCGCGATCTTGCTCGGGACCGAGCTTCGCGACCGGTTATTTGAACATTTCACCACGCTGTCCCCCGATTTTTATCACGCGCATCGCATTGGCGATTTAATGGCGCATGCCACCAATGACGTCCAGGCGATTCAAGAAACGGCTGGCGATGGCGTCTTTATGATGGTTGATGCGGTCATTAGCGGCGTGGTGGTCATTGCCACCATGGCCATTGCCATTAGCTGGCCCTTGACAATCGTCGCCTTGTTGCCTTTGCCATTCCTAGCTGTCATCATGGCCTACTATGGTCGTCTGCTCCATGAACGCTTTACTACCGCCCAAGCGGCTTTTTCGGATATCAATGACCGCGTACAGGAGTACATCTCGGGCATTCGGGTGGTGCGCGCGTTTGGGCAAGAAGCTGCTGAACGGGAAGCGTTCGTCGCACTTTCTCGAGAGGTGGTGGAAAAGAATGTGGCGGTGGCCCGCATTGATGCCCTCTTTGATCCGACCATTGCGGTCATTGCCGGGCTTTCGTATTTTCTCGCAGTGGCTGTGGGAGCCTGGTTTGTCGTGCGCGGCGCCCTGACGTTGGGCAGCCTGACCGCGTTTACCTTGTACTTGGGGCAGCTCATTTGGCCGATGATGGCCTTCGGTTTTGTGTTCAACATCGTCGAGCGCGGCAGCGCTTCCTATGACCGGGTAAAGCAACTCTTGGACACGGAGGCCACCGTCCAAGAGCGGCCTCAGGCACGAGAGATACCGCCGCGCGGAGACCTCCGTTATCAGATTCCGCACTTTTACTATCCAGGACAGGCGACCCCGGCGCTTCAGCGCATTCATCTGGCGGTTCGCGAAGGGTGGACGCTCGGGATTGTCGGGAGAACCGGAGCAGGCAAGACGACACTTTTTCGCCTGCTCCTTCGGGAGTTCGACCTTCAGGATGGCGACATTTCGCTAGGGGGGGAGTCCATTTATCAATATCGCCTTGATGCGCTCCGCTCGGTCATCGGCTATGCCCCGCAGGATCCGTTTTTGTTTTCCCTGAGCATTCGGGACAATATTGCCTTTCGTGATCCGGACGCTGATGACGAGGCCATCGTGCGGGTGGCCAAGCTGGCGGCCATCCACGACGAGATTTTGTTGCTGCCGGAAGGGTATGCCACAATGATTGGCGAGCGGGGCATGACGCTCTCGGGAGGGCAAAAGCAGCGAATCAGTTTGGCCCGCGCGCTCCTCGGGGATCCCCCGATTCTGGCGCTCGATGACACCCTTTCCAGTGTCGATGGACAAACGGAGGCGGAGATTTTGCAGCACTTGCGGCGTGCCCGCGAGAACCGCACCACCCTCATCGCCTCCCATCGCTTGAGCGCGGTGGAGCACGCCGATGAGATCATTGTCTTAGAGGGCGGTGGCATTGTTGAGCAAGGCACCCACCGCCAACTCTTGGCGTTAGGGGGCCGGTACCGCGACATGTACGAGCGTCAGCAGTTAGAGCGGCTGGTGGAACAAGGGGGACAGGCGCATGGCTCTTGACAGCGTGGGCGGCGATCCGAGCGCGTCGGGGCGGGTTCTAGTGCCCCGGGGCACGTTTTGGCGGCTCCTCCGCTACTTGTTGCCCCGGTGGCCCCGGTTGATTGTCGCCTTGGGCGCCCTCGGGGCAGCCACTGCCGCTGACGTGCTACAGCCGATTATGGTCAAAATCTTTTTGGACCGTTATCTCATTCCCCGCCACTTTCCTCGGGGCCCGTTGATTGCCTTAGCCCTTGGCTATGTGGGGCTGATCGGGTTGACGGCGCTCTTTGCGGCCGTGCAGTTGTTGCTGTTTGAGGTGCTGGCTTTAGACGTGGTCCAACGGCTCCGCGTGGATCTCTTTGACACCATTCAACGGCTGCCCCTCGCGTATTTTGATCGCACGCCGGTGGGGGTTCTGGTTTCGCGTGTCACCAACGATACCGAGGCCATCTTAGAAATGTTCATGTCCGTGCTTGCCGCCTTCATTCAGAACGTCGCGCTGTTAATGGGAGTGATACTCGCCATGTTGGCCTTGGATGCCCGGTTGGCCCTGGTCATGCTGATCTTGTTCCCCGTGTTTGGTGCCATTATGTGGCTTTATCAGCGCGTATCAAGTCCGCTTTTTTATTTAGCCCGGCATCGGCTCTCGCTCCTGAACGCTAAGCTCAACGAGTCCCTGCAAGGCATGGCCCTGATCCAGCACATGCGCCAGGTGGTGCGGTGGCGCGAGGACTTTCACGCCATCAACGACGCCTACCGCGCCGTGCGCTACCGCAATACGCAGGTCAACGGGGTGCTGTTGCGCCCGTTGACGGAGGTGGTCTACCTTTTAACGCTAATGGCGGTCTTAGCGTATTTTGGCACCCACTCGTTGACCGCGGCCGTCAACATCGGCGTGCTGTACGCCTTTGTCAGCTATCTCAGCCGCTTCTTTGAGCCGGTCAACAATATTTTGCAGCGACTCAATTCGTATCAGCAGGCCATGGTCTCTGCTGCGCGGGTCTTTCACATTCTCGATGACCGTGGCTCACGACCCATGCCAGTAGGAGCGGATCACCCGAAGATTATAGCCGGTGAAGTGCGGTTTGAGGACGTGTCGTTTGCTTATGACGGCGAGCACGATGTGCTGCGCCATGTGAGCTTCACGGTCAAATCCGGCCAGACGGTGGCGTTGGTTGGCCATACCGGCAGCGGCAAAAGCACCGCCATGAACTTGTTGCTGCGCTTTTATCCCTTGGATCGGGGCCGGATTATCATTGATGGTCACGATTTAAGAACGTTTGACGAAGAGGAGCTGAGACAAAAAATCGCGCTGGTGCTGCAAGAGCCGTTCTTGTTTGTGGGGGACGTGGCTTCGAACATTCGCCTCGGCACCAAAAGCCTCGATGAGGCGGCCGTTCACCGGGCAGCTCACTTGGTCCAGCTCGATCGCTTTTTGAGCCAGTGGCCACTCGGATATCGCACCCCGGTAGGCGAGCGCGGTGCCACGCTCTCAACCGGCCAACGGCAGTTAATTTCGTTTGCCCGCGCCATGGCGCGCGACCCCGTGATTTTGGTGCTTGACGAGGCGACCGCGAGTGTGGACACCGAAACCGAAGCGGCGATCCAACGGGCTTTGGCCAACATGCGCCAAGGTCGAACGACGATTATCATTGCCCACCGATTGTCAACAATTCAAGACGCCGATATCATCCTGGTGTTCCACCGCGGGGAGGTGGTGGAACGCGGGACGCATCAGGAACTCTTGCGCCGTAAAGGACTGTATCACGCCATGTATCAATTGCAGTCAGGGGAGCGCACGGCGACGCCTCCCGCGTCCGTTTAACCGTGAGGTTCTACGGTGTAGGGGGTATCGCCCTGCAACACCTGGGTGATGCGGTTTTGGCCGTCAACGTAGACCAAACGGGGACGGATCCCGCTGCGAATTTCCTCGTCAGAATAGTAACCGTACGCCAGCACGATGACCAGATCGCCAGGATGAAAATGGCGCGCCGCCGTCCCGTTAAGGCACAAGGCGCCAGGGTTTTCATGGTCCTCAATCGCATAGGTCACCCAATGGTCTCCGGTATTGATGTTGGTGATATGCACAAACTCGTTGGGTAAAATGTCGGCCGCCTCCATTAAGGCGTACCCTAGAGTGAGGCTCCCGATGTAATGAAGATTCGATTCGGTGACCGTGGCTCGGTGAATCTTGGATTTCAGCATTTCCCGGAACATGGGCGCTCTCCTCTCTTCGCGCGACGCATGAACATCCGTGTTCTCGATGTTACTACCCTATCCATTCTGGTTTTATCCTATGATCCGGTCAAGGGAAGTTTTCACCCGATTCATCGGACTCGGGATGGCGTTGAGCAATTGGACTTCTTCGCATAGAATCAAGCTGGAGGAGAATTCTACGCAATGAGCCTCTAACCACGCGACCGACAGGGAAGGGAGATTATGGCTGACCAAAACGTAGAAGAGCAGAGCGGCGCCGTGAATCCGCTAAAAAAGCCCGTCAAGCCTCATCCAAAGCCGCCCATGGGTTCGATCAATTCGTTGAACGACGCGGTTCGACAGGAATTATGGTTTGTCGACACCATAGTGGCGTCGCCATTTCGCTTGGTGCGGCGACAAATCCAAGGCCGCAAGGGACCATGGGCTGAGAGCGCGGACGAGGCCGTGTGGGCTTTAGAGGGCATGGCGCGGCTACCGATTAAGGTGTTGCAAGCGATGTTTGGGGAGACATTTCAGCCGCCAGCAAAGTTGAGCGGGGTAACCAACGCTACGCCGGATGAAAGCTCAAAGGGCAGCGAGACATAACCAAGGGAGCCGGTTAGTGGTCATGGAAATCAGAGGTGACGAAAGGCCTGACCACTCGGTATAATGGGCGCATGAACACGGCGGAAGAAATGCGTCCTCGCTATCGCTTGGGCACCAGCGATGTCTGGCTGTCTCCTGTAGGGTTGGGGACATGGCAGTTTAGTCAGGGTCAGGGCGTGGTGGGTAAGTTTTGGCCCCGCTTGTCGCCCGTGTTAATTATGTCCATTGTGGAGGAAGCCCTAAACCACGGGATTAATTGGTTTGACACCGCAGAAATTTATGGGGGAGGCAAGTCGGAAGAAGCGCTGGCGACGGCGCTTGACGGATTAGGCATTCCTCGCGATGCGGTGAGCATTGCCACCAAGTGGTGGCCGGTGTTGCGGTCGGCCCGCCACTTGGAAGAGACGATCCAGGAGCGCCTGAAACGTTTAAATCAGCGGCCCATTGTGCTTTATCAAATTCATCAACCCTATTCGCATTCGTCGATCCCCCAGCAGATGGAGGCCATGGCGCGCCTCATTGATGCCGGGTTGATCCGCCATGCGGGGGTCAGCAATTTTTCGGCTCGCCAAATGCAAGAGGCCTACCGGGCGTTGAAGGCGCACGGCCATACGTTGGTTTCTAACCAAGTCCGGTATCATTTGTTGGATCGGCGTATTGAACAGAACGGCATTTTGTCAGCTGCCCAAGATTTGGGGATGAGCATCATTGCGTACTCGCCGCTGGCTCAAGGATTGCTGACGGGGAAATTCCATCAAGAGGATGTCAAACCACAGGGCATGCGCCGCCTGGATCCGCGGTTTCGCCCTCCCTATTTACGGCGCACGCAGCCGCTGATTGACGTGTTGCACGAGATGGCTGCCCGCTATCAGGTGACACCTGCACAGGTGGCCCTCAACTGGATTATTACCGCGCCCGGCGACCATATCTTGGCCATTCCCGGCGCGACGCGCGTGAGTCAGGCGGCGGAAAACGCGGGCGCCATGGAATGGCGCTTGTCCGCGAGCGACCGGGAGGCGTTAAACCAGGTTAGCGCCGAAGTCGCCGCCAACGAGCCGTGATTTTGCGCAAAAGGCTTGGAAACTGGTCGCGAAGGGGGCTTAGGGGCACGGTTCACTGCTTCCAAACGCGGGGTGGCCGCTGTGTGGCTAAACGCCGACTATCCCGGCACGCTGTTGGCGGATGAAATGCCCATTTAATCGCCCTGTACCTAACGCTGTAAGCGGAAGGTTCCCCTTCATCGGCTGTTGCGACACGTTTTTTCCTTGGCTGATATCGCTAACCGTATTTTTCTTCCACGGCAACGGCGGCGTTTTGGCGAAAATCCGGGAGGTGACCTTGCGCGGCCGATTTTCGGGTGGCCTTGGCTATGGCTGGCCGGGGCGACGCGGCGCACTGGGTTCCCTTGGCGTGCCGCTCTCTCATACGGGCAATTCACCGGCTATGCCGGCCAGGGGTTCTTGCCTCAAGCTCGAGAAGAACTGGTTGTGGGGGCGAAACGCTTAAGAGTGCAAGAGGTTCCGGTGGTGATGTCTCGCCACGCGGTGCCGCGCACGCGTTAGCGGGTATGCGATGAGATCCCGGCAACGGACATGCTCTTCGTGACCGGCCGATTCGCTGCCGGAGTAGCGAGAGGTGTCCCGGGCAAAAGATCGTGGCGGTGCTTTGGAATTCGCTAGCGCAGCGCTGCTTATGTATCTCATACGTCCCGTAGGAAGTCGGCACAATAATTTTTCTCGTACACATTTTCTATAAACCCTATAATACCAATAGACAATATAGTATAAGAGATGTATCATCAAGCGAAGGAAATCATGCGTTGGCAAACACTGTGGGGGGCGATGAGATGGCGCGATCGATCGAGCAGATTAAAGCTGAGAGCCGGCACTTGCGCGGCCATGTCTACGATGACCTCTACAACCGCGACGACAGCGGCGTGTCGGAAGATAGTCGGCAACTGATGAAATTTTTTGGCATGTACCAGCAAGAGGATCGAGACCAGCGGCGAGCTTGGAAAAGCGCGGGACTGAACCCTGAGCATCGATTTATGGTGCGCGTCGCGTTGGCCGGCGGCGACATGGCGGCCGAACAATACTTGGCGATTGATGCGCTGGCCGATGATCTGGGCCTCGGCCACTTTCGCCTGACCTCGCGCCAAGCGGTGCAGCTGCATGGCGTGCACAAAGGGGATTTACCGGAGCTGATTCAACATCTTTACCAGCTAGGTGCTACCACATTGGCTGGTTGCGGTGACGTAGAGCGCAATGTGATGTGCTGCCCCGCCCCCGATGGCGGCGGACTGGTGGATGAGGTGCGCTGCCTAGCCCAACGAGTCAGCCATGAATTAAAACCCCAGACGCGCGCGTATCTAGAACTTTTTGTCGAAGGGCGCAAGGTATGGGATGTAGCTGAAGAAGAACCGTTGTACGGGGAGACATATTTGCCGCGGAAATTTAAGACCGGTATGGCCGTGCAGGGTGACAACTGCATTGATGTCTACAGCCAAGATATCGGGTTGGTGGCGCATCCTGATTCTACCGGGCATTTGGCGGCCATTACGGTGCTGGTCGGGGGCGGACTCGGTCATTCGCACGGAGTTTTGCGAACGCACCCGGTGCTGGCCAAACCGCTGGGGACGGTCGCCCCTCAGGATCTCTTGGCAGTGGTCACAGCAATTCTGACCGTGCAGCGCGACTACGGAAACCGCGATGACCGCCGGTTTGCGCGCATGAAATACTTGGTGGAGGCGTGGGGGATTGATAGCTTTCGCCAAGAAGTGGAGCGACGTGCGGGCCTCTCGCTGGAACCGCCGTTACCGCTCGGTTGGCAAGAGGCGGCAGATCACTTGGGGTATCATGCCATCTCTCAGAACCGCGGCTATCTCGGCCTTTATATTCCTCAAGGTCGCATTGCGGGAACTTTAAAAGAGGTCTTACGCGGGATCGTCGCCGACTATCGGCCAGCGCTGCGCATTACGCCGCAGCAAAATCTGCTACTGCTCGACCTTGACAGAGATGTCGCCTTTACGATTCAAGACCGCTTAGAAGCTCAAGGGTATCTTCGGGCGGAGCGCCTGACGCCTATGCGGCGGGCAGCCATGGCTTGCGTCGCCTTACCCACGTGCGGCCTCGCTTTGGCAGAGGCGGAGCGCGTGTTTTTGCCTCTTCAGCAACAAATCGAAGAGGAGTGGGTAAAATTGGGGTTTCGGGACATGCCACTGGTTGTGCGCATGACGGGGTGCCCCAACAACTGCGTGCGCGCGGAGCTGGCCGAAATTGGGTTTGTGGGAGCGGCCCCAGGAAAGTATCACATCTATTTAGGGGGCAATCGCCTAGGGACGCGGCTCAACCACAAATTTCGGGAACGCGTGCCGTACGAGGAGCTGTTTCGGGCCATTCAACCGTTGTTACACTGGTACGCTCAGGAGCGGGTGGCTGACCAGAGTTTTGGCGACTGGGTTGAAAGTTTGGGCGTGGATCGCTTAGCGGCTCGCCTAGAGGAGGTGACGTCGTGATGGAGAGTCAGTGGGCCGAAATCGGGAAGCGATTTACCGGGCAATCCCCGTTGGCAATCTTAGCCTGGGCCTACCAACAATTTGGCGATCGGATAACCTTGGCGTCGAGTTTTGGTCTGGAGGATGTGGCCCTGATAGACATGGCGGCGCAAGTGGTTCCGTGTCCCGACGTCTTTATGTTAGACACGGATTTGCTATTTCACGAAACTTACCAGACGGTCCAGGCCATCCAAGCGCGGTATAGAGTGCGCTTACGGCGCATTCGTCCGTCACTGTCATTGGCGGAGCAGGCAGATCAATATGGGGACGATTTATGGGCCCGGGATCCGGACCTTTGTTGCCGCTTAAGAAAGGTTCTGCCGCTCAATGAGGCGCTAGATGGATATGCGGCGTGGATTACGGGCATTCGCCGAGAACAAAGTCCTACGCGCGCCGCGGCGCTGGCGGTGGAATGGGACGGGAGCCACGGGTTGGTGAAAGTCAACCCCCTGGTGCTCTGGTCTACGGCCGAGGTGTGGCAATGGGTGCGCGACCGCGATGTGCCGTATAACCCGCTACACGACCAAGGCTTTCCCAGCATCGGCTGCATGCCCTGTACCCGGCCTGTGAAACCGGGTGAGGACTTGCGCGCTGGCCGGTGGTCTGGATTCGAGAAAAAGGAGTGTGGGCTGCACCAATGAATACGGTCTCGTCAGTTACGCCCGCGCGGGTGACAATACCACTAACGGCGGTCGAAGCAGCCGACGCCGAGTTACTGGCGATGGGTGCCTACGAGCCACTGAATGGATTTATGACCCAAGACGAATATCGCGGCGTGGTGCACGACATGCGGTTACCGAGCGGTTCGCTGTTTCCCCTGCCGATCGTGCTGCCGGTCGCGGCGGAGGTCGCCCACGAAATCGCGATCGGCGATGTGGTGAACCTGGCGGGTCCTGGCGGATTTCAGGCTATTTTGCGGGTTACCGACCGGTTTGAGCGTTCTGTCGAATCCGAAGCTCGCCACGTGTATTTGACCAACAGTCGCGAGCATCCCGGCGTCGACCGGCTATTTAGGATGCCCCGCTGGTGTCTTGCGGGTCCGGTCACCGTCGTACACGTCACCCCCTCCCCTTACGGCGAGCCAGCTACGCCTAAGGAGGTGCGCGCCGCCATTGCCCAGCGCGGATGGCGAACGGTGACCTTCTTTCAAACGCGAAACCCGCCGCACCGGGCCCACGAATATCTTCTGAAGACCGTTCTCGAGATCACGGACGGCCTCGTGTTGCACCCGTTAGTGGGACCGACGAAATCCGATGACGTGCCCGCCTCCATTCGCATCAAAACCTATCGGGCGCTGATATCGGGTTACTTTCCGGCCAACCGCGTGCTTTTGGCGACCTTTGGCGCCGCGATGCGGTATGCGGGGCCCCGGGAAGCGTTGTTTCACGCCCTGGTGCGCAAGAACTTTGGCGCCACCCACTTTATCGTCGGCCGCGACGCCGCGGGCGTGGGCTACTTTTACCAGGCGGAGGCTGCGCGGCAGCTGCTTGAACGCCTGGCCCCGGAAATCGGCATCACGCCGGTGACCTTCGACGACATTGGTTACTGTTGCCGCTGCCAGGCCACTGTGTCGCGTCGCACCTGTCCACACCCCTCCGACTGGATTCAGATGTCCGGTACCATGGTGCGGCGGTTATTGCGTCAAGGCACAATGCCTCCCACAGAGGTGATGCGACCAGAGGTGGCCGAGATATTAATGGCGGCGTTTCAAGAGGAGTCGTAACTGTGGGGTATTTTCCGGTGATGTTGGACGTGACTTCGCGGCCGGTGGTGGTGGTCGGCTCGGGGACGGCAGCGGTGGCAAAGATTGAGCGGCTCCTCGCAGCGGAGGCGTTGGTTGCGGTCTTCGACCAGCGGCCCGACTGTCCGCTGCCGCCAGCCATGCGTGACACTGTCCATTGGTTTCCACGCTGGCCCGAACCTGCGGATGTGAAGGGTGCCGCGCTGGTAATTCTTGCTCACGAGGATGGTGCCGTGAATCGCCGCCTCTTGAGCACGGTGCGCCAAACTGCGGTCCTGGTTAACGTGGTCGATCAGCCGGCCCTGTCCGATTGTATTATGGTGAGTCATCTCCGGCGCGGACCGCTCGTGGTGTCGGTATCGACCAGTGGATGGGCGCCGGGCATGGCGCGGCGCATTCGCGAGGCGCTCGAATCCCTGTTTGACGACCAATGGCCAGAGCGTCTGGAGAGGGTACGACAAGTGCGGTTAAACGTTCGCGAAGAGCGTGATGGCGTTGAGGCTCGCGAACGCATTCGGGTGGCTGAGGACCGCGCATGGACCTCGTGGCAAGAGGCCCTTCGGCATACGGGAGGTGATTGGCATCACCACGCCCTTGGTTCACCTCGTGGGGGCAGGCCCGGGGAGCCCTGAACTTTTAACGGTAAAAGCCTCAGCGCTTCTTCAGGAAGCGGACGCGGTTCTTTACGATCGGCTGATATTGCCAGAGATGCTGGAACATGTGTCGCCGCATGCTGTGGCAATCTGTGTCGGCCGTGCTCCCGGGGGGCGGGGAATGGCCCAAGAAGAGGTCAATGATCACCTTATCCGCCTTGCCCGGCAAGGTCTCCGCGTGGTCCGCTTAAAGGGCGGCGATCCAATGGTGTTTGGCCGGGGCGGCGAAGAGGTGCAGGCGCTGGTTAAGGCCGGCGTGGCTGTTGATCTGGTGCCGGGACTGTCGTCGGCTTGGGCTGCCTTGACGTTGGGGGGCATACCCGCCACGCATCGGGGCGTGAGTGCGGTGGTGACAGTCGTCAGTGGTCACGAGCCTGAGCGGTTGCCGTGGCCGCACCTCGTCGGACTCGGCGGCACCCTGGTCTTCTTAATGGCCATGGCCCAGTTAGGAGCTATCGCCGAGCGCCTCATGGCCCAGGGAATGTCGGCTGACACACCGGCCGCCGTGATCGAGAAGGCCTCATGGCCAGACCAACGGATGATCGTGGCGCCCTTAAGAGAACTGGCCCACGCGGCCGAGCAGCAACGCATGACGCCTCCGGCCGTGGTTGTGGTGGGCCACGTGGTCACGGTACTGCCCCCCATAGTTGGTGCCCCCTGAGGGGAAGCAGTGCAGCGGGGCCCGCCGTCAAGGGGGCCCCGATCTTACGCCCGGTTAATCCATCGGAATGGTGTAGTGCCCGGGTGGCTCGTAGGCGCCATTGGCGACTGACCCAATTTCGCTGGCAAGGTTGGCGCTGTAGTGGGCTGCATACACTTGGAGCAGTGTGCCGCTGGTGCTGTACTTGGCGATGGCGACCATGCCTGGCTGATTGGGCCACAGGCCCGCGTAAAAATACGCAAGGTGCCCATATGTGTTTACGGTGACGGGAACCAGCGGGAACAAGGTGGCGGGAGTAGCTGGGCTAATAGGGACGGTGACATTGCTAAAGGTATTGCTCGTCAGGCCCAGGACGCCCGGCGCGTTGTCGAGGAAGATGCCGTAGGTTTCGCTTGAGACCTGGTTGTCGGCAATCAGCGTATGCGTCACCGGTTCGACCGCGCCAATGGCGATGATTCCGGTCGGACCGTTGTCGCTAGACACCTCGGGATCCGGCTTGTTTTCAGAGACGGTGTTACCGATGATGCTGTTGTTGGTGACGACATCGCCCGGGGTGTTGCTGTGCAAAATGATACCGGGAAGGAAGTTTGACGTCGCGGTATTGTCAATAACCGCATTTCCTTCCGCCACGGTGCCAGGCACGTCGGCTGCCACCACAATTCCCGCAGGACTCAGGCTTACATTGTTGCCCATAATCAGGTTATTAATAACCCCTTCGCCAGGGTTGTAGGCGGCAACCACGATTCCGCAACCGCTGCTGTTGCCGCTAATGGTATTGTCTAAGATGACATTGTTTTCCGACGGCGCGGCGGTGCCGAAGGGGGCCGGTTCGCCTGGATTGATTGCGCCGTTGTCGGCCAGGCCAATCCCGGCGCCGTTGTCGGTGACCGTGTTATCATAGACCATACCGTTTTGCGTGCCGATAAGTTCGATGGCTTTATCTTCATTAATCTTGGGGCTTGGATTGAGTCCGGTGTGGGTTACGATCAAATGGCTGAGAACGACGTTGTTGCTGTTGACCACCAAGACGCCTTCAGCATTGGTGTTTTCAATCGTTAAACCTGAGACGGAGGTGTTGTCGGCGCCTGCACCGTCAATGAGAATGCCGTTATTATTTCCGCTGGCATTGAGAATGGTATTGGAGGCATTGCCGCTGAGTTGCGCGTCCGCAGTGATGCGCACGGAGTTGGTGACCGTCAGGGACTCATCGTAGGTCCCGGGTTCGACAACAATGGTTGAACCTGAGGCGGCGACGCTGAGAGCATAACTAATCGTTTGATACGGCGCGTTGGCTGACCCATTACCGGTGGTGTTGCTACCAGTGGTGCTAACATAGAGCGTGCTGGGGGCCGAAGCCGCCATGGCGGTCATCGAGGGGGCTATGGCTAAAGATAGCAATGCAGCTGCTGAGGCCAAGCCTAAGAGGGGGGTTCGGAATAGGGAAACCTTCACCCATCGTCACTCACTTTCTGCGAGATTCAGTCGCAGTCGCAGTCAACGGTGTCGGCAGCTTTGTTCGAGGTACGAGACTGATCCACTCAACCAAAAACGGCCATCAATGATGCGACATACGCTACAGGGGACTATACCACCGGCCGGCACGAATCACAGTCTCAAGTAAGGTCTCAAATTTTGCGATGGGCCACTTGGCACAGGTTCAGCGGCTTTTCTGCGCGGTGCCGTCGAGGCTGGCTCGTTGGGAAGCCATGCGTTTTTGAAAGGCCGCGGCTTGCGGCGCAAGTATTCCAATACGGGCTCGGACCTGTGCGGCTTAACCCCTACCCTGGGTCCCCTTCGTTGGCATGTCTATTTTCTGCCGCGAGGCGTAGATATGTAAGGGAACAAGGAATCTGAGAACTCGGGCGAGAACCTCTCCGTTGACAACGGGGGGAGGTTTACCGCCATGAGAACATGGTTGCAATTGTTTTGGGGATTTTTCAAAGTCGGGATTCTGGGTTATGGCGGGGGACCGGGGTCTATCTCACTCATTCAAGTGGTCACCGTGGATGGCAATCATTGGATGTCCAATCAGCAGTTTGCAGAAATGTTAGCGGTGGGCAATGCCTTGCCAGGACCCATTGCCACGAAATTGGCCGCCAGCATCGGGTATCAAGTCGGGGGGCCTGTGGGTGCCGTGGCAGCGCTGGCCGGGGTGGTGTTGCCGTCGTTGGTGCTCATGTTGGGCCTTTACCGGCTGCTCATTGTCTACAAGGCCAACCCCTACGTATCAGGGCTGATTCGCGGGGTGAAGCCTATTGTCATCGTGTTGTTGCTGCTGCTCATCATGGAGTTAATTCCCACGGCGTTTCCTAAAGAGCGCTGGGGCATTCCCGCCATCTTTTTTGCGGCCGGCTTTGCTGCTATGTACTGGCTTAAAATACCAGCGGTGTGGGTGATTCTGGCCTCAATGGCCGGGGGAGCGTGGTTGCTGCATTGACATTGAATGAAAAGTTTGGCATGACGCCGGATTTATGGTGGATGACGCTGGCGCAAGGCTTATGGGGGCTGGGTTTTGGCTTATATGGTCTCTTTTTCCCTTTATACATTGAAAAATTGGGAGGAGGTCCTGTCATTGTAGGGCTGCTTACCACGGTGGCTGGTGTAATCACCGCCTTGGTGGTGTTGCCGGGTGGGTGGCTCGCTGACCACGTTGATCGGCGGACTGTGCTGCTGTGGGGATGGATTTTGGCAGTGCCTGTTCCTTTGATCTTTGCCTTGGCGCGCCACTGGCAGTGGCTTATCCCCGGTGTCGTCCTGTATTTCGGCTCGGCCTTTTCGACTCCGGCTATGCAGGCCGTGATTGTTGCTGAGGCGCCACCTGCGAAATTGACGACCGCGTATACGGTGGTCATGAGCGTGTTTGGCGCGGGAATGGTGATTGGCCCCACGGTTGGCGGCTATCTGACTGCCCACTATTCCTATACGGTCGTGTTTTCTCTTGCGACGGCGTTGTATCTCGTGTCGACCTTGGTCTTGCTGTGCGTGCACCGCCATCCTCCCGAAGTACGGCGTTCCCGGCAGCTCCAATGGCGTCCCCAGACGCGTCCGCGCTTTTTTCAGTGGATGATCTTTTCGGCGGTTCTGGCTGGGGTGCAGGGTATTGCCTGGCCTTTTGTGGTACCCTATTGGAAGACTGTGGGACACTTGTCGGTGGAAGTGATCGGTGTTTTGGGATCGGTGGCGATTTTGATGGCCACCGTGACCGGTCCCTTGTGGGGTCGGGTGGCGGAGCACTGGGGCATTCCTCGAACATTGGGCGCGGGATTAGGGTTGCTGGTTATTGGGTGGCTGGCGTTGCTATGGGCCCCGGAAAGCGTGGGTTGGGGCCTTTTTTCAGGACTTATGCGGGGAATCGGTGAGGGTACGCGGGGGCTGCAAGGGGTGGCGGTGGGGCGGGTGGTGAGACCTCACGAGGCCGGCACTGCCTACGGTCTTTATAATCTCGTCACCGAACTAGCCTCGGCCTTAGCCCCCTTGCCCGGTGGGCTTTTGTTTCGCCACTGGGCATTTGGGCCGTTAACTGTCGCCACGTTTTTTACGGCAGTCATCGCCTGGTGGCTATGGAATGGCTTGCCTGGCCGACCGACCCCGATTCCACCCGTGACCGCCTAGGAGGCTATGCGTGTTTAAGCGGTTGTTAGTGGCCTTTTTGTTAGTGCCGTTAGTAGAGTTGTTCCTCATCATCGTACTAGCCCATTTTGTCGGGTGGCTTGTCACCATTGCCATCACCGTGGGATCGTCCCTGTTGGGGGCGGTGCTGGCGCACCGCTCCTGGCGGAGTTGGTGGGGTCGGGTGCGGGACGAATGGAGTCAAGAAGGATTTCCCGTGCATCGGTTGGGTGAAGGGGCTATTTTAATCACCTCCATGGCCTTCATGATTACCCCGGGGCCGCTCACGGGACTCATCGGTATTCTTCTCACCATTCCCGGAATTCGCGAACGGGTGTCGCGGCTCTTAGTCCGCTGGCTAAGTCATCGCCTGTTGGCCCGGTTCTGGCCTTGAGAGCCAGGGCCTCGGGCGAAAGCGGCATCAAAGATTGACCGCCAACTCCAACTAATGCCGTTTGAGCGACCAAGCCATTCCGATGCGCTGATGATCACGGCATACCACTGGGTGGGCTGGTCGTTCGCAGTAGCGGAGGCAGATGAATGTTTTTGGAGCGATTGGGGCCTATCGGTAGATAATTCGGTTTGACTAATGCCGATCATTGGGAGGCTATATCATAGCTGCCTCCCTCGTCGTGTTCTTTTGCTTTATCGCAAAAACGTTGCTTCACGGTTTTCCCTGCAACGTGCGGTATCGGAGCGCTTGGATCTTACTTAATCCGTCGATGAGCTGCGCCTAGGGCGCGACGACGGATTGGTGCCTAACCTTCCGAGTATGGACCCACGCCCTGAGCACCTCCGCAAACGACGTCTACAAAGCGATTCATTCGGTTTAGGTTGGCGCCTACGGGACACAGGGCGTGCCGTGACTTCCCGGGCATGGAGTGGGGTTGCTGCCCCTCATCACCATTCTGAAACGCCTCTTGAGGCTGAGACCGATGCCTGGCGACCGAAATCATTGGTCCCATAAAGCATGAACCGTGCGAATGCGTGGCGCAGGTGTTTGAGGGCCGTGACGTCCAAGGTCGTGGTATTAAGGTCCGTCAACGACCCCGGCCTAACGGGCGGAGCTTGCAGGGATCTTGGAGTGAGGTCCCGCGTGCGGCGGGTCAACCCGGACCACGGGCACTCCCGCCAGTTTTGCCTTGTAGGTGATAAACCTGCGCGACGGATGGAATGCCCAGCTATGCTGGCGACGCTGCGGTGCCCTCGAAACCAGGATGCCCGTCAAGCCTTCCAGGGCGATCCCCCTTGGGTGTGCGCCCCCTACTGTTTGGCGATGCGGTGGTTCACGTCCGCGGCAAACCGCGCTTCCTTGCGACGCCACTTTTTGAGCAGGCGTTTGGCCGATTTTGTGCCTCTCTTCTGCAAGCGTTGGCGGAGCTTCGCATGGCGCGTCCGAAGACCGTTGACGTGAGTCCCCGAATACGTGTCACCATCCGAATCCGCGGCAATATTCACCATGCCCCGATCGACGCCCAACCCGTCGTCGGGCGGACGCGGCGGCGTTCCAGCACATCCTACCACGACCGCCAGGGAGAAGGTGCCCTCGCGATAGCGCAGATCCGCCTGGCCCCGAACCCGGCGCAGCCGTGGCGCATGATAAGCGCCCCTCACCGAGGGAAGGCGGATGCGGCCTGGCAAGGTCAGCATCGACACCCGATCCACGCCTTTCCCCGATAGCAGGCGGTCATCGTACACGATAGCCCCATGCGGGCGAAACGTGGGCTCGATCGTTTTATCCCGTTTGTAGGCTTCCACGACTTGGCCGATGGCGCGGACCGCCATTGGCGCCGACAGGCCAAAGCGTTCGCGCACGACGCGGTACATCAAATGGTGCAACTGGGCCTGACTGGCCGTGGGTTCGTGACAGGCGGTTTCGGCAATGGCATGACAGGCCGCATTAACGCGTTCCGTCGTCGCCAGCAACGAGGCGGTTTGCTCAGAATTTAGTTGCGTTTGACCGTCAATGTCAGTGGCATAGTGCTCGTACGGATCATTTGTGTCCTTTTGTCATAGGCGGGGGGGACGCAGCGCTCCTTCCGATGCCTAAACGGCAGGGGGTCTCCGCGCCGCAATAGACTGATGAAGTGCGACGGCCGGCTGTTCCTCCAAACCAGTCTTTTGCCTCCGGGATTCATTTTCCATGTTCTTTCTGCACTCCTTCGCGATGCTGTGTGAGAACAATTAGTGCATCTGGGGCCACACCTCCGTTATGGTTTCCTGTTCGGTTCGTTTGTGGGAGATAATGGTGGACTGGTGGGCTTTGGTATATATCACGGCAGAAGGGCTATCGATGTGACTGCGTTCTACCGTGTGAAAGTACGCGACTCCGACCTGACGGCCTTGTGGGCGCAGGTGAACCAGGTCGGTACCATCGATGGCTTCAAGTTCGTCACGCCATGCCCAGAGAGGACTTGTCGAGGTTAATTCGGATAGTCCCGTCGGCGATAGGGTGGCGTCCACTTGGCGAATCGTTCGTTTAAATCCGGCGTCCCACGTTAGCGTGGGCCACTCGGTGGCTTGCACGAGCCAAGCCAAGGAATCGAGAACATCACCGAACTTTCGCGGTATTACTTGGCGCAGGATGGTGGCCAATCGATCGCCTACTCGCGGTTCGAGTTCGTGCAACGTCGCTTCCAAATCGTAAAGTCCATCAATCGCTCGTTGGAGGTGTTCAGTGGCAAGTCGGTGCGCGTAGCGGTCGATCCCCATCGTGATCACGGCATCCTTCACGCTCCCAGATACGGTCAGGGACCCCCCAACCACCACATCTGCCCCTAAAATGTCTCCTTGGACAGAGAGGTTGCCGGTGACGATTAACGGCCGAGCCGCGACTGTTCCTTTGACGACCAGATCACCATCAACCACCAACGGATCAGGCCCTGCTTCCACTGTAGCCCATTCCCACTGGGGAATGACATCCACCACGTCTGGGCGCAAGACCACCAGTCCCGCCCGGGTAGCGACGAAATGGGCACGGTGGGCCATGACTGTTACCCCGGGCCCACATTGAACGATTGTTTGTCCCGGTTGTTCTGTGGGGAGGGCGGGCGATCCACGAACCGTATACCCTCCGCGCGCGGGATCGGCGTGGCGGCGTGCAATAATTTGACCCGGTTCAACATACCAGGGGCCTGGTCCCGACGCAGCTGGCTCTGCTTGCCAGGGATCCAGGCCGGGCTGGGGTGGCTGTCCTCTGGCAATAAGCCAAGAACCACTTTCGCGGCGGTCCAAAAAGGCTTGAATTACAGCGGAATCGATGAGGCCGGCCACAATTCCGTGACGAGTTAATTCCGCTCGAACATGCGCCAATGTGGCAGGTACAGGTTCAATCGGCACTACGACCGGGTCAATGGTAAGAAGGAGCGAGGGTTCGGTGGGCAGAACGAATCGGCGTGTTCCGGGGCGATAGCTGAGGACTAATCGCGCCTCCATTTCATCGGGTGCGACATCGATGGCAACGCGTGTTTCGGGTGCCTCGATGCGGCAACGAATGCGTACCGTATCGCTTGCTTCAACCACCACCAATCCTTTGACGCGGCGCCCATTGACGATTACCTGGACAAAAGGGTCGTCTGGCGCCAACACGGCAGGATAACGCCCTTGCGGGCCGACCGGGTTGACAATGCGAACCTGGCCCGCTGCGTCAATCCAAATTTGTCCGTCGTGCGACGAAGGAGCCCAAGGTGTAGGGGGTACGAGACTTGTTGGCGCCTCTCCTGCTGTTGCACCAGCGCGCAACAGGATGGCGGTCGATGCATTAGCTTCGCTGACCGTTTCAGACGCCTCTAATTTCAGGCAATGTTGAAGATGCCCTTTGTCGGTACCGTTTGACCAACCGTTGCCACCACCCCTTAAGCATGGTTCCACATCCGATTCCCACGGCACCCGTCAAGATTGCCCGTGCGCGTCAACCACCACACGCGTGCGCATTGTGAATGGCTTCCGCGCGATGTTCTAAAATCAGTAATGCGAGTTTGACCGCTGGCCGCGATTGCGGTTAGAGGCTGACGAAGGCGGAGTCTATACCCCCCCGATTTGGAATGTTCGGCTGATAACAAATAATCTGATTAAAAGACCCGTTTGGACGAGCGTGTGTCGCGGCAGTGATTGGGATATTTGGCTGATCTCCGTGATTCACCCGAATCCCCCCTCTTTCGGCGCGAATGAATGCTTGTCATTCATTTCGCGGGCTCCTCCAAAACTCCTTTTTTCTTTCTGGATTTTGGATTTCATCACTGCCGAACGCCCCCCTCCTGATAGCAACGGATCCTGCATCGCATAGGAGCGGATGAAATGGCCGCGACACCAACTAGTGTGTTAGACCTGTTGTTCCGGATTACCGTTAGGCTCGAAGCTTATCTCAGGGCAGTTTGGCCGGGCATCGCTACACCTCGTGTTGTTTATGCCAAACTGTTTCACGAGATGAAAAATCGGCTGCAGCTATTCCGTTCGCATTTACAAGAGGGGCACTTACTTATTCGGAATCCGCAAACATCAATTCCCGCCTTGAACAAAGGTGAACGGTCCGTGGTATCGTTGGCCTTAGAGTTACACACTTCGGGGTACTGGACGACTTTCGTCCCCACCGTCTGTCACCCAATTAGGCGTGTAAGCGATTAGCGCGATGCAGCTATTCATCTCGCCCGTGATTCACCCGGGCTCTCCTGTCTTTCGGCTCGAATGGATTCTTGTATCCATTTCGCAGGCTGTCCTAAAACCTCTTTTTCTCTGCGGATTTTGGATTTCATCAGTGACGAGTTAATGGAGTTCGCGCAGCGTTACGGCATTGAAAACCAGGGAGAGGACAATTGGACCCCCGGTTTATGCGAATTCGACAAAATCTGACATTGCTTCTTTTGGGCATCCTGAGGTCTCCCTGGAAAATTGGCGAAAATCAAGGATTTTGGCCTTAACTTTCATAGCAAATCCTGCTTCAGAAAGAAGGATCTGGAATAACGCTGTCGAAAGCTGATTGCTAGTGGAAAACAAATTCCGACATGGAGGGGTTAAACATGTCGAGTAAATCGCTGGCTTTCTTTCAGGACGGACAATCCGTCGAGTTATCCTCGCCGATTTTTAGCCGACCGCGCAGCAAGCGGCGGGGACGCCGGGCAGAATCCGACCGCTATTTTCCCAACGGGATGGTTAAGCCAACACGCGATGAGTTGCTGCAATTTATCTTAACCCATGTGCTGTACCAGGTCGATGCGACCGTGGGAGGGCCCATCTTTTGTAAGCACATCATGAAACCGAACCGTGAACGCAATCGCGAAAGTATGTATCACGTGGTGTTTGGACCGCATATCTGGACAGGCGTATGGGAAGTCGTCGGCAATCGGCGCATGTTTGATATTCGCGCAGAGTATTTGCCTAATGAAAACACCTGGGTACCGCAAATCCAATTATCGCCGGGAAATTATATTGGTGTGGATAACTTAAATGGCATTGAATTAGATCCCATGCGATTGCGCCGAGAGATTATTCGCCGCGGTTTCGCGACACCGGAGGAATACGACCGCTTTACCGGCGGGCTGAGCAACCGTTATCGGGCTATTCCCTATGCGGTACGAGGGATCTGGATGTAACTGAGGGGGAGTCCGATGTGAAACTGGATGTCAGCGCCTTTGGCGGCATCATTTTTGGCGTAATTGCTTTGGTGGGAGGGTTTGTCCTCGAAGGCGGGAAAGCGGGCGCGCTGTTACAGGGCACAGCGGCCATGATTGTGTTTGGCGGCACTATTGGGGCGACAGCGGTGTCCTTTTCCTTCGATGAGTTGAAGCAGGTCCCTAGCCTTTTCAAAATGGGGCTTACCCGGTCGACCTTTGACCCGGTGCAACTCATTGAACAGCTGGTGCACTATACCGATATTGCCCGCCGTCAGCAACCGCTGGCGCTGGAGCCGGAAATTGCCCGGGCTCATGATCCGTTTCTGGAAAAAGGGCTGCAGCTGATTGTGGACAACGCGGATCCCACCTTTATGCGCCAGATGCTGGAGACGGACATGTACGCGCAGGCCAGCCGGCAAAAAATGGGGGTCTCCATTTTTGAGGCGGCGGGGGGCTACGCGCCGACCATGGGCATTGTCGGCACCGTGATGGGACTCGTTCATGTGCTTGGACAATTAAACGGTAACCCCAACGACCTTGCCTCGGCCATTGGCTTAGCGTTTATTGCCACCCTGTATGGTGTTTCCAGCGCGAATCTTCTTTGGCTGCCTTTAGCGAGCAACCTCAAAAACAAGGCGAAACATGGGGCGCTGATGCGCCAAATTGCGCTAGAGGGACTCTTGTCCATTCAGCAGGGCATGGCGCCGTCCATGCTGCGCGACAAACTGATGAGCTTTATCACCCCATCGGGCGGTCCAGGCGGCACGGGGACGGAGAATGTGTCGCAGCCAGTGGAGGAGGTTCGCGTGTCATGATGGACGACGACGAGCACGAAGGCGGAGGACACGAAGGTGGGGGCATGTTGCGCTGGCTGATTACCTACGCCGACCTCATCACGCTCCTTTTGGCCTTTTTCATCGTGCTCTATGCCATGAACCGAACCGAGCAAATCAAATTTTCATTAGTCGCCCAAGCGCTGGCTAACGAATTTGACTCGCGAAGCATTGTCGGGCAGGGGCTTGGGCCATCCATCATTACCGCCAATAGCGGGACGGAAACAGCCCGGGCGACAACACAGGAATTGCAAAGCTTAAGCAAATTGCAATCGGAACTGCAAACGGCCATTGACCAGGCGGGGCTCGCGAACCAAGTGTCGGTCACCAGCAATGAGCGGGGCGTGGAAGTGAGCCTCAATTCCACTCTCTTATTTGCCCCGGCTTCAGCACACTTGTCGCCCTCGGCCATCGCTTTGCTGGAGCGTTTGGGGCGGGTACTCGCGACGGTGCCCAACGACATCGAAGTGGTGGGCTACACCGATTCGACGCCCATTCGCACCGCCGAGTACCCCAGCAACTGGCAGTTGTCGGCCATGAGGGCCGCCAATGTCGTCTATGTGTTAAGCCGCGTCCCGGGTATTCACCCGGCACGCCTGTCTCTTGCGGGGTTCGGCAAGTATCACCCCATTGCCACGAATGCGACGCCCGAAGGGCGCGCTCAAAACCGCCGGGTCAACATTTTGGTTCTCCGAAGTGCCGTAGCCGAAGTCGCCATTGGCAACGGCCCGTAATGAAGGGGGTCAATACATAGCAGGGAAGGGAGGAGCGGATGATGGGCGTCGGGCTCAATAACCTGACCGATGCGGCAATCGTGGCGACCATGAATTTAAGCCGTGAGCAGGAACTCTACATTACCAATGATTTAGCCAACTACCAGACGCCGGGTTTTAAGGCGCAAAACCTGTCTTTTCAATCGCAGTTGGCCAGTGCGCTCAATGAAGGGCCTAGCGCCGTGTTGTCCGTGAGCGGCACGGTCGTGACAACGCCGGGATCGGTCGCCAACAATGGCAACAGTGTCTCGTTAACGGCGCAGATGAGCAATTTGGCTCAAGCCCAGCTGTTGTATGAAACCGCGGTTGAAGCCTATAACCAGCAGATTACGGAAATTAAAATTGTGACAGAAGGGAAGGCACAGTAATGTTTGACGGGATGAAGATTGCATCCACTGGACTAGTAGCCGATTCCACGTGGATTTCGGTGATTGCCAATAACTTGGCTAACGCGGATACGACGGTAACGCCGCAAGGCGGCCCCTATCGCAGCGAATATGTCACCTTTCAAGCGCTTTCGTCATCTAGCGTCGGATCCTCCAATGGCGTGGGGCAAGGGGTGATGGTGGCCGGCATCTACCAAGACCAGGGCCCGCTGACCGTGGTCTACGACCCGACAAACCCCCAGGCTAATGCGCAGGGGGATGTCCTCTATCCCAACGTCAGTTTACCGACCCAGATGGTGGACTTGATTCAGGCGTCGGCGGCGTACCAGGCGAATGTGAGCGCTTTTAACTCGGCCAAGGCGATGGATGTCGAAGCGCTCACCATAGGGACGACAGCATGAGTACGATTCCCATTAGCTTACTGTCCCCCGTGACGTTAACGAACGGGGCATCGCATTCAGCGAGCGTTGCCAATAATTTTGGCACGCTCCTGGGACAAGCCGTCGCCAGCTTGGTGCAAAGTCAAGCGACGGCCGATCAGACCATTCAGCAGGCGATGGTGGGGCATGTTAGCGTGACGGACGCGATGGTGGCCATGACCCAAGCCCAGGCGACCTTAGACATTGCCACCTCGATCCAAAATCAAGCGGTCACGGCGTACCAAACCATTATGAACATGCCGTTAAGCTAGCCCAAAGGGGAATCGCCGGCCATGAACGATCGCGTTCAAGCATACCTCACCCGGATCCGGCAATGGTGGCAAGCCCAGTCGCCGTCTAAACGGTGGCGCGTGGTGGTCTTGGCAGCGTTGGCCGTTGGCGTGGTGGTGGCGGGTTTTGTCATTATCTCGAGTCCCGACTGGCAACCGCTCTACACGAATCTCAATGCGCGCACTGCGGGGCAGATCACCTCGGAGTTGACCACCATGAAAGTGCCGTATCAATTAACCGATGGCGGTTCAACGATTTTGGTGCCTAAAGCGGACGTCAACCAAGTGCGGGTGTCACTGGCGGACCAAAACATTCCCTCCAGCACCGTGGGGTTGCCGTCATCGCTGACGTTTAGCTTGGGTGAGAGCGATCAAGAAATTCAGCTGCAGGAATTGGCCAATCTGGAAGCCACTCTGGAGTCCACGATTGATAGCATTAACGGGGTGCGGTCGAGCCGGGTGCTCATCAATCAGCCGGCTCCCAGCCTGTTTGGGGAGACCACCCAAGAATCGACGGCGTCGGTTTTTGTCGATTTGGCGCCGGGCGCCAGCCTGTCCGCAGGGCAGGTGCGGGGCATTATGAATCTGGTCGCCCACTCGGTTTCGGGCCTTTCGGTGAACGAGGTTTCCGTGGTTGATCAAAATGGCACCGTGCTGTCGGCGAGCGCCTTAAACAATGACTCGGCTGCTCTGCAGGTGTCAGGCGTCTCCGGCGCGGAGTTGGCCGCAGAAAACGCGGTGTCGACGGAAATTCGCAACAATGTGCAAAACATGCTGGACCAGGTGTTAGGGCCCGGCAATGCGGTGGTTCAGGTAAGCGCGGTCTTAAACTTTAACCATTCTAGCGTCACCTCTGTGGCCTATGGGCATGCGGTGCTCTCGTCTCAAGAGGTGCAAACCTCGTCCAGCAGCGGCACCACGCCCCCGTCTCCCGCGGTCGGCACGCAAGGAAACACCCCAACCGTTACCACAGCGGCCAGTACGGGTACGTCAAAGTCCAATAGCCGCACCACGGTTGACAAATATTTGGTCGATACCACCAAAACCAGTCAGGTGGTACCGGCTGGACAAATCCAGCGGCTGACCGTCGCGGTGGTCGTTGATCAGAAGCTCAGTCCTAAGGAGGCTAAGTCGCTGCGCCTTTTGGTGGCGAATGCCGCCGGCGTGAACTTCAAGGCTGGCGACCAGGTGACCGTGGTCGGCATGCCGTTTAATCGCACTGCCGTCAGTCAAGCTTTAGCGGCCATGCAAAAGGCCCAGCGAGCTCAAACGATTCGCGAAGGGGTGCTCGCGTTGTTGGCCCTGGGAACCTTTATCTTTCTGGTCTTGATGCTGAGGCGCGCCTTCAAGAATCGGCCGCCGCAAGCCGAAGCGCCACCAGTGGCTCTGCCAACCGCGGTGGGGGGCCAGATCGACTTTCAAGAGCCGATGTCGGTGGCGGAATTGCTCGATGAAATGCGCCAGCAGAAGGAGCCCAGCATTAGCGAACGGGCGCGGCAGCGCCTGGACGAATTGGCGCGGCACGATCCGGAAACGGCGGCGCGCCTCTTGAGAACCTGGATGGAAGAGGACAACAGCTAGATGGAAAAGTTGGCAGGAGCCCGCAAGGCCGCCATTTTGCTGCTGACCATGGGGTCAGAAGAAGCGGCCAACATTTTGCGTTATATGAAGAGGTCAGACGTGGAGGCCATTACGGTCGAAATTGCAAAGTTGAAGCGGGTCGATCCCTCCCTGCAGGAAGAGGTGCTGAGCGAATTTTATCACCTCTCGCAAGCTGACCAACAAATTAGCGAAGGGGGCGCCGATTTAGCCAAAGAAATTCTTGAGCGGGCCTTTGATGATCAGCGGGCTAACGAGATTATGCACCGGCTCCGCAATTTTCTGCAAAAACGCCCCTTCGAGATTTTGCGCAAGGTGGACGCGGCCCAAATCACCGCCCTGGTGCAGGACGAGCACCCTCAGACCATTGCCGTAATTTTGTCGCACACCGATCCCGCGCAATCTGCGGCCGTGCTCTCGGCCTTGCCCACCGACCTGCAAACGGACGTGGCGCGGCGCATTGCCCTGATGGGGCGCGCGGCGCCCGAGGTGATCCAGGAAATCGAAAACTTGATTGAGCAGAAGTTGTCGGACTTAGCCGCCGATGAGGCGGGCGGCGGCAGCGGGCTGAACATCATCGTGCCAATATTAAATAACACGGAACGGGCGGCAGAGCGGCAAATCATGGCGCGATTAGAAGAAGAAGATCCGGAACTCGCCGAAAATATTAAGAACCGCATGTTTGTCTTTGAAAACATTGTGCAGCTCGATGACCGATCGATTCAAAAAGTGTTGCGCCATGTGGACAACAAGACGTTAGCCATGGCCATGAAAGGCGCCCAACCCGATGTGCATAGCCGCATTATGAAGAATTTGTCCCAAAAGGCGGCCGAACTCTTGAAGGAAGACATCGAGGTGCTCGGGCCAGTGCGGATTCGCGACGTGGAACAAGCCCAGCGGGAAATTGTCAACGTGATCCGCCAACTCGAAGACCAAGGCGAAATTATTGTGTCACGGGGGGAGAAGGATGACTTCATCCTCTAAAGTCATTAAAGCGCATCGCCAATTGGAAGGACGGCTCCGCGTCTCGGTGGACGCGACCCTGCCAGCGCCGCCAGTGCAGTTGGAGCCGGAAATGACGGAGGCGTTCCGCGAAATGATGGAGCGGGCCAAGCGGGAAGCGCGCGCCATTATCGAGCAGGCGGAATTGGAAGCCGCGGATATCCGCCATCATGCCGAAGAAGAAGGCCGGCGTCAAGGATACGAGGCCGGGCGGCATCAAGGCCTCGAGGAAGCGCGCACTGACTGGCAGGCACTGCGCCGTGAACTGCAAGAGCCGCTCACCTGGGTGGCCCAGACCCGCGATTACCTGGGGCGGCTCAACGATGAGGCTACGTTAGCGCTGGCCGCAGCGTTAAGCCTCTCGCTGTATTCCCGCTTGAAGTTGGAGCGGCTTGACGTGATTCGCGATTACTTGGCGGATTTGGTGTCGACGGTTGATGGGGAGAAGGTGGCACTGTTCCTGGATGGCAGTTGGGCTCCGCGCCTACAGGCTTTGGAAGAGGTTCTCGGGGAGGTCATTCCGGCGGTCACGGTCGCGATTGACGACTCGCTGGCCACGGGCGTGATGCGTGCCGAAGGGGTCACGAGCGGCACCTTGGGAGGCCCCCTGGTCTCGCTAAAGCGCTTAATCGAGGAGGCGCTCGGGTGATAGAGGCTAAGTCCATTGATGCAATTTCTCCGGAGAAGCGGTTCTGGCGCTTTGGACGCATTGAGTCGGTACGCGGACTTTCAGTGATTAGCCGAGGCCCGGCTGCAGCCATTGGAGAAATCTTGTGGCTCGTACGCTCGGAGACGCGCCGCGACCGTTCGCCGCGCGCTTGGCAGCCGCCGCAAGGATTGCGGCTTGAAGTGGCAGGGTTTTTGCCGGATGGCCGTTTACTCTTAACCCCCTACGGGGATCTGACCGGCATTCAGCAGGGGATGATGGTGGTGGCGAGCGGTCAGCGCCTGAAGGTTCCGGTTGGCCGCGGGCTCTTAGGTCGCGTCATTGATGGCACTGGCGAACCGTTGGACGGCGGGCCTAAACCGCGAGGACGGCTGGTGGAAATCACCCCAGATCCCATTGCACCCCTTGATCGCCGCCCGATCGACACGCCGCTGTGGACCGGAATTCGGGCTATCGACGGCCTGTTAACCCTGGGGCAAGGACAACGGGTGGGAATTTTTGCTGGGGCCGGGGTGGGCAAGACCACGTTGTTGCAGCAAATTTTGCGCCAAACCCATGCAGATGTGTCGGTGGTGGCTCTCATTGGCGAGCGTGGCCGGGAAATTGCCGAGTTTTACCATAGCTTGCCGGAGGCGGCATTGGCGCAAACGGTCATTGTGGCGGCTACCTCGGACAGTCCCGCGATTCTGCGGCTGCGCGCGATGGACACCGCCTTTCGCTTGGCGGAGTGGTTTCGCGGAGAAGGGCTCCATGTGATGCTGGTGGTCGACTCGCTGACGCGGGTGGCATTGGCGCAAAGTGAAGTCGGTCTGGAGAGCGGCGAGATTGCCGCCGTGCGTGGATATACCCCCTCAGTCTTTCATCTATTGCCGCGCATCTTAGAACGGGCTGGTCGTGTGGGCCAAGGGTCCATCACGGGCATTTTTACGGTATTGCTCGATGGCGACGATCCCACCGATCCCATCGGCGACGCGGTGCGCGGCATTTTGGACGGAAATCTCTATTTGTCGCGAGATCTGGCTGACCGCCACCACTTTCCGGCGCTGGACGTGCTGAAGAGTCTCAGCCGCTTGATGCCGGAGATCGTGGATGACACTCATCAGCAGCTAGCGGCGACGGTTCGACGCATTTTGGCCAAGTTAGACAAAAATCGCGACTTAGTTCTTCTGGGGGCCTACCAGCCGGGGACGGATGTCGTGCTCGACGCGTGTCTCAGGATCGAGCCAGCTCTTGAGGAGTGGCTACGCCAGGGCATGGAGGAATGTGCCGAGGTGACGGAGGCGTTGGCGTCGTTAGCGGCGATCCTCCAGGCGGAGCCGGAGGTCCAGCGGGCATGATCCAGCGGTTATTGGAACTCTTGGAGCAGCAAATGGACGGGGTGCAGCAACGGTTGTTCGAGCTCGATGCTGAACGCCGTCAGCTTCAGGCGGAGCGGGCCTTCTGGGAAAGGTCCCTTACGTCCCCTCTTGATAGTCCGTTGACGGGCGCGGACGCGATTGCCGAATGGTTGCGCTTTGGCGAAAAAGCAGACCGAGAGGTGAAAATCTTAACAGAAAAGGATTTTCTTGTCGAAACGCGAATAACTCAGTGTCGAATGGAGCTGTGGGCACTAGCCGAGCGTCATAAGCGCCTCAGCGAAGTGTTCGCGCGTCGGCAAAAACATCGCCGAGCTATGGAGGAGCGCCGTGCGACCCGACAATTGTTGGAGCGGGCGCTGGCTCGCCAAGCGGCAAAGGAGGGGGAGAGAGGGTCGTGGCCTTAGAGCCCAACCAAATCATTCAAATCGTGTTTCAGACGCGCGTGGTGCGTAGTCGCGTCATTCGCTCGGTGCGCGACGAAGTGTACATCGATGCGTTGCGCGAACCAGACATGGATCTCACGCCGCTTCCGGGCCAGAAAATCCCCTTGCGTTGGGCTGAGGACGACACTTTATATCAACAAGTGGCTCTTGTGGCAGATGTCTTGGATCCGATTCCCATCCTGGTGGTTAAGCTGACGGGGCAACCCCGGGTGGTCGAGTTTCGCCAGTCTTTTCGGGTGAAGGTGGCGTTACCCCTAGAATACGGTCTGCTACGGCCGGACTCGGAATTGTTGATGACCACCACGTTCGACATTTCGGCTACGGGACTTCGCTTTCCGAGCGCGGTCAAGTTGTGGGTGGGCATAGATTTGCGGATGCGGGTGCGGGTGGAACAGCGGCCCATCGAACTCATTGGCAGGGTGGTGCGGGTGGCCCCTAAGGCGCGCGAAGTGCGCGGCCGGCAAAGTTGGGAAACCGCGGTGCAATTTACTGTCATCACAGCGCCGGACCGCAAGTGGCTCGAAGCGTATGTGAGGCGCCAGCACCAGCGGATGCGCATGACGCGGTAGCGTCAAGAGCCGGGAAAGGAGGTGAGGCCGAAACAGCGCGTGAATGGAAAGGAGGTGAAGAATGTGGTGGATCGCGTGACGCCCGAGCTATTAGATGCCCTGCGTCAACCGAAGTGGCCCGTGAACAAGCCTGAGTCAAACAAGGCCAAGAAGGGGTCAGGGGCTGCGCACCACTCGTTTGTAAAAACCCTCAAGCGGGTCGGCAAAGATCAGCAGCGAAGCGTGGCGCCTAACACTGCGCACCGGGTGATGTTGGCGGTGAGCGGAGCGGTTTCGCCCGCCACGCCTATTAACGCGCCGGAAGCTTCCCATCGCTCCGTTGCCCCGTCGGCGACAGGCGCGGACCCGGTTCGCATAACGGCCGATCGCGCAGAGACAATTCTGGGATCCCAGCCCCGGTCCTTTCATCCCACGCCCCAAAAGGTGGTCATCGCCCGGAGTCAGGGACATCCAACCCCACGACGAATTGATGGTCAGCGGTCTAGCGCGTCTATCAGGATTTCGCCCACGGGTGCGGCTCGTCACCCAATGCCCGCCCTGCGAATGACCGTAATCCGCGTGGGGGTGTCCGATCGCCGTTCCCGGTTGTCCACTTCGGAGATCATCCGACAACCCGCGGTATCGCGGTCAGCGGGAATGAAGACACCGAAAATGGCGAGAGGGCGATGGATGACAGCTCCAGAGGCGGGCGAAAGAACGGTGGCGGCAGTGCATGAGGGATTGTCGCAGCCACTCCCAAAGCGAGTTTTTCGCATGAAGGCGGGTGTCTCCCCTGTGCCGGGATCTCCCGCGGTGCGAACGGCGGTTCGGATCAGAGAAGCGCCTCTCAGTTCTTCCTGGACACATCCCGCCCGAGGAGAAGCGGCGCCGTTGCGTAAAGAGTCGCCCTCGACATCTTTAGGGCAAACCCAGGAGATTACGGTGCCGATGCGAGTGGCCGCACAACCTACGGTAATCGCCGAGCGGGATGTCACTCGCAATCCAGACCCTGGCCAGGAGGAAAAGGTGGCCGGGGCAAGGACTACGCCGTTGAAGCCCAGCGTGCCTTCGGGGTGGCGCATCGTGCCCGGCCCCGTGCAGCGGGATCAGACGATGGTGCGTTCTGAGTGGACTATCCGCGGGCCAATGGTTCAGGCGTCGACGATGAAAATGACTGTAACCCAAGAAGGATCGCACCTGAAAGCGGAATTGCGGGTGCCAACCAATCTTATGGGATGGGTTAATGCGTCACCCACGGCGCTCCCACACCATGCCGTCCATTTGCCCGAAGGGGTCCACACCCTGAAATTCTCCCTGAGCGCCGAAGGAGAGGGTGCCGGTGTTGGAGGAGGCGATGGGAGGGCGCCAGGTTATGCGCCGGGCCCTGGTGGCGCGAACCGGCCGCTGCCTTGGACTGGAACGCCGACTGATGGCGCATCGGAGGTTGAGTCGTCTGGCGGCGTAGATTATCGGGCCTAACACCAGATTTTTCGCGATGAGAAAGGGAGGGATGTCATGAGTGTCAATCCGCTAAGTTCGGGGGCTACCCCGGTATCGACCAGTTCTCCTATAGTATCCGCCAGCAACAACCAGTTGAACGTGAATCCCGCGTCACAATTGGGCGAGCAAGCCTTTTTAACCCTATTGTCCGCCGAACTACAATACCAGGATCCCCTGCAGCCGATGGATAACACCCAGTTTGTGGCAGAACTCGCCCAGTTTTCGCAGTTGGCGGCGGTTACCAGCCAAACGTCCACTCTGCAGAAAATTTTGCAAGCGGTGCAGCAAGACGCGAGTTCGCTGGTCGATGCCAGTCAGTTAATCGGGAAAGTGGTGACGACGGCAGGGGGAGAAAGTGGGCAGGTTACGGCGGTGATGTCGGGAACGAGCGGGCTGACCTTTGACGTGTCAGGTGTCGGGACCGTGCCGGCGAGCCAACTAACGGGGATCAGTGAGGCTGCTTCCAGCTCTAGCACCGTGTCCCTGAGCAGCACATCGGCCAGCGGCTCATCCGTGGTGTCGTCATGAGTAGCGTTTCTGGGGTCGGGCCGGAATCGTCCGCGCCGCTGAGGGGGACCAACGTGTCCCAAGCCGGCGATGCGTCGGTATTTCGCGATCTTGTCGAGCGGCGCGTCAGCTTTAGTCGTCACGCGGCCGAGCGGTTGGTATCCCGCCAAATGCATTTGTCTCATCAGGATCTGGCGGTACTGGAAGAGGCAATGACCAAAGCGCGGGAAACGGGAGCCAACAAGGCGGCTGTGGTCATGGCTCAAGGGATTTTTATCGTGGCACCGAAGACGCACACGGTCATCACCACGATGCCCCCTCGCTGCGAACAACCGATGCAAGTAATTTCTCATGTGGATGCGCTGGTGCTCGTAGGCGGGACCTCGCATGAGGGCGCTTCGTCCTCCCGAGCGACAGACGGAGGCACGCCAGCGGCCACCCATTGGAGTTTGATGAGTCCGAACGATTGAACGCGCGTTATCATCATTCGAACAGAGGTAGGAGGGGAAGATTATGTCAGGCAGCATGTACGCCGCGATTTCCGGCTTAAACGCGGATCAGGCGTTGCTGGGAATTGTCGCGCAAAATATTGCCAACGCCGACACGGTGGGTTACAAGTCGAGCTCGATGAATTTCGCGGAAGCCATGCAACAGACGCTGTCGGGGGCCTCCGCTCCCACGGCTACCATTGGCGGTATTAACCCCCTTCAAGAGTCGGCTGGGGGGGCGGTCAACGTGGCCGGGGTACAGATTGATACCACTGAGGGGACGCTGCAATCGACCGGAATTAATACCAATTTGGCGATTCAAGGCGCCGGTTACTTTATCGTGCGCACACCTGAAGGCGGTTTGGCCTACACCAGGGCCGGCGATTTTAGCTTAGACGCCAACGGCAATTTGGTGGACCCCAATGGCGACATGGTCTTGGGATGGAGCCCGGCGGTCGTAGAGGCCAATGGCCAAACCGCGGGCAATATGGTGCCCTTAAGTGTGCCGCCCACCCTGACACAGCCGGCAGCGGCCAGCACGGCCATTACCAGCATTGCTGGCAACCTCGATAGCCAGGACAAGTCAGACTCTATTCCGGTCACCCTTTACGACTCGCAAGGCAATGAAGTCCCCGTCGACATCACCTTTACGAATCCCACGGCGACGGCCAACGGCATGCAGTGGACCGTCGGTTACACGTACCAGCCGCCCAATAGCACCACGGCGCAAACCGGAACCCTGGGTACGTTGCTGTTTTCCAATACGACCGGTCAGGCGACCTATACCAGCACCGGCAGCATCACGATTAGCGGCTTTACGGATGGGTCTGCGCCTATGACGGTCACCCTAAACCAGGCGGCGTTTGCTAACTTGACCGGTTACGCCATGACCACCAACATGACCATCACGGCGAACGGTAACCCGGCGGGCACGCTGGAAAACTTTACGATTGGTTCGGACGGGACCATTACTGGCAGCTTTTCCAATGGCCAGACCGCGGTCTTAGGGCAAGTGGCGTTAGCCAATTTCGCGAACCCTGGCGGGCTGTTAAACATCGGCAACACGCTCTGGCAGCAGTCCGCCAACTCGGGCCCGCCCGTCGTGGGGACGGCGTCTTCGGGCCAGCTGGGGAGCATCGCCGCGGGTGAACTCGAAGGATCCAATGTCAGCCTCGCGAATCAGTTTGTCAACATGATCATTGCCCAAGAGGGGTACCAGGCTAACTCGAAGGTCATTTCCGTGGCCCAGACGCTTGATACCACCCTGGTCAATATGATTCAGCCGTAGCTGGTGCTGCAGACGGCGGCCGCCGGTTCTTCACACCGGCGGCCTTTTTTGTGCGGCGCGGTAATGGGCCGCGGACGATCGCCACGAGAGTCCAGCCTAGATGACTTCCAGCGCGTCGCGATCGGGCAGCGGGGGATGGGGAGCGTGAGGCTCTGTTTGATACCAAAACGCGACCGACGCGACGTCATCTTGCAATGGCAGATAGCGGCCATCAGATCGCCAGCCGAGGGCCTGAATGGTGACCCGCAAATCGCGGGCAAAGCGGATGGGGTCCATGATGTGCCAGCGGTACATGCCAAAACGTTGCTGACTTTGATAGAGGCCGTCAGGCTTAATCACCTGGTGAAACCCCAGGAAAGGCGTCGAATACGTGCCATATTGTCCTTGGGGTTGTTCGAAATTCCATGCGCCACCGAAGTAATCTTCGGTTCCGGTGCCGCAAATGGTGGGAAAGGTACTGTCCCCATCGAGGTAGAATTTGATTTCCCCTTCGCCCCACCAGCCGTTGTTGTTGGATTGCCAGGCAAGATAGGTGCCCACGTAATGGCCTGACCCCTGGATGCCGTCGACAATGGTGTGCACCGCCTTATACGGAATGGGGTTGGATCGTCGCCACTCCGCGTGGAAATAGGCCATATTGTCGAGGACCTCGTCGACCAGGGTGTAATCAATTTGATAATATAGCGTCACCTCGTCCGACGAACGGTTTTCCACGGTCGTCCGGGCACTCTGGCGAAATGGCATAGGCCAATACGCATTCATACCCCCAGCGGGATTAACGGCGACGGGCAGTGAGTTGACAGGGCTGCGCACACACCACCCGTTGCAAAAAAAGTCCCCTACGGGCACTTCGATGGAGGGATCGGGCTCGTCGTCCCAATAGCAACGGAGGATTAGGCTCCGCCAATATTTCGGAAAGCAGGTGAGCCAAATATGTTGAATGGCGCCGGCTCCGCGAATGTCTGCAATGGTCCACGTGGCCCCAGACGGAATATTGATGGATGGCGAGACCTTCCATCCTTGGCCCAGATCGCGGGCGGCGTGGGCGCCCGTTCCTTCTGTGGCGGCTCCTCCTCGGCCTTTCTCGCCTGAAGGATTTTCGGCACTAATCGAGCGGGTTTGAGCTCGCGATAGCCGCGGCAAGTCTCCCAAGCTCATGGTGAATCCGTTAAGTAATTCCATAGACGGCCTCCTCCATTCTAGCCCCATGTGGGCGCTTATATCATCCCTGCTATCTCACCATAACAGTGGGAAGGAGATGGGAATAGAGAAAGTTTCGGATAAGTTCTGTCTTTGGGTGGGGGTTCGCCTAACCAGTGTGAGGCGTTACCGCGGAGTCTCATCCTCCGCTGGACACACACCCGTTCCGCTCCAAGATGAACTGAACGCTGTAACTTGTTCTTTAAAGGGCACGTTAAGCGGGGTAAATGGGAAGTGATGCCATGAAAAACGGTTATGGACTGTATGCATGATTTTTATGGCTGCTCTGTCTCTAACAGGGTGTGGGCGGATGTTTTCACGGACTGCGGGAAGACCTCGAGTAACCGGCTTCTAGTGCTTCATCCGTTGCGGTGTCCGCGCCGCCCACGCGAGAGACCGTTGTACCCCGCTCTCCTTCCTCGATTCATGCGGCATCGTCGCCTGAACCCGTTCGTCCTCCAAAGCATCATAGTCAGGCGGTAACCGTTGCAGCGCCGATGTTGCTGTCGATGACGCCCGTATCCGGTCCGCCGGGAACTTTGGTGACATTTCGCGGGGTGGGATTTGGCACCAAACCAGGGAGAATCGCTTTCTTGAGCAACCTTACATCGCTTGGCCAGGTAAACGTGGCGATTCGCGTGTGGACCCCTACGCGCATTGAAGCCTTCGTGCCTAAAACGGTCGCGCGAGGTCTTTACACGCCGGAACTCTGGACCGCGACGGGTACCCCGGTGGGTCCCGGCAGCGATGCGGCCTGGCCGATATTCAGAGTGACAGATGTAACGTCGATAGTATCGGGGTGACTAGGATAGGGCAGGGATGTCGATTGTGGCGACAAAAACTGAAAGAACCTTCACGAGGCAAGAATAGGCCACACGAGGAGACATTCTCTTCGGATTTTCCGTGGACTTTAAGAGTCGCCAACCTCACCATCCCTTGTCCGCGAGGAGCGAGCTTGGCTCAACACAGGAGGGCGGTGAGGTTGACGATCATGGACCTTGTCTCATGCCCAGGAACAGGCCCATCATACGAGACTGGCCTGGAATGAAACTTCTTTACTGACCGGCATTAGCACTCGCTAACATGCCCAATAAACGCAAGGTGCCACCTTGAGTTAAGAGATCGACGGGTTTCGCGGGATTGTTCACTCCTGTCCAATTGCTCCCGTAAATCCCGTTAGCCATCTGATCGTATTGGATAGCCATGTTGGCTTGGGTTTTGAGCACATTGAGCCAAATCGGATTGTGATCCGTTTCCCACAGCATGAATAGTCCTCTGAGGAAAATGGCATTAAAGGGGGCGTTGGAACTTCCGGCGTTTTCCACTAACACGCCGTTTAACGGATCTACAAACGCGTTTATGGCGGCCACCGCTAATTGCTGAGCCCGGGTAAGGTACAAGGGGTTGCCGGTGGCGCGGTACAGCAGAACGTCAGCTTGTAAGATGACGCCAGTATCATAAGTGAAAGGCGTACCTCCGACGACGCCTGTGGGGCTCATGGAATCGTTGTAAATACCATTCAGTCCGCGCATATAGGTGCGGTCCCACGTGGATATCGTTTCTGCCCAAGCTAAATAGGTCGGATCCCTGGTGATGAGATAGAGGCGGAGCACGGCATCTAAGACGCTTCCCGTTGCAGTTTGCGTGCGGTCGATGCGCGACTCGTTAAAATATTCACCGCCTAAAGGCGTATCCTTTTGGTTCCATCCGCTTTCCAGAAACGCTACATCGTTTATGGCGTCCTCCAAGAATTGGCTATTTCCCGTATCTTGGTAGGCTCGGATTAAGTCTAGGGTCGTCCAGCCGTTGTCGTCGAAATAGGCAGTGCCTCCGCCGCGGGTTGCGACATAGGACTCGTATCCAGGCGGGGTCAACGCGGAGTCATAATACTGTGACAAGCCGGATAGATCGGATGTTAGGGCATTGTTGGTTACGCTCGGCCCCAAGGCGGCAGCGCTTGCGGTGACGCCTGCCATCGCTTGGGTGAACGGCCACAAGTAGGAGTACATCCGTTGGGGAGCCGCGGGATTGGACAGCTCCCGATAAAGACTGGTGCCGGGAACTCCATAGACGTTTTGCATGGCCTGAAAGAGTGACTGCGCTGCAGCAGCGTAGGATTGTGGCGATGGCAGCAGCATCGTTTGCGGTTTCAGCCCTACCGTTGCCCAATTCCACAGCGTGATCGTGATCGGCAGGTGGTCCTGCTGGTGGCTGGCAACGTTTAAGCTCGTCAGCACAATCCGGCCCTGTTGATCCTGGAGACCGACCGCCACGGGTTCCGAAGCGCCATTGACGATGCCCTCAATAAGGGGTTGAAAGGCACTATCAGCCGTATTGTAATAGGCGTTGGCGGCATCTGGCCACGAAATAAACTGGCCGCGCCACACGATGCCATTCACCGCGCCGGGGTTAAGGGGGAGAGATAGCGGGCTGGGCAGCGCGACCGGTCCCTGATCGCCTAAATCAATGAAACGCCCGCCGTGTTGGATCCAGCTTTGAATGGTTGCGCTGTTGGCCGCGAAGGCTGTCTTGTAGCCGTTACTATCAAAGAAGCCATTGTCGGAGACGACTAAAACCTGAAATTTGGAGAGGTTTGGCCATAAGTCAGCCAGCGGATAATAGTCCTCCGCATGATTCGGTTTATACCAAAAAAGCGTGACGTTATAGCCTAACTGAGTCAATTGCCACGCCGCGTTGAGTTCCATGTTGGCTTCGTTGGTGGAAGGCGTGGCAGGGTGTGCGGCGGAGATGACGGTAGAGGGGTCGCTCACAACAACCGCCGCACGAATACCATGGATCATGGGAATGGCCGGGTCTAAAGGGGCTACTGGCGGGGCAACAAGCGTACGCTGCTGGCCATTCTCGATGATGGTTGCCGACTTCCACCCAAAGCCGATAAGGCCGTGGCGGAGAAGGCTATCCGTGGCCAGAAGGTAGTGGGCGGTCACAGATACGCTGGACGCATTGGGGCCGCTGGCAAACGACCCCGTTTCAGGCCCCACTGGCGGATGAGCGGAGGATCCAAATCCTCCGTTACTGTTTTGCAGCGTAAGGCCGTAATTGTATTGCATTTCTGCGATATCTCGGAGCCCCGCATGGACGCTGGCGATCACATCGTTAAACGTGCTTTGTCCGTTAGTCCAATCCATCATAGAATAATAGCCTGGGCCAATTTTTGCCCCGTAGCCTTGATAAGCAAAACCCAGCTCAAACATGGCGCCGACAGTGCGCATGGCAGACACGGGGCTGGGGTCCAAATTCCACAGCGGTTCAGCCAAAAAGTCAGTGGTAGCCACGCGGCTGACGCCGTTGTCGGTCACCAGGGCCAAATCCGCGCGATTCATTGCTTGTAGCCATGATGGTGCCTCTAGGGCATTCGGGTCTAATTGGATCACTTGGCGGAGAGCGGTAATGGCGATGGCGTTATCTTCAGCCGATCCGGCAGAACTTAAGTTGCTCGGGGTAAAGCTGCCCCACGGGGCCGCTGCGAAGTTTAACAGTGCGTTGGCGCCCTGAACAATGCTTGGGAGCCAGGGCATGCTGGCGGTGCGGGGAACAAGATTAGCTACTGTGGCGACTGACCATAATACCCGGGCGGTAGCGCCTAGTGTCGGTGGTGTCGAGGTTGCCAGCGATTGGTTCCAACCACCGCCTGAAGCTTCAACCTCGCATAAGTGACTCACGATGGCTTCTGCGGGCGCGATTGCGCCATTTTCGGCTAAGGCTACGGCTGCGTATGCCGATGTGTTGGCGGACGCGGGTAACCCGCTGCCAGCGAGAACTTCGCCATCGGGCAATACATGCGCCGTTAAAAACTGTAGTGCCGATTGGTAGGCGGTTAGATAGGTGCTGGGACTTGATGCGACGAGTTGAATCGTGGATGGCGTGCTCCCTACGGCGTCAGCACGTATACCCTTAGCCATAGCAGGCGCTCCGCAGAGAGCGGTGACACTAACCACCGCTGCCGTGCTGATCCACGCCAGAGATTTGCGCATTCGATTAATCTCCTTTCATGGGCGGGTTAGGACGGCACTCTCTTTCCATGGATGGACTCGAGACATGGTGAAGTTGGCGAACGCGAAGTCCGCGGAAGGATGCGGCGCGTTAAAGAATGGCCAGGTTTTCCTAACCCATTGGATCATTGAATATACGCTATATAAAGGGGAATCCAGAAATTTCCAGTTCCATATTAGATATATACGATATGTATCAAGATAATCAAGTAGGAAAAATGTGTTTTGGGAAAAATTATTTGAGACTATGCGGCGTCTCGTCTAATGGCTGGTGTGGGAAAGGCCAGCGGATATAGGGTTAAACGTGCCGAGTGAAGAGCGTCCGCGCTATGCCCTTTGCTCATGAGGTTGGGGGGTTTAAAGGAAGACGCACGAATTCACGAATTTAACCTGTTTATCCATAACGATCTGGTGTTTTAAGAATATATTGACGCAAATAGATATATACGATATACTAATGAGTAGTGATATACCCAATATGACAATAATACTCCCAAAAAGAGGACATTTTCACATGGGGGGTACTTATGACCAGGGACATTTGGGCTCGTGCCAAGCGTCGCAACCCCGATTCTTGGATTGGTTACTTATTCATTGCTCCCTCCATCGTGGGGTTTAGCGTGTTCGTGCTGTATCCCTTGGTGACCTCGGTCTATTATTCGTTAACGGCGTGGAATGGGGTCACGCCGCCGCAATATATTGGGTTAAGAAATTTCATCTACTTATTTACCAGTGATGTTGCTTTTTGGCCCTCTTTGAAGGCGACCGGGTTGTTTGTCTTGATGTCGGTTCCTTCATCCATTGCTCTGGGACTGGGGTTGGCGGTTCTCCTGAATCGCAAAATCCGCGGAATACGGTTTTTTCGCACCATCTTTTATCTGCCGGTGGTTCTGCCGTCAGTCGCCACGTTAACGCTGTGGAAGTTCATCTTTGATCCCAAGTTCGGGTTTGCTAATGAGCTACTGCAAGCGTTGCACCTGCCCACCAGCCTATGGCTCGGGAGTTACTCGATGGCGCTGCCGTCGATTGTCATCATTGGCCTTTGGGGTGTGGGGGGGACGATGATTATCTTCTTGGCAGGCCTTCAGTCGGTTCCCGAAGAATTATATGAGGCGGCACGTATAGAGGGTGGCGGGGATTTTACCGTCTTTCGCGCGATTACGTTGCCGCTTATGAGCCCTATCATCTTCCTCGAATTGGTCATGGGCATTATTGGCGCTACCCAAGCATTTAACCAGCCTGCGGTGTTGACGGGTGGGGGACCGGGATTTTCCACTGACCTTTTCATGTACAACATTTGGCAAAACGCGTTTCAAAATCAGCAATTTGGCTTGGCCGAAGCGCAAGTGTGGATATTATTCGTGGCCATCATTATCGTCAGTTTGTTCACCTTTCGGTTGTCCACCATGTGGGTTTACACCGACGAGAACGGCGAGCCATAGGGAGGATCACGCAGTGGCGCTGGGCAAGAAGGCTGAAGAAGCAGAATCGCAGGAGATCCATCACCGGGCCCTAGGATTGGGGAAAGCCACACGGTGGAACATTCAGCGGATTTCTCTGAAGCAAATCGCCGTCGTTTCCTTGATTGTTGTACTAGCTGCAGTCATGATGTTGCCGTTTTTCTGGATGATTACGACCGCATTGAAAACCAATAACGCGGTGTATCAGTTGCCCCCTCAGTTCATCCCCACCTCGTTCGACTTGTCCAACTTTAGCAATGGCATGAGAGCAGTGCATTTTGTGCGACTCTTTATTAACACCGCGATTATTGCCGCATTGTCGACTGTGGGATCAGTTTTGAGCTCCATGTGGGTTGGCTATGGGCTGTCCCGCATACGATTTCCTGGGCGAAGGATTTGGTTTTACATATTTGTCGGCAGTATGATGTTGCCCGGGATTGTCGGGTTGCTTCCTCTGTTTCGTTTGTACGACAGCATCGGTTGGTACAACACATGGTTGCCCTTGATTGTGCCGGCGTGGTTCGGGAATCCCTTTTTTATCTTCCTCGCCCGCCAATTTTACTTGACCATTCCGCGGTCCTACGATGAGGCGGCAAAACTCGACGGAGCCGGACATTTTACCATTTTGTGGCGCATTATGGTTCCGCTGACGCGGCCCGTCTGGATCACGATGGCCATCTTTGCATTCCAAGGCGCTTGGAACGACTATTTGCAACCGTTGGTGTATCTCTATTCCCAATCCAAATGGACACTGTCGCTTGGCATGGCCTCGTTTAGCGGCATTTATAACACGCCTTGGAACGAGTTTATGGCCACAGATTTAATTTACATGTTGCCCCCTCTCATCATCTTCTTTGTGGCGCAGCGGTATTTCATGGAAGGGCTGGGGTCTTTGGGCGGCGGATCATTACGGTGAGTTCTGTGAGCACGTGAAAGGGGGGATGTGGATCCGGTTCATCAACGGTCCGATCGAGCGTATCGCGAGACGCTTGTTGTTTCTTGCACCATGAAAATCAAGGAGGGCTTATTGCATGAAGCATTACAGTAAGATCACTCTGGGTGCGGCGAGTGCGGCAATGTTAATGGTAGGCTATGCGGGCACGGCGATGGCACATTCTCGCAGCGCTGCAGCCCATAAGCCGGTCACAGTGACATTAATGACCTGGCAGAGCGCGCATACAAACCAGCTAATTCTCAACGCATTGAAACCACTGGAAAAACGGTACCCGTGGATTCACGTAAAAAATATTCCCACGCCTTCGAGCGATTACTATACCAAACTGGATACGATGTTTACGGCTCATGATCTTCCTGACTTGTTTTGGCTAGGCAATGAACATGAACAGGATTGGGGGGCTCAGCGCGCACTCTACGATTGGACCAAGTTTATAGACCACCCGGGTGTCCCCTGGTTTAATGTGAAAAATTTTGCTCCGGATGCGGTGCAAAACTGGTTGGTCAACGGCCAATTTGACGGGCTGCCGACCATGATGAATACTTACGGGTACTACTATAACGTGAGCCTCTTTAAGGCTGCACACCTGCCGCTGCCGAAGCCAGGGTGGACCTATGCCCAGTTCTTCCACGATATTCAGGTGTTGACGAAGAAAAAGGGCAACACCGTGACGCAATATGGGGCGATTACGCCCGAAAATACCCCGTGGTACATGGGCCAATATTCTGCGTCAGCGGGTGCTGCACCGTTTGAGAATCGCATTGTCAATCCCACCAAGGTCACGGCATCGAGTCAATTTATTGCGGCGACAGCCGATTTTGTTCGCGCTATTAAGAAAGGGTGGATGACCCCGCCGACCTATACGGTATCCAACTCCACCGCAGTCTTCGCTTCCGGTAGCGTACCCCTGATGGCTGGCGGACAGTGGCTCGCCGTGAGCATCATGCAGGATCATCCGCATTTTAAGTGGGGATGGGCACCGGCCCCCATCGTGAAGAAAGACGTCGAAATGTATGACGCGGTGGGCATTGCTTCCCCGTCCTACATCGCCGATCCTCAAGCGGTATGGCTCGTCTTGTCCTATTTGGACACCAAGGGCCTTGGGGTCATGCTGGGTGAACACCCCGTGGCATCGCCAGCTTACGTTCCCGATGCGGGACCCTACTTTGCGACGTTGACAAAGGAGGGAGAGGCTTCCGTCGCCCAGTCCGTCTCCTACGAGCTCCACGCGCCTCAGAAGGCCCCGGTGAAGTTCTTGTCAACATGGGCTGGACAGGCCGACAACATCATTACCGCGGACTGGAACAACATTTTGTCGGGCAGTACGCCGACCGCTTCTGGCGTACGCCATATGATTCAGCAAATCAACCAGGTGATCAAAACAGCATTGCCGTAAGTGACGGGGTTTCAGGTTAAGATGCGGGACTTCCGGTCGGCCAAATACTGAGGTCGACCGGAAATCGCCGGTATAAATGCGGGCTTATCCTGGGACAGCATGGTTAGCGGCGCTGAAGGCGCGGGGGAGACAGTTTGACTGATTACGAGCAGCAGAGAGGTGTTTCATGGGTACCCAGTGGGCGGAAAGTCAAACGTTAAGGCATGTGGTGGAACATATTAAAGACAGCATTGAGGAGGGGTACCTAGCCAAGGTCGTCATCGGATGCTTGCTCAATACGTTGGAGACAACCGTTCAGGATTATTCGGGAGAGCTGCCGTACGTGGTGACTGGTGATATTCCGGCCATGTGGCTCAGGGATTCCTCCGCACAGCTGGAACCTTATGTGCGGTTTGCGAGGCATGATCCCTTGTTGCGCGACTTGCTGAGAGGTGTAATTATCCGGCAGGCTCGCTATATCTTAGAAGACCCGTATGCCAATGCCTTCAATCGCCTGCCAACCAACGACCATGGGTATCCGCATGATGTAACGGAGATGGGACCATGGGTTTATGAGCGTAAATTTGAGGTGGATTCGTTAGCGCATCCCCTGCGGTTGTGGTGGTTGTACGTTGAAGTGAGTGGCGACGCGTCAGTGCTCATGGAAGAACCCAGATTGGCGGTTCAACAGGTGATTAAGGTCTTGGAGATTGAACAGGATCATGAGCGCTTCAGTCAGTACCGTTTCGAACGCGTGGATGGACCGATCACGGATACGTTGCAGCGGCACGGGTTGGGTCCGAAACATGGGCGAACTGGCATGGTGTGGTCGGGATTTCGGCCTAGCGATGACGCTACGCAATATCCCTACTTAATTCCAGCAGAAATGTTTTTAAGTGTTGTCCTTGACATGGTTGCCGAGTGGGCCGACACAATCTGGCACGATGGCGACTTGCGGCGGCGGGCCGAGCGGTTACAGGCCGACATTCTCGCGGGAATACGGGAGTGGGCACGAGTGGACCATCCATCGTGGGGACCTATTTGGGCGTACGAAGTGGACGGCCTGGGCCACGCGCTAATCATGGATGACGCGAATGTGCCTAGCCTCTTGTCGCTGCCATTTTTCGGGTTTTGCTCGCCTGATCATCCCATCTATCAAAATACCCGACGGTTTGTGCTGAGTAAGGATAACCCCTACTACTATGAGGGCAACGTATTGTCTGGCGTGGGCAGCCCCCACACCCCACCTGGGTACGTGTGGCCGCTAGCCGTGACTATGCAGGCGTTGACCAGCAATTCACGGTCTGAAGCGTGGCATTTAGTTCATCAGCTGGCACGAGCCGATGCGGGAACAGGCTTAATGCACGAAAGTGTCGGGGCCGCCTGTGCGGAACAGTACACAAGGCCATGGTTTGCCTGGGCAAATTCCCTCTTTGCCGAATCGGTTTTGCGATTATTAGGGTATGATGTGGTCACCCGAGACCCTTTGGTGTCGAACGAATGGGGAGCGGTGAGCCACGCGCAACGGGTGAGGAGGCATAACGGGCAACATACCGGAGATTGACTACGGGAACGCTGGGGGGGTTGACGTGGCCTCGCATAAGGAAGTGCTATACGAAAAAATTTATCACAACATTTTGCAGGCCATTCAAAATGGCGAAATCGCGCCTGGCGAGCGGCTGGGATCAGAAGTGGAAATTGCGACGCGGTTTGGCGTTAGTCGTATTACGTCCAAACGGGCATTAAACCAGTTAGCACACGATGGCTATATTGTCCGCTATCCCGGCCGCGGCAGTTACGTGCAGCAAGTGCCGCGGCAGCCAGCGAGGGATCTCGCAGGGGCGGCTCCCGGGTTGGTCGCGGTCATCATGCCGGAGCTGTCAGCGAGTTACGGTGTCAGATTGTTGGCGAGCGTGCAACACGCACTCCATAAGGCGGGATTTGATGTTGTCATCGGTCTTTCCCACGGCAGTCAGACCGTGGAATCGGAGGAAATTGACCGGTTTAGCCGCCTCGGCGTTAAAGGCTATGTGATATTTCCGGTGAACGGTGAGTTTTATAATTCAGAAATCCTGCGGTTGCACCTCGACGGGATGCCGCTGGTACTCGTCGACAAACCGCTGTCGAAAATTCCAGTGTCGGCGGTTTGGTCGCAAAACGAAGAAGCGGGGTACACAGCAACGCAATATCTCATAGAGCGCGGCCATCGGCGGATAGCGTTTCTCTCACCTACCAGGGCTAACACGGAAACGCTAGAAAGTCGATATGCGGGTTATGCGAGAGCTCTAAACGACGCGGGCCTTAGTCTGGAGACCGAATTAATTCTAGACGATTTGCCGTCCGAGAGATTTGAAGACCACTTTTCACCAGACGATCGCGGCTATGAGAGCTTGCTTCACTTTTTTGAAAACCATGGCGACATTACGGCTGTATTGGCTGCCGAGTATCGCATAGGACTTGAAAGTTTGAAAGTGTTTCGCCGTCTCAACATTGGCTGTCCTGAGCAGATCTCGCTGATGACATTTGACGGTCCCTGGCCGCTTGATGTATCCATGCAGTTAACCCATATGCGCCAGGACGAATGGACCATGGGCCAAACAGCCGTTCAGTTTTTGTTAAATCAAATTTCCCAAGGAGAGCGCGATGCCAAGTTGATGGCGATACCGACAGTCTTAGTGGAAGGGTTCAGTACGCGGGCGATTTCTTAATGGCTATTGACGCAGGGCCCATCGAGGGATGGCGGTGAGCGGAGGTTACTCGAGGGGGATACTATGAGCGATGACAGGACTTCCATCTTGTTGCAAGAAGCATGGCAACGGCTTTGGCAATATTATTGGGACGACAGTCGGCTGAGGTTCTACCAATGGTGGCCGCGCCAAGACGCATCCTGTCCATGGGCCGACAACTGGGCGTTTGGCGCTGTTCTGGCAGCTACGGCGGCCACATGGCAGGCGTTGGGGCAGCCGGACTGGATGCATGCGCACTTGGCTCAGTTGCGCCAATCCCTTGTTGAATACGCCAATGGGAGAGCCCGAGGATATGCAAGCACTGTCGGTGTGATGCCCCCTGGCGATACTTACTATGATGATAACGCGTGGGTGGGCCTTGCAAGCTTCGAGATGTCTGGAGCTAACGAGTGGGATCAGGTGGCGTATGACGTGTATGATTTTCTTCTAGAAGGTTTTGACGGCGAGAGTGGCGGGGTGTTTTGGAAGGAAACCCCCAAAGCGTCCTTACACGTCTGTTCCACGGGTCCGACGCTGTTGCTGGGCGCCCAATTATTTCGACGGGACCCGGCTCGCATTGCCAAGGAACCTTTGACGCGTATGCTCACATGGCTGGAAGCCATGCGGTCACCCGACGGAAGGTACTGGGATCACTTGAGGCCAGGGGACGGGCTTATCGACAAAACGTTTTATACGTATAATTCAGGGACACCCATTCATGCGATGTCTATTTTAGAAGGGGCGGCGCCTGAGTTTCACTTTGAGGCTTCCGTTCAAGCGACAGTCCGCGCCCTTCCGTTATTTTTGGATGATCAGGGAAGACTTCCGGACACGCCGTGGTTCAATGCGGTGCTCTTGCGCGCTTTACAGGCTGTGCGGACCGTTTACGGCCTGGACACCCCCTTAATTTCCGTTTACCGTGACCATATGGCCGGTGCGCTGAACCACATGACGGCCACACGCGATCCGTTATCCGTGCTGCAGCAAACGAACCTAAAAAGCGGCGATGTGCTGTTACTCCGAGATGCCGCGGCGGCCGTCGAAATATTGAGCCGCCTAGTCGTATTTCCATTGTGACGTCATTCAATGACACAATGCGGGATGCGGTGCGTGAGAAACGTCGGCGGTAGGAATTGCACGCACCGCTACAGGCGACAACCTGCCGTGAGGAGGATTTTTTGGTGTGGAGAGATGATCATATTTATCTAGGCACTGCCTATTACCCGGAGCACTGGCCACAGGACCGATGGGCCACGGATGTTGAGTTAATGCAGGCGGCGGGATTAGAAGTTGTGCGCGTCGCTGAGCTGGCATGGGCGGTGCTGGAGCCTCAACCCGCGACATGGTGCTTTGACTGGCTCGATGAGTTTCTCGCCATTGCGGCTCGTCATGGGCTATCCGTGATCTTGGGCACCCCGACCGAAGCGCCGCCGAGCTGGCTTTGGCACCAGTACCCTGATGTGGTGGCGACTGATGAATGGGGTCGCCCCCATGGGGGAAGGGGTCGCTATTGCTACAACAACCGGCGTTTACAGGAACACATCAATGCATTGGTTAGCGCCATGGCCGAGCGGTACGGCCATGACCCGCGTGTGATCGGCTGGCAAATTGACAATGAGTTGAGAGCCACTCGGTGTTTCTGCCAGCAATGTCAACGCGACTTTAGGGGGTGGCTCAAGGCGCGTTATGGAAGCTTAGACACATTGAATGAAGCCTGGGGCACGGTCTTTTGGAGTCAGCGGTTCGCGCAATGGGAGGACGTGGACCTGCCGACTGGCGCACAGCTCACGACGACGACGAGCCAAATTCTTGACCACCTGCGCTTTGCCTCGGAATCAGCCGTACGTCATCTCGAACGCCAAGCCTCCATTATCCGCCAGCATAGCCGTGAGCAGTTTGTGACGCATAACAGCATGGGCGTATATCCATGGCTGGATTTACATGCGCTCGCCCGATTGCTGGATTTCATTGGCTGGGACTCCTACCCGGCGGTGGACAGCGACAATTATGACACCGTGCTCGCACATGATTTAATGAGATCGGTCAAAAGCGGGACGCCGTTTTGGATGTTAGAACAAAAGAACGGCTATTTTAACGGCAGCGCATATAATTTGGCCATTGAGCCCGGGTTAGTACGGCTCTGGGCTTATCAGGACATTGCCCGCGGCGCCAACGGCATTTTGTTTTATCGCTGGCGCAGCAATCGTTTTAACGTCGAACAGAATCCTAACGGGATTTTGCGTCACGATGGTGAGCCACGGCGCGCATATCAAGAAATTGCACAGCTGTCGCGGGAACTTTCACGGTTTGGCGACCAGTTAGCCATGACGCGGGTGGAGGCACAAGCAGCCATTATTTGGTCCTATGATCAGGTGTGGGCGGAGAGCGCCCATCCTCAGTATCCGGCGATACGGTATGCTGACGAAGTCGCTGCCTATCACCGGGCGTTGACCCAGCTTGGCTTTACCGCTGATGTGGTGTCGCCAATGGCGGATTTGTCCCAATATCGTTGGGTGGTTGCCCCGATGTTGAGCCTCGTGAACCCAGACATGCTGGCCCGTTTGGCGGATTTTGTCTCGGCAGGTGGCCATTTAGTCTTAAGCGTCAGAAGCGGCATTAAATCGTGGTCCAATGTGGTGTTTGATGTCACATGGCCCGAACCCCTGGGGACGATGGTGGGTATGCGGGTGGCAGAATTTGATGCGCTGCCGCCCGGGGTGGAAAACGGGATTATCTATGATCATCAACGCTATGCTGTGGGTGGCTGGCTGGAAATCCTGGAACCCCTGACGGCAGAGGTTCTGGCGACGTATGATGGCAAGTTTTATAAAGGAGCCGCGGCGGTTACACGAAATCAGTACGGGAATGGCTGGGTGACGTACGTCGGCGTACGCCATCAAGACGACCTCCTAAGAGCAGTTTTTGCTGAAGTGACCGAGACGGCGGGGCCGGAGCTACCGCCGCGGGTGTTTTACACAACGAGGGAGGGGAAGGCGGGACGCTTTGCCTTTTATCTTAATTTCCAACCCGTGGCGACTGCCGTAAAGGTGCGGTATCCGGGTCGTGATCTCCTGACCCGTCAGTGGGTACAGGGTCAGGTTACCGTCGGCGCATGGGATCTTCTTCTGATCGAAGAAGATCGTTCGGACTGTTAGCTTTCAATCCATCGACTGGCCCTAAGCAAATCAAGCCAAGCCTGACGATTGAAAAAATATGCCGATGTTTTTTAAGAGACTATGTGGCCCACGAAATCAGGGCAACGATGGCCTTTGCCATTCGGTCGTTCACCCTAGCCCTAGGCAGAATGCCTTCGGTCCCTGACGGTATAACGTATGAGTTCCGATCGAATCGGAGTTTTGTGAAATCCCGTCGCACCAAGGGATGAGCAAGGAATTAACACCCATGGCGGCGAATAGCCCCGATACCGGCTTGTTCGGCGGGCGAACGCTGGGGCCTTGGCGCACCGCGATCCCGGACAGCAACGCGAGGAAAAGTTTTCAGGGAAGGATGGGATGACAAGATGAGGACGAAAGGCCAACGCACGGGGCTGACGCTCGCGGCCAACCTGCCGGCAGCGTTGGGTGTGGGCGGTGGGTTGGGGTGGGCGGCGCGGCCGCTCCGGCTCGGCGCTGCTACGGTCGTGGCGGGGAGTCACGGCCGTGATGTAGACGCTGCGCGGCTTCCTCGCTCCGAAGCAAGGTGCGGGCAGCGCGCAGGTGGTGGAGTTTGGGGGTATGATACCGCGCAGCGGGCGTTGACCCGGGTTCGGGTGGCCGTGTATCGAGCCTGACTTATCCCCAGTTTTAGGTAAGCGTAAAATACTCCCCACCTCGACGGCGGGGAGCACGGGTGTTCTGACTGTGGACGGCCTCTGCTTAATCGGAAGTGGGGGACGCGCTCCCCGGCGCTTTCACATGAGTCGGCAACGTCGACGACCAGGGCAAGCAATCGGCCCAGCTGGCGGGATCCGCGAGATCGCGCTGCGGCCATGGCTCGAAGAGATATTGAAGATAGGCCCGCGGTTCTAAGCCGTTTTCTTTCGCGGTTTGAATGAGGCTAAACGCGATGGCGCTCGCCTGGGCTCCGCGGGGCGTGTTCGCAAAGAGCCAGTTCTTTCGGCCCGTCACAAAGGGTTTGATGGCGCGTTCGCTCCGATTGTTGTCGATCTCGAGCCGCCCGTCTTCCAAAAAGCGGGTGAGCGGTTTCCACTGATTCAGGCCATACGTCACCGCCTTGCCTAAGGGACTCTTGGGCAAGGTCTGCCGTTTTTGGGCCCGCAACCATCGGGCAAACTGGGCGAGGACCGGTCGACTCCGGGTCTGGCGCACGGCCTGCCGCTCCGCCGGGGTCAGGTCCCGGAGTTCCCGCTCGATCCGGAAGATCGTATTGCAGAACTCCAGGCCCTCCCGGATGGCACTCGGCCCATCGCGCGCCGCCCCAGGCAAGGTCTGCAGGGCCTCCACAAAATGTCGCCGCGCATGCGCCCAACACCCCACCAGGGTGGCTCCGGCCACCTCGCGATACCCCGCATAGCCGTCACACGGGAGATAGCCCTGAAAGCCCGTGAGAAATCGGCGGGCATACGCCCCATGGCGCCCCGGCTGATACTCGTAGAGCACGATCGGGGGCCCCTCGCGGCCACTGCGGTAGAGCCACATGTAGGACTGTTGTGTCGCCTGCCGGCCCGGTTCTTGGATGACCGTCAGCGTGGTCTCATCCGCCTGAATGATATCCTGGGTGTCAAGGCCAAAGTGAAAATCACCAAAAATGCCAATCCATAGTCACCAAAAATGCCAAGGATAATGGCTCTGGCGCAAGTTTGGTGATCGCCGGGCAGGCGGGATTGACGCTGACCGTGAATCGCCAGACGGTGCGACGGGCCGCGAGACAGTTCGACAACGACCCTCACCGCCACGCGTGCGGAACGGATCAGCCTGTCGCGGGACGACCTGCCGGATTAGGCGGGCGCATCGAGAATCCGAGCTCGCAAAAGATCAAAGTTCGCGTGCCCGTACATCAGGCGCTTGATCCGTTTAATTTTGTGATGCAATCCTTCCGTTGGCCCTTGACTCCACGGGAGACTGAGGGCCGCGTGGACGGCCGCGAAGTCGCGCCGGAGGCCCGCGGCAAACCGCCGGAATTCCGGCAGGCCACTCGCTTCGGCGCGCCGATGTTTGACCATCGTGCGAAAGAGCTGGCCCAGGGTAAAGGCCTCGCGGATCGTAGGATCCGGCAACGCCGCCGTCAAGGCGTGCACCGTCTGGGGGGCCAGTCCGCGGGCCATTGCAGACAGTGCCAAGCCCGTGTCGCCGGGGAGGTCCGCGGCTGCGGGGGAGTCGCCTCGGCGCGGGGCCGGGGATGATGGCGCTGTAGCCAGCGGTGCACCGCCCTCTCACTCCCCCCATAGCCTTCGGCCGGCAATTGCTGGAAGAGGGCTCGTGCCCGATGCCAGCCACGCTGCCATCGGGCTTCGAGCCGATCGGTCCCCCCTGCTAGCGCGCGGGGCGTCGCGGGCCGTGGAGGCGACGTCGGACACGTGGCAGCCGGGGCATACTTCCGGACCGTGGCGCGATCGCGCTGGAGGATCCGGGCGATGGCGCTGATCGAATGGCCTGCCTGCCGGAGCGCTTGGATTTGTTGCCAGCGGTCCTGCTGCCGTGGGTGTCGAGTCTCACTTTATTTGGCACAAAATCGTCTGGATCGTCTCACGTTCGGTGCCCAGGGTGGGGGCGGGGCTTGATGGGATGATTCGCCGGGCGGCGGCGAGCGGTCAAGGCCGGCGGAGCCGCCGTCAGGTTGCCTTGACCGCGACCCGGCGCACGGCGAGCCTCGGGTGGGCCCCGTCCCCGCAGAATGGCGAAGGAATGATGGGCTTAATTTTTGCGTGGTCTCGCGAGCTTATGGTGTGCTAAAGACAGAGACAGAACACGGTCAAGGGGGGACATGAGAAACCGGCTGCTTCGTCTTGGCGGACTCAGCCGGTTTCGTGCGCCATGGCGCATTGAGTGACTTGCGCATGGATAGTATACGCGATTTTGCCACCGTCGAACAACTCTACCGCACCTTTTTGGACACGCTCCGGGCCCTCTGTCCCCAGTGTGGCCGGCCCCGGGAACGCCACAGTTGGCGGGCGCGCTGGGTCGTGTGGGCTCCCGGCTGCTGGGATCGATTGGCGCTCTTACGCGTGCGATGTCGCGTCTGTCACACCGTGGAGACCTGTTTTCCCCCCTGGCTGGTGCCGTATGAGCCCGCGGCGACGTGGCTGCTGGTCACGCTGGGCCATGCGGTGGCGATTCAGGGCCAGACGTGGGCCCAGCTCGAGCGGGAGGGAGCCTGGCCCCGGCATTGGTTACGGCGGCATGTGGGCCGCTGGCTCGCCCACGCCGCGCTGTGGCGTACGCTCATCGCCCAACAATGGCAACGCTGGGGATGGCCCTGGCCCGCCTGGACGCAAACGTGGCGGCCGCCCGTCGGGACCCGGCTGGCCGATTGGGCGTGGGTTCTCGTGGCGTGGCGGTGGACCGCCGCGGCGTTAGCGATCAGCCCCCGTGGAGCGCGGCTCGATCTCGCGGCGATCTGGAGCGCGGTCGCTCCCCAGGCCTGGCCGCCGGCGCTCGTGCCGGCGGTCACCCATTGGGGGCGCCGCTTGCGGCAGGAAGGCCGTCCACCCTAATTGGGGCTGGCCTGGCGGGCCTTCTTCTCCGTAGAGTGACAGGGAAAGGAGAAGAGGGACATGATGACAGACGACGAACGCCAAGCCTGGGCCCTGTATCGCTACCGCTGCATCAGTGGCCTCGTGGATTCCCTGGCCTCCGCTGCCGAGCGCCAGGCGTGGCACCGGTGGTTGCAGCAGCATCCCCCCGCGAATCCCCGCGGTATCGCCCGGACGCCGTCCCGTCGCACCGTGGGGCGCTGGATCCGGCGGTATCAGCAGGGCGGATTGGACGCGCTGGCGCCGCAGCGGCGGCGCGATTGTGGGCACCGGCGGACGATTCCGCCGGAGGTCTGGGACCAGGCTGTGGCCTTGAAACAGGCGGTGCCGCAACGCAGTGCGGACCAGGTCCTGGCGCTGCTCGCGGCCTGGGCGCCCGAAGCAGGGATCGATCCGGCCGTGATTGCCGGGATTCGCCGCGCCACGCTGTATCGCCACTGGCAGCGAGCCGGGATCACCCGTCACCGGCGCCCGGTGGCGCCGCCGCCCCGGCGCTTCCGCCGGTGGGAAGCGACCGCCCCGGGAGAGCTCTGGCAGTCCGATGTGATGGACGGGCCGTATGTGCCCGATCCCATCCCGGAGGATCCCCACCGCACACGGAAAACCTATTGTCTGGTGATCTTGGATGATTATTCCCGCCGGATTGTCGCGGGCCGCTGGGCCTGGAGCGCCGATGCGGCGCTATTGGAAGCCGTGCTCTGGGAAGCGTTGCACCGTTGGGGGGCCCCGCACCGCTTTTATTGCGACAATGGCGCCATTTATGTGACCGAACGGCTGGAGCAAATCTTGGCGCGCCTCCAGATTCGCCTCATTCATAGTCGCCCCTACCGCCCCCAGGGCAAGGGCAAACAAGAACGCTGGTGGGGGCATCTCGAGACCTCGTTTGTGGCCGAACTGGCGGTCCAGCCCGCGTCATCGCTGGGCGAGCTGAACCAGTGGTTTGACGCCTGGTGTGAGGAGCACTATCACCGCCGGGTGCACCGGATGACGGGAGAGACGCCGCTGGCCCGCTGGGGCACCGGCGGGGTGCACCGGATGGTGTCCGGCGACCAATTGCGCCTGGCCTTTCAACAGCAGGTCACCCGGCGCGTTGACAAGTTTGGGCAGGTGCAGTGGCAAGGCCGCACCTGGCTGGTGCCGGAAGGGTTGGTCCAAGTCACGGTGCAGCTCCGCTATGATCCCCATCGACCCGACTGCCCCACCGTGTGGTACGCGGGCCAGCCGTATGGTCTCGCCCAGCCGGTGGACGGCGGCACCACGCCGCCGCCACCGCCGGCCGCGGAGCGGCCGTCCCCCGATCCGCCGGGACTCAGCTATCTCGTCCTGCTCGCCCGCCAACACGCGGCCCGGCATCCCGGGCTTCGGCTGGCTCCGCCATCCGAGGAGGACACGCCATGACGGACGCCTGGTGGACGTTTTTTGGCGCCCAACGCGCCCCCTTTACCCGCCACATTCCGGTCGAGCAGCTCTTTCCGAGCGCGGCCCTTGCGGAATGCCGCGCCCGGATCCTCACGGTACTGGCCGAACCCGGGGTGTTGGTGCTCACGGGCGATAGCGGGGTCGGCAAAAGTACCGCCCTGCGCGCGACCCTCGCTGCCTTAAATCCCACCCACTATGAGGTCTGTTATCTCCCGGTCGGCGAAACCTGGACGCCCTTCATGTTGTTCCAGACCCTCGCTTACGCGCTGCATGTGCCCTTAAGTGCCGCGCTGGTGCCTCTCGAGCACGCCGTGCGGGAGGCGCTCTGGACCAGTGCCACACAACAGGGACGTCGCCCGGTGCTCGTCTTCGACGAAGCCCATTGGCTTTCGGTGCCGCTCTTCAACACGCTCCGGCGGCTCTTAAACTTCGCCTGGGATACGACGGCACCGTTTGCCCTGGTGCTCGTGGGCCACACCGAGCTGCGACACAAATTGGCCCTCCGTCCGCTCGAGGCGATGCGCCAACGCGTCACGATGGCGTATCACCTGCGCCCCTTTACCCGCGAGGAATCGGCGGCCTACCTCCAGCACCAGCTGCAGTACGCCGGCATTACCCATCCCGTTTTTACCGACGCCGCCCTCACAGCGGGCCACGATTGGGCGCAGGGCATTCCGCGGCGGCTGAATCGTTGGGCCCAAGCCTGCCTGCTCGCCGCCTACAGCGCCCAGCAACCGTTGGTCGATGACCACATGGTGGCCATTGCCACGGCGGAACTGGAATGGGCCCACGCGCCCGTCTGATCCCCGCGCAGTGTCTCCTTGGCCGAGCCCCCGGAGGACCAACCCGGGGGCTCGGCCTGGTTCCCCCACGCGGGGGCGACAGCGATCGTGAGACTACCTGGGGCAAAAAGCGTGAGATACGACAGCAAATGACGTCCACGGTGACCGCGACATTGCGACCCGGCGTGAACTGGAGCCACGTCTTGCAGACATTATTTCCGTCGGGCTCGGTGACCGGGGCACCCAAAATCCGGACAATGGAGCTTATCCGAACCTTGGAACCTGATCCGCGGGGCATCTACTGCGGGAGCGTGGGCGTGGTGCAGCCCAACGGAGACGCCGTGTTCAATGTCGCGATACGCACCGTGACCGTGGATCATCAGCGGGGGCGGGCTATTTACGGATCCGGCGGGGGGATCACCTGGGATTCTGACACCGACGGCGAGTACCGGGAAATGCGGGCCAAAACAGCATTTCTCCAAGGCACCGCACGGGATTTTAGCCTCATTGAGACAATGGCCTGGGTGGATGGCCGATGGGTGCTAGAACGCTATCACTGGGAACGGCTGCACCATGCGGTGGAATATTTTGGCTGGCCGTGGCGTTCCGAGGCAGTGCAAAAAGCGATGGAGGAGGCGGTGTGCGACCGGCAAGGGCGGTGGCGCATCCGCCTAGCATATGACGCGTCCGGCCGGGTCAGCTGGCACGCGGACCCCTTGCCGCCCAATCCCCGGGGAGTTCAATTGGTGGGCTGGGCTACGGAGCCGATGCCCGAGGCGGATGCCTGGACCTACCACAAAACCACGTGGCGGCACCGCTACCAGGAACGGCAGCCAGCATCTCATGCTGCGGCGTCGCGCTTTGATTACTTGCTCTACAATCTCCGCGGCGAGGTGACGGAGTTTACCCGGGGGAATGTGGTTGTGCGAATCGGAGAGCGGCTGGTGACCCCGCCGCTATCTGTGGGATTACTGCCGGGAACTTTTCGCCAGTGGTTGCTTGATGAAGCGGTCGTTCGGGAAGCGACGGTGACCGTCGAGGAAGTAGCCGATGCCCGCGAAATCTGGTTTGTTAATAGTGTGCGGGGCTGGGTCCCCGTGCGCCTCGACGCGCCGCTACCGGTTGTTGTTCAGGGGCGCTCACCGGGGACGGGTGCCATGCCCTAGGCACCCGGAAGAACCGCGACAAGCGCTGACGGTGATGTTCACGGAGGACTGGCAAAGGAGGAGGTTAACGGATGACAATGAAGCTGATTAAGACGGCGCCTCAGCGCCTCACCGTGCCTTATATTCGCGACCAGGAGGGCATACTGCGCCCCGCGAGCTGGGATGAAGCCTTACGACGGGCGGCAAACGTGCTGGCGCGGATTCGCAGCGAGTCAGGTGCCGATGCGTTGGCCGTCTTTAGTTGTTCCAAATCCACCAACGAGGTGAATTACCTGGCGCAAAAGTTTGCGCGGGTCGTCCTAGGGACGCACAACGTCGACTCGTGCAACCGTACCTGACATGCTCCATCCGTCGCGGGTCTCGCGACAGTATTTGGCACTGGGGCGAGCACGAGTTCTTATGCGGATTTTCACGATACCGACGTGATCCTCTTAGTGGGATCTAACGCCGCGGAAACGCATCCGATTCTCTTCCAACACATCATGAAAGGGGTGAGAAGGGGAGCCCAACTTCTCGTGATCGACCCCCGGCGCACTATGACGGCGGCCAAAGCCCACGAACACATCCAACTGGCCGTCGGCAGTGACATTGCGCTCTTGAACGCCATGGCTCATGTCATTATTCGCGATGGGCTGATTCACCAGGCCTTTATCGACCGGGCGACCGACGGCTATGAGGCGTTCAAGGACAGTGTGGCGGGGTGGACGCCTGAGCGCGCGGCCGCAGTGTCGGGGGTGCCAGTCACACAAATTGAGCACGTGGCGCGAACCTATGCTCGTGCCGACCGCGCTATGATTGCCTGGACGCTCGGGATTACCGAGCATCACAACGCCGTGGATCACGTGTTTGCGTTGATTAACCTGGCGCTATTAACGGGACACGTGGGACGCCCCGGTACCGGACTCAATCCTCTGCGCGGGCAAAACAACGTCCAAGGAGGCGGTGACATGGGCGCGCTGCCAGACCGCTTGCCGGGATTTCAGCCGGTCGGTGACGAAAGCGCCCGCCGACGATTTGAGACCGCCTGGGGAGTGACGTTGAGCGCGCGCCCAGGACTCAATCAAAGTCAGATGTTCGAAGCGATGCGAGAAGGGACCATTCGGGGGCTCTATGTGATTGGCGAAAATCCGCTCGTGTCGGAAGCGAATAGCGGGCACATTGTTGAAGCGTTTAACCGTCTGGATGCTCTTATTGTTCAAGACGTGGTGATGACCAAGACAGCAGCGCGAGCTGATGTCGTTTTCCCGGCGCGAGTCTCATTTGCGGAAAGCACCGGAACGTACACCAATAGCGAGCGGCGAGTGCAGCTGGTGCGCGCGGCGCGGCGGGGGCCCGGGGAGTCCCGCGACGACTTATGGATCTTATCGGCTTTGGCCCGCGCGTTGGGTTATGATTGGCCGACCGTGAGCGCTGCCGAGGTATTTGATGAAATGCGAGCGCTCGTCCCCACCTATCGCGGCATTACCTATGAAGCGCTCGAGGCGTCGCGCGGAATACAGTGGCCGTGTCCTAGCGAAGGGCATCCAGGCACGCCTGTCCTGCACACGCGGCTCTGGGACGAGGTTGTGACCCCCCGGGTGTCTTTCCAGCCGGTTGAGTGGGTGCCCCCGGCCGAACCGGTAGATAGCCGTTATCCGTTTCGATTAACGACCGGCCGTCGGTTGGCATACTTCAATACCGGCGTGCAGTCGCGGGCTTACGGCCATCCTGATCCGGAGCGCGAGTGGCTAGAACTGCACCCTGACGACGCGATAACCTTGGCGGTTGGCGAAGGAGATATGGTGCGCGTGAGCTCACGGCGGGGCCAAGTGGTGGTGCCGGTGCGTGTGACCACATCGGTGCCGCCAGGCACGGTCTTTCTGAGCTTTCACTTTCCGGATGAGACCCCGACCAACGTGCTGTCCATTGACGCCACCGATCCTCGGTCTGGCACCGCAGAATTCAAGGCCGCGGCGGTTCGCATTGAACGAGTGAATGAGAGAGGATGAGGTAAATGGCTAATGGGACTCACAATCCGGTGGAATCGTTGATTGAAGACTTGCCGCGGACGCGGGCGTCGCTGCTGCCAGCGCTTTGGCGCTTGGTTGAACACGAGGGAACCTTGAAGCGCGAATCGTTAGTGGCACTAAGTGAGCTGCTAGGCGTGCCGGCAGCTGAAGTGTACGGCGTCGCCTCGTTTTATGCCTTGTTTTCCCACGACGTGCCGTCGGAGTCACCCATTCGCATTTGCACCGATGTGATTTGCCACCTCTATGGTGCCGATGCGCTATATGCACAGGTTCGGGCGGTCGCCGGAGGATTGGTTCACGAGAGTCCCTGCCTCGGCCGGTGCGACACCCCGCCAGCCGCACTCGTCGGGCGAAGCGTGGTGGCGCCGGCTTCCCCCGAGGGTATTCGACGGTTAAGCCAGGAGTCACAGCTATGGTAAGGCGGCTTCTTCCTGACAACGAGAGTGTGTTGCCCCTGCTGAGCGAGGAGCGGTGGCGGGCGCGGGGTTATGATCGGGCGTTGGCTCAGGCCGCGGCCCTAGGCCCTGACGGCGTGATTGAGTGGGTGACGGCGGCACATATCACGGGCCGCGGCGGCGCCGCATTTCCGACGGGGAAAAAATGGGCGAGCGTGGCGCGGACCACCGATCCCATCAAATACGTCGTGATGAATGCAGACGAGAGCGAACTGGGGACGTTCAAAGACCGAGTGCTGTTAAGTGGGGATCCCTGGGGCCCCTTGACTGGGCTCGCGATTGCCGCGTACGCGGTGGGAGCACGAGACGCCTTTCTCTATGTGCGGGGCGAGTACCCGGAGATCGAAGCGCTGCTGAAGGACGCCTTCGGGTGGACGCGTTGGGCAGGCCCGCTCGCCGACCGATTGACCTTTCATCTCTATCGCGGCGGGGGGGCGTACATTGCCGGGGAAGAGACGGCACTCATCAATTCCATTGAAGGGAAACGTCCTGAGCCCCGGGTGAAGCCCCCGTTTCCGACGCAGCGGGGGCTGTGGGACCACCCAACGGTGATTCAAAATGTGGAAACATTGGCCAACGTTGCCCTGGTGCTGGCTCATGACCCGGAATGGTACCGGGCGGTGGGCACCCCGTCTGCACCCGGCACCAAGCTCATCGCGGTCAGCGGGCACGTTCGCCGCCCTGGCGTTTATGAGGTGCCTATGGGCTTTCCGTTGTGGCCCGTACTCATGGATCCGGACTATGGTGGCGGTATTGGAGGGTCGGGACGGTTACAGGCCGTGTTAATCGGTGGCGCTGCAGGGACCTGGCTGACGGCGGATGAATGTCGGGAGGCGCGATTGGACAACGAATCGCTGCGGGCATACGGGGCGAGCCTAGGGTCGGGCGCTATGATGGTCTTCGATGACACGGTCAATATCTGGCGCATTCTAGGTCAGGTGGCACGGTTTTTTGCTCATGAATCGTGCGGCCAATGTGTGCCCTGTCGGATTGGCACCCAGCGCCTTGTGGAACAACTGACCGGGGACCGCCAGCCCGATTATCAGCAACTGCGCGAGCTGGGTGAAGCCATGCGCGATGCCTCTATCTGCGGATTGGGTCAAACGGCGCCGCAAGCTTTGTTGTCGTACCTCGATCGACCGGCCTTGTGGCGGTGATGATGTGGGAGGTGAGTTGATGGGCAATGACGTGACCATGACAATTGATGGGATGACAGTGACGGTGCCGTATGGTACCACCATCCGGGCCGCCGCGACCATGGCGGGACACCCGGTGCCGACGCTTTGCTGGCACGAACACCTGGCGCCCGCCAACGCGTGTCGGGCCTGCGTGGTGGAAGTCGAAGGCAGTCGAACGCTGGTCGCAGCGTGTTCCCGCGAGGTAGAGCCGGGCATGGTGGTGCGCACCACCTCCGAGCGCGTTCAGCGGGCGCGGCGTGTTGTGGCCGAGCTGCTGGCATCGGCCAGCGACGCGAGTTTAGCGCCTTCGCTTGAAGCCTTGTGCCGGGACACCGGGGCTCATCCGGAAAACTGGGGCGGCGCTACTTGGCATCAGCCGGTGCGCGACGACAATGGGTTATACGTACGCGATTATGCCAAATGCATTTTGTGCTATCGGTGTGTCGAGGCGTGCGGCGACCAAGCACAGAACACCTTTGCGATTAGCGTGGCGGGCCGCGGATTTCACGCGCACATTGATGCCGGATGGGATCGGGCGATGCCTGAGTCGGATTGCGTGTTTTGTGGCAACTGCGTGGCGGTGTGTCCGACGGGTGCGCTGATCGATCGCACCGAATGGACCTTGCGTCAGAATGGGCAGTGGGACGATGCGGCCATTACCACCACCGACACGGTCTGCGGCTATTGCGGGGTGGGGTGCGGGTTAACCCTGCACGTGCTGGATAACCGCATTGTCAAAGTCACGTCGCCTCCGGATCATCCCGTGACACACGGCATGCTGTGTGTCAAGGGACGTTACGCGTATCAGTATGTGCAGCAAGAGGAGGCGGCCGGCGAGGACTAAAGGTGTGAGCAGGGAGGAGGCTAGGGCAGCGATGACAGGGCGTGAAGCCCTGGGCCTGTGTTTCGCTGCGCTGATCGAGACGTGGGGCAGAATCCGCCCTTCAAGAACCGGCCCGACGTCGACCTGTTGGCGTTTTCGGGCCTTGGGCGCTGCGCCAGAAATCTCGGGTTCCGCGGAAAGTATCTCAGGATTTCCGGGGCGAAAACCGCTTGGTGCTCGCGAAATCCCGGCCTGTGCTACATTTTGAGGGGATATGGCAGGCCGCACGTGCAGCTTGAGAAAGACGGTGGGACCATCCCTCAGGTTTTGCAAGCGCTGGCGTCGGGCCTCATCCGGGATGCACCATGGGCCAGGTAGTGCCGGTGTCGGCCTCGATCGCCAGCGTATGCGCGGCAGGCAATAAAGAAGCCAGGAATGTCGGGGAGCAACCGTAGCGTCGCCCCAACGCCCGAGGTTAGGGCGGCGCGTATCATTAGGCCTTAAAGGGCCAGATCCGTGTAACCCATCAGGTATTGGTCGCAGGCGCGCGCTGCTGCACGCCCCTCGTGAATAGCCCACACGACCAGGCTTTGGCCGCGCCGAGCATCACCCGCGGCAAATACCCCAGGAATGTTCGTGGCGAAGGAGCCATAAGGAGCCGCGATATTGGTGCGGGCATCGCGGGCCACGCGGAGTTGCTCGAGCAGTTGATCTTCAGGCCCCAGGTAGCCCATTGCTAAGAGGACGAGCTGGGCCGGGACCCGCTGTTCCGTCCCCGGAACCGGTACAGGTTGGCGTCGTCCGTCCGCCCCCGTCTGCCATGATACTTTGACGGTGTCGACCGCGATGACTTCGCCTCGGTCATTGCCCACAAACGCAGTTGCTGTCACCGTGTAATCGCGGGGGTCGTGACCGAAGAGCGCGTGGGCTTCCTCTTGTCCGTAATCCACCTTCATGACGCGGGGATATTCGGGCCAGGGGTTATCGAGGCCCCGGGATGGTGGGGCCGGGTCGAGGATTTCTAACTGCACCAGACTGCGGCAACCGTGGCGCAACGCCGTGCCGACGCAATCCGTACCGGTATCACCGCCGCCGATGACGACGACGTCCTTACCAGCTGCGGAAATGGGGGTGCGCATGACATCGCCGCTTAACAGATGGCGCGTGTTTTCTCTAAGGAAGTCCATGGCGAAGTAAATGCCGTGAAGGTCACGGCCGGGAATGTTGAGGTCCCGCGGTCGCGTTGCCCCGAGGCACAGCACAATGGCATCAAAATGCTGGCGCAACTCATCGACGGGGTAGTTGACCCCCACCTCGGTGTTGCAACGAAAACGAATGCCTTCGGCTTCCATCAGGGCGATGCGCCGCATGACAATGGCTTTGTCGAGCTTCATGTTGGGAATGCCATAGGTTAATAAGCCGCCGGGACGGTCAGCGCGTTCAAAGACCGTCACCGTGTGACCGGCTGTATTAAGCTGGGCTGCAGCAGCGAGGCCAGAAGGTCCAGAGCCTATGACCGCGACCTTTTTACCGGTACGGTGGCGCGGTGGTCGGGGTTTCACCCAGCCTTCCCGGAATCCCCGCTCAATGATTTCCCGTTCAATTTGCTTAATCGTGACAGGTTCACCATGTAACCCCACCGTACACGATCCTTCACAGGGCGCCGGACACACGCGACCAGTAAATTCCGGAAAGCTGGCCGTTTTCAGCAGCCGCCCTAAGGCTTCTTCCCAGGCACCGCGGTAGACCAGGTCGTTCCATTCGGGAATCAAATTGTGTGTGGGGCATCCTGAGGTCATGTTGTTTAAAAAGATGCCGCTATGGCAATACGGAACGCCACAGTCCATGCAGCGCGCGCCTTGTTGACTCAGGATTTCGGGCGGCAACGGACGGTAAAATTCATCGAAGTCACCCACGCGGATGGGCACTTCGCGCTCTGGAGCCAATTGCCGCGCATACTCTAAAAATCCGGTGATTTTACCCACTTGTGCCCGTCCTTTCTTTCACCAGGGTGGTTAATTGCCGCCAACGCGGGCGAGATCTCGCTGGTTTTCCGTAAATGCTTGCATCACGGCATCGCTGGGATTTAACCCCGCAGCCAACGCGCGGGCCATAGCTTGTCGCATCCGCTGGTAGTCCTTGGGGATAATGACCCAGAAGCGGTGCAGCATGTCGTTCCAATGATCGAGCACTTCGCGGCCGCGACGGCTGCCCGTATAAGCGACGTGCCGCTCAACGAGCTGGCGCAGGGTGTCAATGTCTTCGGGATCCGACAAACGCTCGAGCAGCACCATTTCCCGGTTTAAGCGCTCCGGGAAACGGCCGTCTAAGTCCAGCACGTACCCGATACCGCCGGACATGCCGGCTGCAAAGTTGCGCCCCGTGCGGCCGAGCACCACGACCCGTCCGCCCGTCATGTACTCCAGCCCGTGGTCACCGACCCCTTCAACCACCGCTACAGCGCCGCTATTGCGCACAGCAAAGCGTTCGCCCGCCATCCCTGAAAAGTAGGCTTCACCCGAGGTAGCTCCGTACAGCGCGACATTGCCGACGATAATGTTATTTTCGGCGCGAAATCGGGCGCGGGGATGCGGGTAAACCACCAACTTGCCCCCAGACAACCCTTTCCCCACGTAATCGTTGGCATCCCCAACGAGGGTCAACGTCACCCCGGACGGCACAAAGGCTCCAAAGCTTTGACCAGCAGACCCTTCAAAGTCAAAGATAATGGAATCCTCGGGCAACCCCTTCGCCCCATAGCGCGCGCTAATAAGGCTCCCTAATAACGTGCCGACGGCGCGATCGGTATTGTGAATCGGAAAGTGCGCACGCACCGGGCCTTCCCCTTCTAAGGCCGGTTGAGCGGCGGCGATCAGCGCTTGAGCAGTGAGGGATTCGGCAATTTGGTGGTCTTGGCGCACGCGATCCTCCGGCCGGGGGAGCGGCTGCACCGGCACGTAGAGCATGGGCGTGAGGTCAACATGACGGGCTTTCCAATGATGATCCAGGGCGATGGGCTGAAGGCGATCTGTACGCCCCACCATTTCGTCGACCGTGCGAAAACCGAGTTTAGCCATGTAGCGTCGCAAGTCTTCCGCGACCAGCATCATGAAATTCACAACGTATTGCGGATCACCCTGAAAGCGTTGGCGCAGCTCCGGATTTTGTGTGGCGATGCCCGTGGGGCAAGAATCCAGCTGACACACGCGCATCATGACGCACCCTAGGGTGATGAGCGGAGCGGTGGCGAACCCGAATTCCTCGGCTCCCAGCAGCGCAGCAATGGCAACATCACGGCCGGTGAGCAATTTACCGTCGGCTTCGACGCGAATGCGGTCACGTAAGCCATTGAGAATCAGCGTTTGGTGCGTTTCCGCTAATCCTAGCTCCCAGGGCAGCCCTGCGTGTTGGATACTGGTCTCGGGCGCCGCTCCGGTGCCTCCGTCGTAGCCCGAAATTAGCACCACGTCCGCTTTGCCTTTGGCAACGCCTGCCGCAATGGTGCCCACGCCCACTTCGGAGACCAGCTTCACCGAGATACGAGCCTTGGGATTAGCGTTTTTCAGGTCATAAATAAGTTGCGCGAGATCCTCGATCGAGTAGATGTCATGGTGTGGTGGCGGCGAAATGAGCCCTACCCCCGGGGTGGAGTGGCGCACTTCGGCAATCCACGGGTAGACCTTCTGTCCCGGCAGTTGCCCGCCTTCGCCCGGCTTTGCGCCTTGGGCAATTTTGATTTGGATTTCGTCGGCATTCACCAGGTAGTGGCTGGTGACGCCAAACCGACCTGATGCCACTTGCTTGATGGCGCTGCGCCGCCAGTCTCCGTTGGCGTCCGGGATGAAGCGGTCCGGATGCTCCCCGCCTTCACCCGTATTGCTCTTACCGCCAATGCGGTTCATGGCAATGGCTAACGCTTCATGCGCCTCTTGGCTGATGGAGCCGTAGGACATCGCACCGGTCTTAAAGCGTCGCACAATGGCTTCCGCTGGCTCTACCTCGTCGAGAGGGATGGGGGTGTCGGCCCACTGAAAGTCCATCAGGTGACGGAGGTGAAAGCGTGCCCGTGCCTGGGCCTCAATGCGTTCGGCAAATTGGCGGAACAGTCCAAAGTCGTTGCGTCGGGCAGCCTGTTGCAGCAAATAGACGGACTCCGGATCATACAAATGATCCTCGCCATCTGCTCGCCACTGAATTTGCCCGCCGGAATCGAGAATTAACCCGAATGCGTTGCGCTGGGGATAGGCCTTTTGATGGCGCAAACGCACCTCTTCGGCGATTTCCGTCAGGCCCACGCCGCCAATGCGCGACGGGGTGGGAGCAAAGTAGCGATTGACAACCTCCTGTGAAAGGCCAATGGCTTCAAAAATTTGGGCGCCATGATAGCTTTGAATCGTGGAAATGCCCATCTTGGATAGAACCTTGACAACTCCCTTGGTTACCGCCTTCACGTAATTTTTGGTGGCCTGGCGACTATCGATGCCAGTCCACAACCCTTTTTGAATCTGTTCGTCAATTGATTCAAAGACCAGGTAGGGGTTAATGGCACTGGCACCGTATCCGATGAGGAGGGCAAAGTGATGGACTTCGCGCGGTTCTCCTGATTCGATGACAATCGCCGCGCGAGTGCGGGTGCCTTTGTCGATCAGGTGATGGTGTAACGCGGAAACCGCTAACAAGGCCGGAATCGGCGCATGCGTGTCGTCATGGCCGCGATCAGATAACACTAAAATATTGACCCCGGCTTGAATCGCATCATCAGCTTCTTGGAAAAGCTGTTCTAGGTGACGCTCTAAACCGTTGCCCCCTTCGGCCACCGGATAGAGAATGGATAAGGTGCGCGATTCATATCCTGGTTCGTCGATATGGACCAGCTTGTAAAATTCGCGATTGGTCAAGATGGGCGTGTCCAAAATGATTTGGTGACAGGCTTCCGGCCCAGGGTGGAGCAAGTTTCCTTCCGAGCCAATGGTCGTCGGGAGCCCCATGACAATCTCTTCGCGGATGGCATCGATCGGGGGGTTGGTCACCTGGGCAAAGAGTTGCTTAAAGTACGCATAGAGCAGCTGGGGCCGTTCGGAGAGAGCGGCGAGCGGCGTGTCCGCTCCCATAGAGCCCACGCGTTCGACCCCTTCCAACGCCATCGGCTTAATCAATTTTTCGAGTTCTTCATAGGTGTACCCAAACTCCAGTTGCCGACGCAAAATGGTGTCATGGTCGGGAAGCGGGAACGACGGAGGCTCAGCCACGTCGTCGAGGTGGATGAGATGTTCTTCCAGCCATCGCTGATATGGGCGGGCGTTCGCATACTGCTCTTTGATCTCCTCGTCGTCCACGATCCGTTCCTCATCTAGGTCTACGACGAGCATGCGTCCCGGTCGCAGGCGGTCTTTCAGCACGATCGCTTCGGGAGGAATATCGAGCACACCCGCCTCCGAGGCCAACACCAATAAATCGTCGTTCGTCAAGTAGTAGCGCGCAGGGCGAAGCCCATTGCGGTCGAGAACGGCCACAATCTGCTTGCCGTCGGTCATAATCATGGCAGCGGGCCCGTCCCACGGTTCCATCAAACAGCTATGGTATTGGTAAAAGGCCTTTTTAGCCGGGCTCATGCTTTCATGATTGGGCCAAGGCTCGGGAATCATCATCATGGCGGCGTGAGCCAGCGGACGTCCTGCCAACACGAGAAATTCTAACGTGTTATCGAAAATTGCGGTGTCGCTCCCGTCTTCATCGATGATGGGGCGCACCTTGGCTAGGTCATCACCAAAGAGTTCCGATTCCAGCAGCGGCTCGCGCGCCTTCATCCAATTAATATTACCGCGCAAGGTGTTGATTTCTCCGTTGTGCACCACCATCCGATACGGATGGGCTCTTTCCCAACTGGGGAAGGTGTTGGTGCTAAACCGCGAGTGCACGATGGCGAAGGCCGAGGTGAGTCGCGGGTCGCTCAAGTCAGCGTAATACGTGCGCACTTGGAAAGAGGTAAACATCCCCTTGTAGACGATGGTACGGCAGGAAAAACTGGCGCAGTAAAACGAAGGCGAACCATCCTGGCGGTGATGGCGCAATTCATGCTCGGCGCGTTGACGAATGACGTATAACTTCCGCTGGAAGGCATCCGTGTCACCCGTAAGGTATCCTCGCCCCACAAAAAGCTGGCGGATGACGGGTTCCGTAGCGCGCGCGGCAGCTCCCAGATCCGCATCGCGCGTAGGCACGTCTCGCCATCCTAGCACCTCTGCCCCTTCTTCGCGCACAATGGCTTCGAGCCGTCGTTCACATTCGGCCCGGGCTGTGCTGTCGGTCGGCAAAAAGACCATGCCGACGCCGTATTTCTCAGGCCCGGGGAGGGCGATGCCTAGACGGGCGCACTCATCGGCCAGCAGCGCATGAGGAATTTGTATGAGGATTCCTGCGCCGTCCCCTTGATTCGTTTCACTGCCTTGCGCGCCCCGGTGGTCCATGTTCTCTAGTACTTGGAGCGCCTGCTGCACAATCGTGTGCGAACGTTGACCGCGAACATGGGCGACTAGCCCGATGCCGCAGGCGTCATGCTCCATGTGAGGGTCATATAGTCCCTGCTGAGGGGGTAATCCGACAATGCTCATGACATTCGCACAACCTTTCCGCTCCATGTTTCGACAAGGGAACTCGATTCTATTCATCGACCCTAAGTTGCGACGATGTCGACCTTAGGGTTACACGCTATCGTCACCATACAAGCCTGTGGAATCCATCCACTGTGTCGGCGAGAAGTGCAAGCTCACAATAACGGGAGAACGACCATTGTCGACTCCCTATCGAGAGGCGATGTTCACTTTATATTAATACATTAATCCCGCAAAAGGGGGAAGTTCAGAAAAAGATTGAGACAAAAAGTTTCGAAAGACCCAGACCTTGTGAAATCAAGACGGACATTGCTGACAAAAAGTATCGCGAGGCATCTCGCGCGGAGTGAGAAAGAGTGTCGTGATTTATATTCACACATACAGATTGTATGTTTAGCCATTTGAGGAGGACACACCGCTTACGGGTCAGGAGGCAGTGCCGAGTTCCATCTTTTGTGTACGCATCAACTGTGTACGCATCAACGCACATGGTCAGCGGTTAAATTCTGGTCTATCGCCCGGTAGACAAAGGATGAGCGGAGTTCCATCGCGCGGTAGATGTCAGCGCGCATTGCAGCGATTACGGTAGAACCAAGCGGACCATCGCGGAGATTCCATCTCGGTTGCCATGGACGCCGCGGCGGGGAACCACCGCGAGACAGCGAGCCCGGGGTGGGTGGTCCCGGTGATGAGTGCCGCAAGGGGGCGACACGCTGTGAATACTTCCACACAAGCGCTAGCTTTGATTATTGCCGTCTCGTTGGTGGGTTGGGTGATGATTCGCCAACAGCGGCGGCGGCCGTTTCGGCCAGGCTCCGCCTGGGTCATGCCAGTCATTGTCGTTTTACTGACCGTGCAGGCCGTGCGTCCGGAAATCGCCACCTTGTCCATCATGGGGTGGAGCTTTTGGGGCCTTAGTGTGTTGGCTGGCTGGCTAATTGCCTGGATACGCGTGCAGCTGACGACGCTCGAACACGACGGACGGCAACTCTACGTGCAAGGGACGCCCTGGGGCACGTTGGTTTGGGCGGCGCTTCTCATCGTCAAAGTTGGATTTCGCCTGGCGGCCGCTCATGCGACCGGCCAGCTGGCTAGCGCATTGACGTCAAATGGGCTGGTGATGGCTGCGGCCAGCACCGTAAGCCGCCGTGTGATGCTGGCCGTGGCTTATTCACGGGGACGCCAGCATTCGGTTTAGAGGAGGTTGACAATGGCGGCACTAGCCATCGATCAGGTATCAGTAGGCTATAGAGACAAACTCGTGGTCCGTCGGGTGACTTTGGCGGTGGAACCCGGTGAAGTGCTGGGACTATTGGGGCCCAATGGGGCCGGCAAGACCACGTTGGTCTCGGCGATTGAAGGGTTAATCGCGGTGCAATCTGGTGCCATCACGATTGCAGGACATCCGTGGCGTTCGACGGAAGCCAAACAAGCGTTGGGTGTCATGCTCCAACACAATGCTTTTCCCGAGCTCCTGACGGTGCAGGAAATCGTGCGTTTGTTCGCCGGACTCTATGGCCTCAACTGGCAATGGCGCGATGTGGCTCGTTGGTTACAACGGTGGCAACTGGATTCGGTGGCCAAAGACCGCCCCGGTACATTGTCGGGCGGCCTCCAACAACGGGTGGCCCTGGCTATTAGCCTCATTAACGATCCTGCAGTCATTGTGCTTGACGAGCCGACAACGGGTCTTGATCCCGAAAGTCGCCGCCACCTCTGGTCTCACATTCGAGAAGCCCAGGCAGAGGGCGCGGCCGTGCTGTTGACCACGCACTCCATGGAGGAAGCGACTGCTCTCGCTCATCGCGTGGCCTTTCTTGTCAACGGGGTCATCGTCGATATCGGCACGGTGCCGGAATTGATCCAACGACATCAGGGGAACCCGGCCGTTCAACCGGCGACGCCCGGCGTGATCACGTTGGAAGATATCTTTATGGCGTTGGTCAAGGAACATCAAGCGTCAGAACGGTAAACTGCCTGGCATACCCGCCCTCGCAAAACATCGAGAGAGGAGATAAGAGATGTTATGACTCAGATCACGAGTGTCGAACCGCCGGGCTCTCACCGACGGCACCCGCGAAGCGTAGCGATGCGGCGGTTAATCTGGGCCCATACGGTCATGTATCTCAGAAATGGGCGATCTCTAATGTGGACGCTCGCCTTACCGCTGCTGTTGCTCAGTGTAGGGCGGTTGGATGCGGGCCGCCACCCGCTGCCCCGTGACGTCGCCTTGGCAGCCATGGTGGCGCTGAACACAGGTCTTTACACCCTAGGGATTTTTGGCCTGGCATTGCAACTAGGCTATGAGCGCCATCAGGGCTTCTTAAGGCGTATGCGGTGTACGCCCACGCCATTGGGCTGGGTATTGGTTAGCGAGATGCTCGGCCAGTATCTGACGCTCTTCATGCAAAGCGCTTTAGTCATATTGATGGCGGTGGTGGGATTTCAGGTTCCGCTCTCGGATATGAACCTCCCGGTGTTGGCTGCGGTCATCGCCATGGCCGGAACTATGAGTTTCGGGATCGGCATTATGTTAGCGGGCCTTATGCCGGATTTTCGCACCCTCACAGCGTTCGCGAGGTTTCTCTTATTAGCGTTGTTGTTCGTTCAAGGCATCTTTGTCAAGTTATCCCGTTGGCCACAGGCACTCAGGACAATGGCCCGCTGGAGTCCTGCCGACGTCTCTCTCCGGTTGTTGACTCTCACGACAGAATCCCCGTTCCGCTGGGGGTCCCACGAATGGCACCTGGTGATGGCATTGATCGGGTATCTCGTGGTCTTTGTGGGCATTGGTTTCACCCTTTTTCGAGATTAACCTCAACCAGGAGAGAGGTCCTGCAAAATTGTTGCGGTAATTGTTCGCGCCCTTTCTTCGCATAGCGCTGCCATAAAGCCGTGTATGATGAAAAAGCCTGGGAATTTCTTGGTCGCCCCGGCTGGTTCGGCGTGCGCGCCATCGGCCGGACAGCGGTAGGGCGTTAGCGCACGAACCCATGGCGAAACGCCCAGACGACCGCCTCGGTGCGATCTTGAACCCCTAACTTTTGAAGAATGTTGTGCACATGAGTTTTGACGGTGCCTTCCGAGACAAACAGCGCGGCTGCGATGTCACTGTTGCGCTCGCCGTTTGCCATTCGGCGGAGCACCTCGGCTTCACGGTCAGTCAACGGTTGTAGCAGCGCAGATTCGTCACCTGCAGTCGCCGGCGGCGTGAACACGTGGGCCAGCGCCCAGCCGGCGGCGGTGGTGCGGTAGAGTGCTTCGCCGCGGTTGACGGCGCGGATGGTGGCGAGTAGCTCTTCTGTTGGCAGATCCTTTAGGACATAGCCTCGTGCACCCACCCGAAGTGCTTCCAGCACGTAGTCTTCCACATCGAACGTCGTGAGTAAGAGGGCCTTGGGCGCGGGGCTCCATTGGTGAGATGCACGGACAATATCTAGTCCGGAGCCATCGGGTAGGCGAATATCAATCAGCGCCACATCCATTCGGACGCTAGGGCCGTGTTGTAATGCCTCGTGTACAGAACCGGCCACGCCCACCGTTTGCATATCGGGTTGGTGGTTAAGAATGTACTGCAACCCGTCGCGGACAATCGCCTGGTCATCGACGATGTATATGCGGATCATGCCCGTTCCTCCTGAAGGTCGGTTAACGGCAGAGCAGCCTCGACGACAAGACCATGCGGCGGTCGAATGTTCAAAGAGAGCGTGCCCCCGAGAGCGTGGCAGCGATGTTGAAGCTCGCGAAGCCCAAAACCCGGTGTTGGCAGACGCTCTAGCATGCCGTCGTCCATAACCCGAAGACAAATAGCGCCCTCATTGGCAGCGAGATCCACCACCACGCATTGAGCCTCCGCATGGCGCAAAATGTTGGTGAGCGATTCTTGGAGCACATGAAAGAGGGTTTGGCGCACCGTCAAAGGGCAGCTGTTTAACCACTCAGATCCGTGGAACTGAATGGTCAGCTGGCCCACGGTCCCGGTCTCCTGAACAAGGTCGCGAAAGTCGGCTAAAGTTAGCGGGGTTCTCGACTGCCCCCGGGCATGCACAGCGCGCCTGACACTATTGAGGGCGTCACGAGCTGTTTCTAAAAGTCGTTCGAGATGCGCACGCGTGTCTGGCGGTGCGTCGACCATCCATTTGAGCGATTCCAAACCCACGATTAACGAAGTCAGCCGATGTCCCACGTGGTCGTGAATGTCCGCTGCTATCTCCAAGCGGGCTTCACGTGCTCGGGCAGCGATGACCTCGCGTGTCCGCGCGGTGAGTTCCCGGTGAGCTTCGTGAAGCTTCTGATAGGCTATTTCTAGCTCTGCTAGGCGCCGTCGGTCCAATTCGCGAGCCTGGCGCCGCAACTCGAACCCATAGCTTCCCACGTAAGTCCCGACCAGGGATATCAGTGCTCCCAAAATATTGGATGGGCGGGTCGGGTCTAAGATCACTAGCGCGGCGACAAGCCCTGCCAAGGCTAACCACGATGAGCGGTAGGGGGACGCGCGTGCTCCTAGTACGGCGGCATTGGGCAACAAGAGGAGCGGAATGAGACCGCGAAATGGCGGATGGAATGAGAACCACACGAGACCTAGCAGCGAGAGGCCGACGAACGCGAGTGCCGCCGCGAATGAACGATACCGGTTGGGGATCCACACCCACATAAAGTCCCACGTTAGGTAAATGATGACGGCCACCGCACCGGAACGGGGCAAACGTGTCGCCAAGCCTATCCCGATGGCGATGATAAGAGTCCAAATGATTTGCCGTTGTCGATCCTTGATCCAACGGCCCATCATGCATTGGCCCCCTTCTCTGTGCACATTAATAAGATTTTTGCATAGACTGCCATTTGTCACCGCGTTGGCGGAGATGACCCACGTGTAAGACACCTCGACTTGGAGAGCCTTTGCTCAGATGACGGTAAGTCGGCCGGTTCACGTCCTACTTTTTATTCCCCGAATCTTGATTTGCGAGACACGCCGAATAAGACAAGACACGTCGTAGCCCGTCCAGCAAATTCTCCGGCGACCTTCGGCCGATCAGACCGCCACATAAGCGGGACAGACCGTCAATGCTTCTCGCGTGTTCGCCGACGCTGAGCACGTCATAATCGGGGCCTTGGGCAATATATGCTGAGTTTTTTGGCCCGTGCCCAGAACCTCCTGCCAGCGGGTGTCCCGTGGTAGGTTGATGGTTGACTCACGCCTCCCAACAACCGGTGAACACCCTGTCGTGTTCAGTATAGCAAGCCAACGGCATCGCCTGACATCATACTGACCAAAATGAATTGCCCGGTGGGGCGTGGTGGAATACCGCCCATCCAGGTTTTCACTGACGATGCCCTTCGTCGGGTTTCTTAGGAGGTATGTGCGCGAGACGAGCGCCAAAGGGTCGATAGCCCGTTGGTGGCGTACCGACTAATCAATGCTTGATGACATTCCGTCGCCACCTCGGTAAAAGTGGCCGACGGTTGGGTGACCGCTTGAGCCTCTAGTAAGATTGGCCAGGGACGCGCCTCAAGGGTTGTCAGACGGCTGAGTACCACGTTTAATTGTGCTTCATTGACGCCAGCGAGGAAAATGATCCATTCACTGATATGCCATTTGGTAACGACATCAGATTGGCGCAGTTTGGTCATGAGCTGCCGACTGATTTCCTCGGCCCCGTGTTGAATGTCCTCTTCGTTTTCCTTGTTGGGCAACGCCAAAAGCGCGACGCAGCCCCACCCATGGCGACTTTGAACGATGCGCCGATTGATTAAGCGCTCAGCTTCCCGGGATTTTAATACGCCAAGCCCTGTCTCGAGTGCCGATTCGTGCGCGTCGCCAGGCCAAGTTTGCTGAACCCATACTTCCAATTTGGTTAGGCCGCGATGCACGGTGCGTTCCAGCGCACGCGGGGGGGAGGGCAGGGTGGCCTCTAAATCTTTTAGCGAATGTCCTTCAATGAGTAACGTTAATGCCCGTCGTTCGTGCTCTGTCAGGCGTAGAGCGGAAGGGGATGATCCTTTCATGGCGTCTCCTCCTTCGCGCTGTCCCCAGAGCTTGGCGACCACGGAGTTCCTCGCTGACGCTTAGCCGTGTAAAGGCGCTCGTCAGCCCGTTGCATGAGAGCGGCGACGGTTTGTCCGTCTCGCGGATACTCTGAGGTACCAACGGATGCATGGACGGTGATCTGGCGGTGGCCGTCGCTTAGGACCGTGACAGGCTGGCACAGCATTAGAGAGATCGGGTAGTTTAGCCCCTCGCTGCTCGTGAGCAAGAGAAATTCGTCGCCGCCCCACCGCCCGAGCCAGCTGCAGGGAGGCAGGCGGTTTTGCCACGCATGAACCAAGCCCAACAGCACGCTATCTCCTACCCAGTGTCCCCAGCGATCATTGACGTCCTTAAAATGGTCAACGTCGATAAAGTCGAGGCGGAACGGCTGTGCTTCGCGAATCAATTCCCCCAGGCGTTGTTTGATGGCCCAGCGGTTTCCGCATCGCGTCACAGGGTCCATCCATGCGCTGTGCTCATGGTAGAGAAGGGCAATGGCGGTGGTCAGGCAGGCGGCGCGCCGCATAACCAGGCGACTTTGCTGACTCATGGCTGGAGATTCCGACTGGTTTACTAAGGGTAGCGCGCGCAGAAGGGTGTCGACGACCGCGTGGACGCGAAATAAGAGCTCGTCCAGCCCCTGGCCGGTGTCAAGCGCTTCATCAATCAAGACTTGGGTAAAGCGGTGGGCTTCACGGCTTCGCGGATCAAGCCGCAATGCTTGCCAAATGGGCCAGGCACCGCGTGCCTCGGCACCGACTAGCGAAGCCAGCGAAAGCTGCTGGTAATATTGTTCCAATTTGGTCCACGGCATGCGAATCCAGTGGGCCGCATCACTCTCGCGCCAGGGAATCTCGGGCAGCGCGTCACGGAGGTGCGGTGCCGACACGTCCGAAGATGACATATGCTCTGAGCTCCTTTACCGGGTCAGCCTGTCTAATGACTTTCTGGTCCTAAGAGTAACAGACGTGTGACTATGGGAAAGTCTCATTTGAAGTCTCGTTTTGTAACCACTGTTAGACCCGGCATTGATGTCCAATCAAGGCAATATGGTGAAGAGGGTTGCTCGAATTGGCCGCCTCAACCATGTGCCTATCCACACGGGTGCCCGAATTTGCGCCAAGTGAGGTGGGTGGCCCGGAACCGGAGATTGCAACAACCCTTGTACACAATACGTGCCTTCCTCTTCTTAGGCGATAGCCAAGACGGTTCGCAGGGGCTTAACAGAGTCCTTAACCTTATCTGTGCTCACTCTTCGTTATATCATTGGGGTATGAATCGGATACTTGTGGGCAGTTGAGAAGCCACGTTTGTGGCGACCGCCGTCAAAACCCTGAGCCCGCCGCTCCTGGACGCCAACCCCGGCAAACAAAAAGCGTTGGCGTCCACCGAAACCCTGTTCACGGAGGTGGTCCGTTTCTACCTGAGAGATTCTGCTGACCCATCCCGCATTCTGGGACAAGGGGTGCGAGCGATCCCACCGACGGAGAGATCCTGTCCCCCAAAACGGCCACCATCCCGGATCTCTTGACCCGTGTGGAATTCGCGACCGTCGTCACAGACACGTACCCTGCCCCGGCCTATCCGCTGGCCCGGATACCCGGTGCGGCAGAAGCCCCTGTGGCATTTCGCCGCGCCCCATCAATCGTACCATCGGCCTGGCGAAAAGCTATCGGACCCACCGCAAACGATGGGAGGCGTGCCGACACATCGCCGCGGACAAGCCCCGGCCGTGCGATCGATGCCGGTTACCCTCTACGGAAGGGGAATGCCGTGGACAGTGGATGTCCATATTTGTCCCAAAAAAATTGGGCAGCTGCTGATACCACGTGTGTTTCGTACCGTTGATAGCGGGCCGCATGCCGATAGGAGTTTTCTGATTGTTGGGTCGATCTTGACAAGCCCAGCTAGTCGCGCCCACACGGCGGATCATGCATGTTCCGGACCGTGCTGGCCGAAAAACATAACCGGAGGAACGACCGACGCCCGCTCTCTGTCATCCGTGCTGATGGGTGGACATCGGATGAGGGGGGCGGTGGACGATCTGCGCTGTTCGTGACGCCAAGCGTGTCACCCGCAGCGATTCGGCCTCAGGGCGATCCACCCTCGTCACACGGCGGCCTCATCCGACCGGCAGGAAGGCTACCGTCTGGTGTGCTGATCCGATCCCCCGTTAGTCTCAATTTTGTCTCAATCGTGCCTCAATCGCCGCCCAAAAGTAGACGGCGTTCTGACAGGTTTTTTACAATGGTCCCGATTCGCCGTCAGAAGTCCGGCTTGGGGTCGAGGTCCGTCCCCGAACTGGGGTATGGCTTCCGGGAGGTGGGGCCTCTGACGGGGAATGAAGGAGGATGACAATGGCTGTCAGGGAACGAGACGCGACGTATGAGACTTTGCGCCAGGCCGTCAACTACCCCACGGCTAAAGCCGGGGGCTTGCCCTCGCCCGGCAAGCCGGGCAGGGCTTCGGGGCCGGTTGACGGCGGCCCACCGTCCCGGAGGACGGTAT
>JAPNUR010000019.1 GCA_026627385.1 Bacillota bacterium | reverse complement strand
GCTATCGTGGCGGCCCTTCTTCTTGAACGTGGGATATGCGGCTGTCCCGGCGAAGAAATTCTGAAACGCTTGACCCAAGTGGATGATCGCCATCTGGGGCGCATTTTTGGTGACCTCCAGCATCCACGGAAACTGCTCGCGCTTGATGGCATTCAATTGCCGCCGCAAGGTCGCCTCGGAGGGCTTCGGCAACGTCGGGTCGGATTTCCACGCATCAGACTGCTGCTGCCATTGATGCAAGGCCCAGTTGTACGCGAAGCGTGCCGTTCCCGCCGCCTTGCGGAAATACGTCTCCTGCCCATCGTTGGGATCGAGCGCAATTTTATGGGCGAGAATCATGACGATGCCTCCTCCACGGCGTGTTTCACGCCATCCAGCAGTGTTTGATTCTTCCGCGAACGACTGCCATATCACCGAGCGGAAAAGACCGTCATGATTGCGAGAACATCCTGCGCTCACTCCTCTTCAAAGGTCGTATCCTCGCCGTGATTGAGAATCACCACTTCCACGTGCTTGGCTTCGCAGATCGCAAAGACGAGCTCCGCACCACAGCGTAAGAGCCGGTCCTTGTGGGTTACGACTAGCCGACCGACCCGGTCGGCCAGGATGTCATTGAGCAGGCGTTTGAGGCCCTTTTTGTGGTCGTTCATCCCCGAACCGAGGTCGGCGACGACCTCGAAGGTCCACCCTTGGCGAACACAATACAGTTCCAGTACTTGTTTTTGCCGCTCCAGATCGTCTTTCTGGTCATGGCTGGATACCCGCGCATAGGCCACGGTTTTTCGCGTCACGTCGGCAGCAACCCGGAATCGTTCGGGATACAGCTTCGCCAAATCATAGCGACGGTGGCCACCGGAAGTACGTTCCGGGACGAGTTTTCCTTCGCGTTCCCAACGCCGCAAGGTAGTAATAGAGACCCCCAAGGCTTGGGCGGCTTCACCAATGCCGACAAACCTATCCATATGAAATAGTATAAGATAGTTTTGGATATATTGCAATCAAACTGTTAAAGCCCTTTTCCAGAGCGTCTCACCCTTCCCCCGCCGCTCTTTAGCCGAAGCAGAGACCACGAACGCATCCCTTGTCGCCACACCGTCATCACCCTCTACGAAGAGACGAGGCGTCGGCGACGCCACCAGATCCAACCGGCGAATCCTGCGGCGGCCGCTACGGCCACTCCAATCACAATCCAGTGGCCCGCCCCCGCCCACCACGAGCCCAGAACCGCCAAGATCCCAGCGGAGGCCAACAACGCACCAATCGCCGGTACCCCGCAGCAGAAAAAGACACCTATGAGCGGAATCGCCATCAACCACCCCGATCGATCTGATCGCGTAGCGTCGTGGTCGCGCACACCACAAGTGCCCCCGGCCTTCGGCCGCTGATCTTCCATACGTGCCATCGCTCGCCTCAGTCCTTTCTCGTCTCGACGTCCCCCATCCAGTGCAGCCACAGAGTCCGGGCCCAGGGGAGAATTTCCGACACCGCCACCCAATTATCTGCATCGCTTCCGGGCCGCTCGCCTAAGCGGACAAAGACAATCTCCTGTCACGTTCCCGTGTTGAGCGGACGCCCAGTTTCCGGCGGTGCCATCTGAATGCCCAATCCCACCTGGCTGTTAACCCATTTGCCGTCCTGAAACGCTAACGTCACGGGCTCGCCATCGGGAAAAATGCTCGACTCCACCCGCACCTGACCATTGAGTGCGGCGGGGATACCAACCGCATCGAGAGCACACCAGGTCCAAAACTGACGTTGGTTCCACTGTAAATGATGTGGCCCCGGCACCACCGAGAGGCCGCCGATGCCGGTCAGCCGGTCTCCGTCCAGCGTCGCCAGGCCTCGAGAGGCCATGGTCTCTAGGATGCGGGCGACGTCCTTCTCTTCTGCCTGGACAAGCTCTGCAGCCAGCGCGCCAATGGTTGGCGCCTGGCCCGTCCTTAATAGCAGACCAAGTCCCACCCGCGTGACCATTTTTTCGACCAGCGGCTGGGTCTGGTCCCATGCCACCCAGGCCGCCCGCCAGGCGTTATTCACGGGTCGGCACCGGCGGCTGACTGACCACCGCACAGGTGGCCACCCCCGCCCAGTGGTCGCTAAACACAGCTTCGCCTAAATCCAGTAAGGCCGGCACCCGGTCATCGCCAATGCGGTAATAGACGTAACGGCCTTGAGACTCTGTCGTCACCAGCCCGCAGGTTTTCAGGCAGGCCAGATGATTGGAGAGATGGCCTTGCCCGATGCCGAGCCGGTCAACCAGCTGTCCTACGTTCAGTGGCCCCTCTTCTCTCAACGCCGCCAACACACGGAGCCTGATTGGGTGGCTGAGCGCCTGCCAAAAATCGGCCCACAAACTATACGCTTCCAGACTTCGCTCTGCCATAAGCTATCTCTCCTTTATATTGCAATACTGCAATATATTGATGTTGTTGTCAATAACAACTTTAAGTGCGCGCTGCCTTGTCCAACAACAGACTCAGCCGCGCGTTCGAGGGCAACGGACCATCGTAAATCAGCCGGCCGTTGCCACTAATCACGGCCACTTGATCAAGCTGTGTCACATGGTACGCCTTGAGAATCGCGGTCGTGGCATAGCCCTGCGGCCAATGCGCTCCTGTGACTGCTGCAGCCGATAAGACGGCCTGGGGCGTATCGTAGCCCGGCGCCACGTCCAGCGAAAGCCACCGCACTCGCGTCGACACAGTGGCCGCCAATTGCGCGAGTTGCTGTTCGCCGCCCAAGCAACTGCCACACGCAGCCGACATAAAGAACACCACCGTCGGCCGGCCATCCGGTACCGTCAGCCGCTGGCCCTCCAGCGTTTTCACGGTAAATGATGCAGCTGATGGTCCCGTGGGCACGTGATGGCGCTTCGTCACCCGACGAACATGCGCCGCATCCGTTTTCACCGAGGCCGCCTGCGCGGCGGCAATGGATTCTCGTGCCCCATGGTGCGCAATGTTCCAGTAGACTGCACCACCTGCCACGACCACCGCCGCTCCCAACATTGCGAGGAGTTGTCTCTTTTGCATAACATCCTCCTTGTAGAATCTCTAGAATTTTGCTTGAGCTAAATCAATGCCACGAAATGACCCGGGCCCCAAATCCAGTAATACAGGAGATAGCCACCGGCCCCGATGATAATGACACCCAACACCGGGTTCAGCCATGGGCCAATGGCTTGCACTCCACGCACTACGGCGTCGCGGGCAAACAGGGTCGCCCACGCAATGGCCACCATAACGAACACGGTGCCTAGACCAAAAGAACCCACGACTTGGCCGACCCGCAGCCACCCGCCCAGCAACGCCGGCGCCAGCGCGGCCAAAAACAACGGCAGCGTGCAGCTTAGAGCAGCCACGCCGTACACCATTCCTGTCACAATCACAGTCACGCTAATCCACCGAGAGGGTTTCACACGGGTCAGGCCCGTCCACCGATCGATGGGAAGGTGGAACATCCCGACCATAACCGCCCCACCACCCACCACCAAAAATCCTCCCAAAACCAGCATCACCACGCGCAGCACTGACGATAGCGTGCTTCCCAGAACATGGAGCACCAACGCCAATACCGCAACCACCACGGTAAATCCTAGCCCCATGAGCACACCAGCTTGGGCGCCACGGCCGATGCGGGCCCATACGGTGTCGGTGCCGCCCACTACGCCACCCACCCAGGCCAACGATGCAGGCAAGAGAGCAATGCCGCACGGACTAAACACGGCGGCCATGCCCATGTAAAATGCTAAATTCATAAGCTCTCCTTTTTAATTTCAGTATTCCAATAATACAATATTACGGTAACTCCTATCTTACAAGAGCCGCCGCTCAGACTAAAGTCAACGAGGCCACGAGAAACCAATTCAGCTTGCCGATGGCGGCCCGTCGGGCGGTTGGTCTCCGCCATCGCCATGCTCCTTGCCCCATCAATCGTCGATGCTGGAAAGCCTCTCAACGTGTTTGTCACCAGAGTCGCCGACGGGCCCGCTACTACACGACAGCGAGTCAGGCGCTGTTAGCACACGCGAGTATGTTCGCGCTGGACGGTCGTTCCTCGAATGAGCCCTCCGCACTCACCGGCGACCGCTTCTTTCAGTCGCCTCGCCTCGCGAAGATCTCAATACATTCCCGAGGTTCTCTCCATTTGCTCGGGAGTCCCTGACAGGACACTGTCATCCTCGTGAACCACCACCACGATATCGGAGGACGTCAGCACATCCGGTCGGTGCGTAATCAGGATCTTGATCGCGTCGGGATTGTGCGCTCTAATTTGACGGATGATGCTGTCCGTAAGTATCGGATCCAGCGCGGAGGTGGGTTCATCAAAAATCAGGATACTGGGATTGCGGAGAAAGACACGCGCCAGGGCGACGCGTTGACGCTCCCCACCAGATAATTGCACACCGCGGGGGCCGATATCCGTGTCGAGGCCTTTGGGCAGTTTGTCGAACACCGCCGCCATTTCGGCGGCTCTCAAGGCCTCATCAATCTCCCTATCCGAAATGCCGGCACTTTCTAGGCCATAGAGTAAATTGTACCGCAGTGTTCCTGACCAGAGAGCCGTCTCCTGCGGAACGATGCCAATCCGTTGCCGGAGGGCACGCAAATCCCACTCGTCAGTGGTCAGACCGCCGAGAAAGACACGCCCAATCTGGGCGCGATAAAGGCCCGTAATGAGGTCGGCCAGCATGCTCTTCCCTGCCCCGCTCATACCAAGAATCACCGCAGTTTGTCCTTTTTCTAACTGCAGATTGACATCTTTCAAGCCATGGTCTCGACCAGGGTAGCGAAAGGTCACCGAGTCAAAGACCAACGGATGGATTTCGGAGGTGCCATGCGTGTTGGATTGTTCCCGCTCCATATCGATGAGTCCGTTGACCTTCCTAAGGACGACGGAGATTCGGGCGGTCCCTAATTGGGCCCGTTCGACTGCCGTCACAGCAGAAAACACGATCGGCTCGAAGGTGACATAGGCAACGATTGTTCCCAACGATGTCGTGTGATGCCGCATCTGGATCAGGCCCACGAGAAGCATGAGGCTAATAGAGAGGGCTTGTGACAATGAGCTACTGCCTTGAGCCACCCAATTTCGCAGCATCATTTGCCGAAGCCACAACTGTCGATCCTTGGTTAGCCAGTCATTCCACTTGTTGATTTCACCGTTCTCGCCGCCAAAGAGCCTTACGGTACGGAGATTTCCAAACACTTCGTTCAGAATGTGTGAGCCCGTTTGCCGCAAGTCAAGATAGAGGGTCTCGAGTTTTCGCAAAAATGGACCCCCCGACCCGATGCCGCAACGCCAAGCGCAGCAAAACCGAGAACAATGCCCGCTAAGATCGGGTCCAAATCCAGCATGGCAAGTGACGTTAACACAATAATCATGGCGGCCGACACAGCGGGAACCACCTCGTGGCTAATATAGGTTTCGCCAATCCTTTTACTGGATCATGAGGGCTATGCCCGCCGCTTTCATGCCCAGGAATGATTCCTCAGCTCATTAGTCTCTTTAGCCCGAGGTGTACGCAATAGGCGAAACCCAACACTTCCGGGACACCCCCGCCGATGATGTCGTCGTAGCCGCCTTCGCGGGCAAGTTTCACAATGAACCTAACGACAGAGATCTCTGGCTCTTCTCATCGATTCGCCACAACCGACCAACACATGCCCGACATTCGGGGTCGTCAGCGACCTGCAAAGGAACTGGGTGCTTACTGTATCTCGGATGGAAAAAGGCCCTATAACTCTATACGGTACCTAAACGTGTCATTTTCGATTAATAATAGACGAAATATTTGGCATCTACAACAGGTCGCATGCCTGCAACGCGTGGCAATTCCGCGCACCACCCGGTGGGCACCGCACCTTTGTCTCGGCACTTACCAGCGCGCGTGGTGTGCGCGCAACCCCCTCACGGCAACCAACGTGGAGGTATTTTTTGATAGGACCCATCACGAAGCGTTCAATGGTGCTAGGGTTAGGCAAGCCGCGAAACCCCGCCAGAGCGTTTAATGCATGAGCGCATATGCTCAGAACCGGACGACGGCGAAGAGACCGTACATGTTGATAGACAAACGACCCGTCCACAGCCCAGGCTCTGCTCCTGAAACGGCCGTGTCATCATGGAGCCCATTCCATACGTGCATAAGTTACGAATGCCAGGTGGTAAACCGCGATCGACCGTACGGGTTCTCCACTTCATGACGCGGTTTAAACCCTAATAAGCCGCCAATGGCCGGCGTGACCAACATGCTAAATAAAAGCCACACGGGTAGCGGCGCCATAAAACTACTCCACGAAAAGGGAAAACCAAACATCCGCAAAACCATCCATTGAAACGGCGTCACCACTAACTGCGCCATGCCCGCCACCAACCCGGGTACAAACACATTGTCGCGGACAATGCGCGACTCCAGGTGGGCCACCAAATAGCCCAACAGTGCAAACGTCACGGCGTTAAGCCCCCAAAGCCGACCAGCCCAGAGATCTTGCATCAAGCCCCCAATACAGCCCACCAACAACCCCCGGCGAGGGGTCTCATAAAGGGCAATGATGACGGTCAGTGGCAAGATGAGACTGGGGACATAGCCTACGGGAAAAATTTGCGGCAACAGCGCCGTTTGAATCAGCAAGGCTAGCAAATCCAAAATCAGCCAGCTCATGACGCGAAACTGCCACATTACCGCAACCCTCCCCCGTAAATGGGCGGAATCGAGGTGCCGCTAGGATGCGACAAGACCACCATGACGGTGCCCAATTGGTTAAAATTGACTGACGGTGTCACCGTTGCCGTTTCGATCAGGCCATACCCACTGCGGGTCACACGGGTGACCTGCCCAATCAGCAATCCGGCCGGATAGTATTCGCTGTACGTTGAGGTCACCACGGCATCACCAGGGAGGACATTCGGATGATGCGAAAACAGTTGAAACGTCAGCTGTTCACTCACCGGGTCAGTCCCCATCACAATGCCCGCGGATTGCGAGCGCACATCCTCCGCCCCGATCCCAGAATTCGGATCTAAAATTAGCATCACCGTGGCCGACACCGGTGTGGTCGCGATCACCCGGCCGACAACGCCCTGGGGAACGATCACCGCCATCCCCGGCCTGATCCCACTGGCGCTCCCTCGGTTAATCACGACGGTCTGAAACCAGCTGTCCGGATTGCGCGAAATGACGCTGGCCGCGACCAATTTCCAGGGCCTAGCATCGGCCTTCAGGGCCAATAAGCCGCGGAGCTGGCTATTTTCTTGAATAAGCTCTGTCAGCTCTAGTTTCATGCTGTTATAAAGCAACAACTCTTGCTTAAGCTGACGATTTTGCTGCTCAACGTGGAAGATCTGGCTTACCGTCGTAACGCCAGCCCCGACTTTCTGCCCCAGGTACTCGAGCGTTGACGACGCCGGCGAGACCACAGTGCTGATCATGTTGGAGAGAGCCACCGCCTTGCCGCGGATGCGCGCGGTCACGCTTAAGCTTAACGACACGACCATGACCAGCAAGACGACAATGATCGGTCTGCGCCAGCGATAAAGAAAGCCGCCCACCCCGCATCCTCCTCCGAATCTCCCCAGTTATTCCCACTTGAGCTCGCCTGCCGCGCAGCGCTCACTGATATCCATCCTATCCCATGCCGACTAGCGGTGGTTACGACGTCTCAATGCCTCCAAATGATGGGGGTCATCCAAAACCATCCCTGTTCCCCGCACCACCGTCAGCAATGGTTCTTCCGCCATGTGCACCGGCATGCCCGTTTCCGAGCTGACCAGCTTATCGAAATTCCGGAGCAGCGAACCGCCGCCAGTCATCACAATCCCGCGGTCCATGATATCAGCGGCGAGTTCCGGCGGAGACTTCTCCAAGGTGGCTTTAATGGCGTCCACAATGCTGTTAACAGTATCGGACAACGCCCGCTGAATCTCCGTGGAATTCACCTTAAGCGTTTTCGGCAGCCCGGTCACCAAATCGCGACCGCGGACATCCATGGTTTCTTCATGATCCGGCGGATAGGCTGACCCGATCGTCATCTTTACTTCTTCCGCCGTGCGTTCCCCAATCATCATGTTGTAGGTGCGTTTGATGTGGTTGACAATCGCTTCGTCCATTTCGTCACCAGCAACGCGAATGGACCGGGCGGTAACAATGCCGTCCAACGAAATTATCGCCACCTCGCACGTACCGCCGCCAATATCCACAATCATATTTCCGGTGGGCTCGTTCACCGGCAACCCAGCACCAATAGCGGCAGCCATCGGTTCTTCAATCACCAAAGCCTCCCGCGCTCCGGCCTGGATGGCCGCATCGCGCACAGCCCGTTCCTCCACACCCGTAACTCCCGAGGGCACACCCACGACCACTAAGGGATGGATGAAACGCATATTGCTGGTCGCCTTGCGAATGAAGTACTTTAACATAGCCTGCGTGGTATCGAAATCAGCAATCACCCCGTCTTTTAGCGGCCGCACCGCGCGGATATTGCCAGGGGTTCGCCCCACCATTTGTTTGGCCTCTTGGCCGACGGCAATAATCTCGCCCGTCATTTGATCAATGGCGACGACCGACGGTTCCTGAAGCACAATGCCCCGGCCGCGCACAAACACCACCGTGTTGGCTGTCCCAAGGTCAATCCCCATATCTTTGGAGAAAGATCCGAAGATTCCTATCAAAATCGTTTCCTCCCTACGTTAATTCGGTCATGGCCCCTTGGTGTACGCTGACATGACGTGAACGCCCGACAATCACATGGTCGACCACAGGAATACCCATGAGGTCGCCGCAATCCTCCAGGCGTCGGGTTAAGGCCAGATCTTGCCGACTGGGGGTCGGATCACCACTCGGATGGTTGTGGACCACGACAATGGAGGCCGCAGACCGCGCCACGGCAGGGCGAAAAATCTCCCGTGGAAACACTTCCACCCGATCCAAGCCACCTCGAAAGACCGTGTCCATCCCGACGACCGCTCCCTTAGTGTTTAGCAAAATGACTCGAAATTCCTCCTGATCGCGGTCTCTGAGATCCGACACCAGTCGCACAATGTCACGCGCGCCATGAATGTAATTCAGGCGGGCGCGCTCGACGCGATGCCCGACTTCTAGGGCAGCCGCCAACGTGGCCGCCTTTGCCGCCCCAAGACCGCGCACACGCATGAGTTCGGCCGGAGTCCGCCGACTCAAATACGTCCACCCATCACGGAGAAGTTCTCGGCTCAACTCCAACACGGACTGGCCTTGGGTTCCGGTTTGTAGCAAGACCGCCAATAACTCTGCATCCGACAACACCTGAGGTCCATGCTGTAGCAAGCGTTCGCGCGGTCGTTCATCGGGAGGTGTTTCCTTTAATCCCATCATTCAACCCCGCCCAACTTGGCAATGAGCCGCCCCACCAGTGCCGTCGGCAATCCAATCACCGTTTCTCGATCGCCCTTGACAGACGTCACCCAAAGGCCGGCTCTGCCTTGGATGGCATAGGCCCCCGCCTTGTCCAATGGCTCCCCGGATCTGACGTACTCCTCAATTTCGGCCGGCAACAGCGGCCGAAACGTCACCGATGCTGCGCTGCCCGCCGCCAGCCCGCGCTGTCGAATGCCAGACCAGACGGAAACCCCAGTGTACACTTCATGACGTTTGCCGCTTAGCATTTCTAACATGCGCCGCGCCAACTCTTCATTGGCGGGCTTGCCCAAAATCTGTCCCTCCAACGCCACCACCGTGTCAGCCCCCACGACCAACGCCTCCGGAAAACGATGGGCGACCGCCAAGGACTTGACCACGGCAAGGCGCCGAACGAGACCTGGCGGCGTTTCCTGAGGCCGCGGGGTTTCATCCACATCAGCGCTCACCACTTCGAACACATACCCTGCCCGCGTTAACAGGTCACGGCGGCGCGGCGACGAAGACGCCAAAATTAATGGCGCTGTCATCCCGCGTGGCGCCGTTGAAACCATACAAGGCCTACAGCAAGGCCAATGACCCCTAGTACGTTGACGTTGATCCAGGCCCCCACCTCAACCCCCACAATGCCTAGGTTAATAGACCAGCTGCCGGTGGGCGGCGTCCCCAAAAACACCAGGGGACGTCCTAAGGGGGTCCAAACGGGTGCGAGCAAATGTCCCACGAGCGACCCTATTAACCCCCCAAGGAGGATATACACTATCGCCAGGCCAACACTGCGGCGGCCCTTCAGCACGACTTCGTTCCCTCGCTTCCCTGGCTAAATCATTTGGAACATCACGCTGGCTGTCGTTTGGTCAGAAATGCCAAGCATCTCGTTCAGCATAACATTCGACTTCCCAGGCGGGCAATCGTTGAATTCTGCCAAGGGTGACAGCAAATCCTAATTTGTAAGACACCGTTCGACCTTACCTCTCCCCTTCGTCGGACTGAAACATTGGGCGGACAAGGCCCACCAAATGTAATGAGCCTGTTACGAGCACCGCCTGGTGCCGTTCGCGCGCGACAGCGACAGCCTCATGCACCGCCCGAACGGGGTCCGCCACCACCCGTGTCAGCGGCGCTTCACGAGCCATACGCATCAGTTCTGACGGATCGGCACCGCGCTCCGTGGGAACACGCGTCAACGTGATCTCTTGGGCCCGCGGCGCAATCAAAGCCAACATCTCGGCATATGCTTTGTCGCGCATGACACCAAAGACCACATGCCACGCTTTTTGATTCCACGGTGGTATTGCCAGTGTCGACACCACCCCTTGAATGCCATGCGGGTTATGCGCGCCGTCCAGGATGACCAGCGGCTCTTCGCTCACCAATTCAAAGCGCCCGGGCCACCTAACTCTGGCGAGCCCCGAAGCCGCACGTTTGAGGTCGTGAATCCAATCTCGTTGGAACAGTCGCTCAATCGCCGTCCAAGCCGTGTCTAAATTGCTTTGTTGGTATGCGCCCACTAGCGGTACGCGCACGGTCAAGCCGGTGTCCGTTCGTAGTTCTGGGCCTAGGGAGGTGATCTGAGCTTGCGGGGTTACTTCGGTCACCGGTACGTCACGCGCGCGGGCAATAGCCAAAATACGGTCGCGCGCCGGCGGATACGGTTGCTGGGCTAACACCAACTCACTGCCGGTTTTCAGAATTCCCGCCTTTTCTCCAGCAATCGCTTCAATCGTTGATCCTAAATACTGCATGTGATCAAACGCCACAGGGGTAATCACCGCCAACACAGGAGGGGGGATGACATTCGTCGCATCCCACCGCCCGCCCATCCCCACCTCCACGACCGCAATATCCACCGCGTGGCGCTGAAAGGCCAGAAATGCCAGGGCCGTCACCGCTTCAAACCATGTGGGAGGAGTGGACAATCTATTCCCGGCGACTTCAATGGTTTCCGCCAACATATCCCATTCTGACTCGGCTAACGGTTGTCCATTAATCTGCACCCGCTCGTTAACCTGCATGAGGTGGGGCGACGTGGTGAGGCCCACCGTATAGCCCTCGGTCAACAGCGCCTGAGCGAGCATAGCCGACACAGATCCTTTCCCATTGGTTCCCGCTACATGTACCGCCGCATACGTTCGCTCGGGGTGGTCCAACGCGTCGAGCAAGGCGCAAATCCGTTCTAATCCCGGCTTCACACGCCATTCCCGCTGTCCCCCCCACCATTCTGTCTTCACGTCAGTGTTGCCTCCCGTTCGCTTAACCGCCGAATGCGCGCATCGAGTTCCTCCAGCCGCTTTTGGGTTTCGAGCACGACCGCTTCCGGCGCCCGTTGGAGAAACTTCGCATCGGCTAACCGCGCGCGAACGCGCTGACGCTCGGCTAACGTTTCCGCTTTTAACGCGGCCAGGCGCTCGCGCTCCTTCTCGACATCGACTAATCCCTCCAGGGGAATATGAACAACACCTCCGTTCGTCATGCCGACAATAGTGCGAGTGGGGGCATCCCCGCCTTTTTGCATCAACGTCAGAGGCTTTGCCTTTAAGAGCCATTCAATTTCAGGTGCGAGCATGGTCCAAACCTGGAGGACATCACGATCATCGGCAATGGCTACGACCGGTACCTGAGCCTGCGGTGCAATGCGAATCTCTGCACGCAGGTTTCGCACGGTGCGAATAAACGCCTGAACCGTCTCAACGTCACGTGCGGCCTCTTGACTTTCGCGCTCCCGCTGGGGTGCGGGCCATTCTGAAATCATGATGCTCTCCTCTTGGGGACCTAGCGCCTGGTAGAGCTCCTCTGTCACGAATGGCATAAACGGGTGTAACAACTGTAAAGCGCGGCGGCCCACCATGACCAAGTTCGCGAGCGCTCGCTCGCGATCGGCGCCTTTTAAGCGCACTTTGGTCATTTCGATGTACCAGTCGCAGTAGTCGTCCCAAAAGAAGTCGTAAATGGCCTTGGCTGCTAACCCAAATTCAAAGTGATCGAGCGCGTCAGTGATGACGCGGATCGTCTTATTTAAGCGCGACCAAATCCACTGGTCTACGGGATAGTTACTGACGGGGGTATTTTCAGGGATATGCGCCCCATCCCAATTCATCAAGACAAAGCGCATGGCATTATAGACCTTGTTTGCAAAATGGCTCCCAGCCTCAAACCGCTCCCAACTCCAGCGATAGTCGTTGCCTGGGGCGGATCCTAGCACGAGGGCGATGCGCAGGGCATCGGCCCCGTACTTGTTGATGACTTCCAGCGGGTCAACCCCATTGCCTAGTGATTTCGACATTTTACGGCCTTGGGCGTCACGCACCAATCCGTGCAGCAACACCGTGGTAAACGGTTTTTGTCCGGTAAAGTGAATTCCTTGCATTAACATCCGCGAAACCCAAAAAAAGATAATGTCATAGCCTGTGGACAGCACAGAGGTCGGGTAGAACTCACGAAGGTCATCAGTCGCGTCGGGCCAACCTAAGGTGGAAAACGGCCACAGCGCCGAGGAAAACCAGGTGTCCAACACGTCCGGATCTTGCTCCATGGGCCCCTGGCACACCGGACACTCTGTGACCGCTGTGCGCGAGACCACCATGTTCCCGCACACTTGACAATAGTACGCGGGAATCCGATGTCCCCACCAAATCTGCCGCGAAATACACCAGTCATGAATGTTTTCCATCCAATTCATGTAAATCTTTTCAAAGCGCTCGGGAACAAAACGGACCGCACCGGTCTTCACGGCTTCAATGGCCGGTTCCGCCAACGGCTGGACTTTGACAAACCATTGTAGGGAGACCAGGGGTTCAATGACACTATCACATTTTTCGCAATGGCCAACGGCATGGTCGATGGGTTCTTCGCTCACCACCAGGCCTTCTGCCTTCAGGTCCTCAAGAACGCGGACTCGCGCCGCTTCGCGCGTCAGCCCTTGATACGCCCCAGCCTCTGCGGTCATGCGCCCGTCTTCGCCAATTACAGCAATAGTCGGCAGTTGATGGCGCTGACCCATTTGAAAATCATTGGGATCGTGGGCCGGAGTCACCTTGACCGCGCCGCTACCAAAATCGGGGTCGACATACGTATCGGCAATGATTGGCACGGCGCGTCCCACCAGGGGCACAATCACGGTTTGCCCGATCAAGTGGCGGTAGCGCGGATCGTCAGGATGCACGGCCACCGCCGTGTCCCCCAGCAACGTTTCTGGCCGGGTTGTGGCCACCACCACCGCTCCGTCGCCCGATGCCAAGGGATAGCGAATCGAGGTCAGGGTCCCCGTCTCGTCACGGTGCTCGACCTCGATATCGGAGAGCGCCGTACCGCAGGTCACGCACCAGTTCGTGATGTAATGCCCTCGATAAATTAAACCCTCTTCATATAAGCGCACAAAAACCTCGGTCACCGCCCGCGACAACCCCTCATCAAGGGTGAAGCGCAGGCGATCCCAGTCCACGGAGGCTCCTAATTTCGCAATTTGTTCTAAAATGCGCCCGCCATACTGCTCTTTCCAACGCCACACCTCAGCGACAAATGCGTCCCGTCCCATCTGGCGGCGATCCACGCCACGACTCCGGAGGAGCTCCTCCACCTTCATTTGCGTGTGAATGCCCGCGTGATCCGTTCCCGGGACCCACAACGTGGGCTCCTGCCGCATGCGATGGTAGCGAATCAGGATATCTTGCCACGTCGTGTTTAAGGCATGGCCCAGGTGTAACACCCCCGTCACATTCGGAGGCGGCATGACGATGCTAAAGGTCGGCTGGTCGGACCGAGGCCGCGGACGAAAATATCCGCGCTCGCGCCAGATTTGATACCACTTGTCTTCTACCGTTGCCGGGTTATAGCGCGGACTCAGTTCCATGGCTTTCTCCTCCCACTAAATAAAACCCCTGCTTCGCTAAGGGCGAAACAGGAGTTCGCGGTACCACCTTACTTTGCCTCTTTAGGGAGGCCTTTAGCGCGCGATAACGGGCGCTCCCGTCTTGATTCGCGTCGGTTCGGCACGTGCCTCACCCAAAGCCGCTGGACGATCTCAAGAGACTTCCGGGTCCACTCGCGCTTGCGTTACGCAGGATTCCCACCCACACCCGCTCTCTTGAACTAACGGCTAAGCGCTTCTTCCCCTCATCAGTCGCAACTCATTCAAAAATTATGTTACTCCACGACCGCGAGAATGTCGTCGGACGACAAAATTAGGTGCTCAACATTGTCAATCTTAATCTCGGTTCCCGCAAACTTGGCAAACAACACTCGTTGCCCATTCTTCACCTTGACGTCCTCGCCGTCGCCCACAGCCACTACCAGGCCGGTCTGCGGCTTGTCCTTGGCAGTATCTGGGATGTAAATACCACTCTGGGTCCGTTGCTCTTCTTCCACCAATTTCACTAACACGCGATCCCCTAAGGGTCGAACCTGCATTCCGATATCCCTCGCTTCCTGAGATAACCCACGATAAAGTGGCAGTTCAATTATATCTTAAGTCCTAAGCGTGTCAATCAAGACGCCACCGCGTATGACGCCCGTAGTCTGACCTCCGGCCGAAAATTTATGCGGGGTCGCGCGGTCTTCTTTGTCCAGTTAGGACATAAGGTGGTCGGGGAGGGAACTCGGTAGGGAATGCTTCGATCGCAACTCAAACGTCTCATTCTCATGAGCCTACTTATCGTCGTGACAGGATGTGGCACGGCCCCGCCGCCATCCAAGGTCGCCAGCCCTGTCCTAACCGTTTACGCCGCACACCAGGCCTTAGGCATGTTACCCGTCCGGTTGGCCGACGCGCTCGGCTTCTTCCGTGACAACCACCTGGCTATCCGGTGGGTATCCGCACCCGAAGCCATGGTGCGCATTGAGCCCGCGGGCACGATCTGGCCGATCGTAGGCTACCTGGCCGTACGTCCCGATGTGGTGTTAGTCGGACCAGCACCCGATCCCCAGTTTCGCCTCCGGCATCTTACACATTTACCGCTCCTCATCGCCGCGTCCGTCAAACCCAGTGAATCCCTCATCGTCCACGTCTTGGCGCTCCATCACGCTGTCGCGTCCACCCCCGTCACCATCGCCTGGCCGCAAATTGAACGGGCATGGGCGCGGCATGGGCTCCCTTGGGTTTGGGTCACCTTGCCGGAAGCCAGTCAGCTGAAGGCCATCGATCCCCACACGGTCGTCCTCTCCTGGTTAGGAGCGTCCACCGGGCCTATTCCAACATGGACGGTCAGCGCCCGAAATGCTAATCCCTTAGTATCGCGCTTTTTGAACAGCTTGAACCTCGCGTTATGGTACCTTCACACCAACAGCCCCGAGAACATTGTCCAGTGCCTATCCGGCACCGCGAGCGTCGGCACCATACGTCTCGCGCTCCGGTACGCGTACTGGCCCCCAACGACCTTTCCGGATCTCAGCACCTACAACCGTGCCCACACATGGACATCCGACTGGCGCCCCTATTCAATCGCCGTCGACCCACTGCCGGCTTATCAAGCCTTGGCCATCAGCGCGCGGTATTGAGCTTCCGTCACCTCCATCAGGTGAAGATCTGTGTACCGTTCTAATCGTCCCGTGGCCTGCAACCGACCCACGGTGCGAAAACCGACTTTTTCATAGGTGCGGATTGCGCGGGAATTGTCTGCCCGCACGCGCAAGTATACGCGATTTAGCGACAACTCATGAAATGCGGCCCAGAGCGCCTCCTGTAAGGCCTCTGTGCCGTATCCGCGGTTCCAATATCGCTTATCGCCGATGGAAATGCGAATTTCTGCTTCGCGCGCGCGCCACCCGATTTGTTCAAAGGCCACGTCACCAATGAGTTGTCCCTCATCATCCACAATCGCAAACGCGAGCCGCGAGCGGTCATGTTGGAGTCGATGCCACCATGTCTCTTCTTTGTCATCGTGCCGAAACTTCTTGCCCGTTAACTGAAAGAGTTCCGGATCGTTGTCCCAAGCCATCAAACGGGGAACGTCGTCATGCTGTAAGCGGCGAATGCGTCGAAACTCTCGCGTTAATCCCGCCAACAATTGTCGTCACCTCACAACAAGTCCAAGCCCTTAAGCATTCGACAAAACTTAAACGCCTCCTGTCATTTCGGGAAACGCCGCCCCATACTTTCTAATGGAAACGGTGGAAGAACCAGGACGCCGGCAGCACATTCGTGCGAGAAGAAGATCACGGGCCAAGCAGGGAAGGACGGTGACGCCATGCCGCATTGACCCCTCCTCCTCGGAACTGCCAGGCCTTTATGAGGCAATTCCGGTCAAACTACAACACTCCCACAATATGTGGGCCCGCCCTAAATGGCCACTCGGTCTGGGGTAGCAACGACGTACAGAATCCGACTCGGAACCTCAGCGTCACGCCTTCCTAGGACCCGCTTTATCCTGCGCAACATAAAATCTTCACTTGACCGGATCCTTCCAATTGGGTAGCTTGGTCGTATGGTCAATGGGGACGGTAAAATACTATGGGTTATGCGCCATGGGCGGCCCAATCTCCCGGCTAACCCTCTTCTTTTGACGAAAAGTGAATTTAACCGTTATCTGGACGCTTACGACGATGCCGGATTGAGTTCAGACGAATCTGCACGGCTTCAGCGGCTCTACCAACATTATCCGGTTCCCGACTTAGTGATTTCGTCCGATCTGCCACGGGCGCTTGAGACCGCCGAATTGTTTGGCCGTGGTGCCCCGTTGAAAGTGGACCCGTTGTTTCGGGAAATTCCGGTGCGCGTACCTGAGAAAGACACCTGGTTTTTAAATCGACGATGGCCTAGTGAGGTCTGGTGGAGTTATCTCCGCTTTGCCTGGTTTTACAACATCCCTCCTGAGGGACGCCTGCGCTCAACAGCGCGCAGTGAAGAAGCCGCCGCCGTCATCCTCGCCTATCAACGCGAAGTGAATAAACTCGCGGTGGTCTCCCACTCCGGCTTTTTATTGGTCACTATCGATCTCTTGATGCGGCGCGGTCACCTCGTCGGTCGTCGACTGCCCCGTATCGGATTTGGCGAACCCACCACCTATCACTGGCGGTTAGAACTGAAGCCCTAATCCCCCAATAGCCTGTTTGATGGCATCAACCCCTTCCCGCGTCCGGCTAGATACCAAGTACACGGGGCATGGGTATAAACTTTTCAGTCGCTCTTCGCGCTCGCGTTTCTCCCGCTGGTTGAGTCGGTCAATTTTACTCGCTGCGACCAGAAATAGCAGATTTCGCTCTAGGGCCCACTGCACCACCATTCTTTCTTCGTCTTCCGGATCACGGCGCACATCTTGGATCAAAATCGCTGCTACCAACGGTTGCCGCTCTTGCAAGTAGGTATCAACGGCCTGCCCAAATTGCGCCCGCTCCATTTTGGACACGCGGGCATACCCAAACCCCGGAAGGTCTACAATGTACCATGACGGCATGGCGTAAAAGTGAATGCGTTGCGTGCGCCCTGGCGTGCCACTGGTGTGCGCGATTTTGCGGCCTACCAAGGCATTAATGAGCGAGGATTTTCCCGCGTTGGATCGGCCCAAAAAGGCCACTTCACTCCACCCATTCTTGGGCATGTCGCCAATATCTAAGGCGCTCTTGACCAGCGTCCCCTTACCATGCGTCGCGCCTGATTTCATGCGGTCTGACTCTCCTCAAGCGCCACTTCGAGCACTTCATCCATTTGATTGACCAAGTGGATGCGGAGTTGACGGCGTATGTTGGCCGGCAACTCGTCGAGATCTGGACGATTTTTTTCGGGAATGATGATTTCTTTAATGCCCGCCCGATGCGCCGCCAGTACTTTTTCCTTAATCCCGCCGACCGGAAGTACACGACCGCGCAAGGTAATTTCGCCGGTCATGGCCACGTCCGGTCGCACAGGCCTCCCGCTTAAGGCGGAGATCATCGCCGTCGCCATGGCGATGCCAGCTGACGGTCCGTCTTTGGGAATCGCGCCTTCAGGCACGTGAATATGCAAATCCGTGTTGTCGTTAAACCCTTCGGCTACTCCCAGATGTTCCCGGTGGGAACGGATATAGCTATAGCCTGCGCGCGCCGACTCTTGCATCACATCGCCTAATTGGCCCGTCAGGGTCAGCCGCCCCTGTCCCGGCATGGTGGTGGCCTCGATAGCCATGATGTCCCCGCCGACATCGGTCACCGCCAACCCTGTAACCACCCCGATTTCAGCCGCGGTTTCAACGGCAGGATGGCGGACTTTGGACTTTCCTAAATAGTGGGACAGGTTCTGTGTGGTGATGCGCACGCGCCGCTTTTGGCCCTCCACGATTTCGCGCGCACCTTTCCGGCACAATGCCGCTAGTTCCCGTTCTAGTTGCCGCACGCCCGCCTCTCGCGTGTATTCACGAATTACCCGGGTCATCGCGCGCCGCCCCAGGTGAATTTCGTCTTCCGTCAGTCCATGTCGCTGGACCTGCCGCGGCCACAAGTATCGCTCGGCGATGTGCAACTTTTCCTCTTCGGTGTATCCGGGAATGGCGATCGTTTCCATGCGGTCTAACAGCGGTCGCGGAATGAGGTGGGCTACGTTAGCCGTGGTAATGAACATGACTTCCGACAGGTCAAACGGCAACTCGACGTAATGGTCGGAAAAATGTTGGTTTTGCTCCGGGTCCAGAACCTCCAGCAGCGCCGCTGACGGATCGCCGCGAAAGTCGGTGGCCATCTTGTCGATTTCATCAAGCAAAAACAAAGGATTTTTGGTGCCCGCCTGCCGAATCCCTTGAATAATGCGGCCGGGCATGGCCCCCACATACGTCCGGCGGTGGCCGCGAATTTCTGCTTCGTCGCGCACGCCACCCAGCGAAATGCGCACAAAACGCCGGCCCGTAGCACGGGCGATAGACCGAGCCAGCGATGTTTTTCCCACACCAGGGGGTCCCACTAGGCACAAAATCGGACTTTTAAGGTCGCGGGCCAAGGACTGCACCGCTAAATATTCCAAAATGCGTTCTTTCACAGGATTAAGGCCAAAGTGTTCAGCTTCCAAGATGGCTTCCGCTTCTGGAAGCTGAATGACCGTGTCGCTTTTCACCGTCCAGGGCAACTCCAGAAGCCAGTCGAGATAGGTGCGCACGACCACCGCTTCTGCCGACATCGGAGACATTTTGTGCAATCGGTTAATTTCCCGCTCAATCTTGTCATGAATCGCCTGCGGTAAATCAGCCATCTCGTCCAAGCGCCGTCTCAGCTCTTGGATTTCGCTCTCGCTCTCGTCAGTCTCGCCCAATTCTCGCTGAATGGCCTTTAATTGTTCGCGCAAGTAATATTCTCGCTGAGTTCGCTCCATTTGCCGCCGCACCCGGCCGGAAATCCGCTTTTCGATTTCTAATAACTCAATTTGCCGCGAGAGAATATCAGACACTCGGTTGAGCCGTTCGGTGACGTCAAAGGCTTCCAAGATCTCTTGCTTTTCCTGAGTGCGGATGTCCAGGTTGGCCACAATGGTGTCCGATAGCCGAGCGGGATCTTCAATATTTACCGCTACCGTCGCTTCACCCAACATTTTCCGGGAGTTTTTAATATACACCTCAAACAAATCGGCGGCCGTGTGCATGAGCGCTTCCAATTCATCGGTCATGGTGACTTGGTCCGGAACCTCTTCAATGTCCGCGCTAAAGCCTTCCCCTAAGTCGGTCACCGATAGGATGCGGCAGCGGACACGGCCTTCCACCACCACCTTGGACCCGCCTTGGGGCATCTTCAGCACCTGCTTGACTTCAGCAACCACCCCTACGCGATAAATGTCGTCAGCGCCAGGGTCATCCTGACGCGTATCTTTTTGGGCAACAAAAACCAAGGAACGATCCGTCAGCATCGCCCGTTCTAACGCATTCAAACTTTTCTTGCGGCCAATCTCCAAGGGCACAACCATGGACGGAAAGACTAGCACGCCACGCAGAGGTAATAACGGTAGTTCCATTAGCTTCGCCCCCCGCATCATATTACCAAACTCGATTGAAAAAGGGGCGCCTCTTACGCCGCCCCTTGTCGTGAGATTCATCCCCCTGGCGGGGTTCCGGGACTGGCCGACAATAGCGGGGTATCCATGACTGGTTGGCCCGTCTGTTCGCTCAACGGTTGCGCCATTACAGCCTTAGCCACAACCTCCGTCAGGGTATCAACCGGAATAACCTCGATGGGTAAGGTGCGGAACATGTCCTGCCAGTTCTCGCGAGGAATCAAAACCCGTTGACACCCCGCCTGTCGTGCCGCTTCAACTTTGGCCACCACTCCGCCCACGGGCCGCACTTGTCCGCGGATGGATAGTTCCCCGGTCATCGCCAGTCGGTTATCAACAGGTTGTTCGGTGATCGCGGAATATAACGCCGTGGCAATGCTCACGCCAGCAGAGGGACCATCCAGCGGCACCCCACCCGGGAAATTGACGTGGAGATCATAGTCTTGGGTGTTTAAATGCAGCACGTTGTGCAACACCGTGAGCACATTTTCGACGGAGCTTCGCGCCATGGACTTTCGCCGGATGGTGCGACCATGACCCCCGATCTCTTCCTCATCCACCACGCCGGTCACATAAATGCGACCAGTTCCGGGAAGAACGGGCCGGGCCACTGCCTCAACCTCCAAAATGGTGCCTAAATTCGGGCCGTAGACAGCTAGACCGTTGACCATGCCGACAAGCGGGCGTTCGGCGACCTTCTTTTCCGGACGCGGGTTATACTGCCCTGAGTTGACTACCCACTCCACATCCGCCTGCCGAATGTCCGACCGTTCTTCGGTCATGGCGACACCCGCGGCAATTTGAATCATATTCACCGCTTCACGGCCATTGGTGGCGTAACGTTTGATGACGTCCAATGCCCCCGTCTCAATGTTCACGCCCATGCGGCGCGCCGCATTCGCCGCAATGACCTCAACTTCGTCCGGCAATAGCGCGCGAAAGTAAATCTCCAAACAACGCGAGCGGATAGCCGGAGGGATTTCGTGAGGCTGACGGGTGGTGGCGCCCACGAGGCGGAAGTCGGCTGGCAGACCGTTTTCGAAGATGTCTTGAATGTGCAGGGGAATGTTTTGATCTTCCGCGTTATAATACGCTGACTCTAAGTAAACCTTGCGATCCTCCAAGACTTTGAGCAGCTTATTCATCTGAATAGGATGCAACTCACCGATCTCGTCGATAAACAAGATGCCGCCGTGAGCTTTAGTGACAGCCCCAGGCTTCGGTTGAGGAATGCCGGCCATCCCCATGGGCCCAGCCCCTTGGTAGATGGGATCGTGGACCGAACCAATCAACGGATCAGCAATTCCCCGTTCGTCAAAACGGGCGGTAGTCGCATCCAGTTCGACGAACTTGGCATCAGCACGAAAGGGAGACCAAGCCATTTTCTTAGCCTCCTCCAACACCAAGCGGGCAGCGGCGGTTTTGCCGACGCCAGGCGGCCCATAAATGATGACGTGCTGCGGATTGGGACCGCATAAGGCGGCTTTTAGTGCGCGAATGCCATCCTGTTGCCCCACAATTTCCTCAAAGCTCGTGGGGCGTGTCTTTTCCGACAAGGGCTCGCTCAAATGAATGGCACGCAGTCGGCGCAATTTGTCAATCTCTTTTTTCGACTCGCGTTCCACAGCCACTTTGGCCCCTTGCTGGGATTTCAGGGCATTCCAAAAGTATAGCCCTATCACCACGATAAGGAAGAACTGGACGAAGGTCACGATGCTTTGAAAGGTCATCGGCGGCCCTCCTTTCCGCGAAGCCAAATTATTGCCTGTAAACGCCGTGTACCTCGCGTTGATAGTGTGGCCAAATTCTGTTGCGGTATATCGCCAATTCATGGCTCGCTCGGCCCGCACATCGTCCTTGGAAATTATGCCCACTTTTCTGCGGTGCCATCCCAGGATGCACCGCAACCATCAACAGCATGCGCGCGGAACGATAAGGAGGGCAAACCGCCGCATAGGACGCGCAAAAATCGAAACGGCCGACGGCCTGAGTCATCCCGGATGGGTATTCAGGCGCTGTCAGCCGCTGGCGGTTTTTACATGCGAAACAAGTGATTAATCAAGTCATCTCCGATGCCAAAACCAATACCATTTTCAATGGCGCGACCAAAGCCGCTGCCGAGAAAATTGCCAAAGAATCCGCCCCCCTGGGTTGCTTGATAGCGTGGGGCCTGATTTTGCACCGTTTGGTGGATCGCTTGCATCAGTGACTGCATTTGCATTTGTTCTTGCTGAATCGTCAAGGCGAGCGATTTCAGGTCTAAGAGCCATTCCTTTGCGGCCATATCGCCTTCGCTAGCAGCTTTTTGCAGCTTTTCCGCTAGCGTCTTTAGGGCGTCGGTCACGCTTTCCGATTCTTTTTGCAGCTGGTGATAGGTGCGGTCGATAGTCTCAATATCCATCGGATCCTCCCTCCTGGCAACACCCACAACAAAGAACGCGTGAGAACACGAAGTGCCGTCTTTATGATACCGAACCTTGTCTCACCCAACAACACGTGTGTTCGTTTGTTCACATTCGGCACTGTGGGATACTGAATCTTGCCTGAAAGCCTCGCCTGGGCCTGTTGCCAGGGTAACTTTAGACTTGATGTGGCGTTTTACCTGATGGATAAAAAAGGAGCCAGATGATGTCAGGCGAATAGTACATAGAAGAGCGTACAAGAACAGAAGGGCTGCGCGGCACCGGAGTCCCTGATTGGGTATTTGTGTGGCGAGCCTCTTGGGCGGAATTTTTTGCGATGAAGGCCCCGGGGGCCGACCGCGTGCCGGATCGCATTGTTGCGCATTGGGATTCGCGAAACATCGGGGCCTGGCTGATTCTCGGATGCCAATCTTGAGGGCATGTCGATGTCTTTAATGGACTGTGAACCGTTAGACAGCATAGGGCAAGGAGGTTAACACCGTGGTTTGGCAACGCCTGTGCGGGTTGGGTTTAAGTCTCGTGCTGTTACCTTGGATTCTCGCGCCGCGCTCCGCTGAGGCAGCGGCGACACCATATGTCCCGGTACCCATTCTCGTTGATCATTTTAACAACCCTGCGCGCGAGGTGTTTATTCCCAATAATGGGCTCTCAACGGGCGGCGAATGGACCACGCAACAGGGATCGCTGATCGCGACCGACTACGGGGTGAGCAGCCCCTTGGCGAATCAAATTGCTTCTATTCCTCACGTCGGTGAAAATGTAGTCATCGTCACGTCGTTTACCATCAACCAAGTCAATCTTAGCCAGCCGTACCGCATTGGCGTGTTTGGCCGCGGCAGCACCCCGAAGACTGGTACGTCACAATGGGACATCGTGTTGACCAACGGCCAACTGAGCCTTATTAACCAGGGCGTCGGCACGTCAGCCAGCATTCCGTTTACTGTGGCTCCCGGTCAAACCTACGACATGGTCGCCGTGATTGATGGCACTTGGGTTGCCGCCAAAGTGTGGGTGCAAGGCGCAGCGGAGCCGCCTTCATGGACGATTACGGGCAACTTTAGCAACACAGGGCCCTTTACCACTGTGGGCGTCGTCGCCGGAAACGCCAACGTCATCTTCCACGGATTCGGCGCCTACGACGCGCCGCCCACCTTGACAGTCCGTCCGCTCGAACCTAGCGCTGTGTACCAAGCAGGGCAACCGGTCAGTTACGTCGCCACGCTCGCCGCCCAGGCGCCCAATCAAGGCGGGGCTTACGAGATCCAATACCAGGTGACCGATGTTGAGGGGCGCCCCCTGGCTAACGGCACCGTGCCGGTAACCCTCCCGCCGGGCGGTGTCGCGCGTTTGACGATAACGTTGCCAATTAACGCCAATGGCTACTATAACGTTACCTTTAATCTCATCGACAGTATGAGTGTTTCCGCACCTGTGGGCTCCATCAACCCAGCATCTCAGGTTCTGACCCGGGATCACCGAATAGGCCGCCATCCCGTTCATCGCTTAAGCAGCACCGTATCTCCATCCCTGACGGCTTTAGCCAGTTTGGCCGAGCCGCTGGATTCTATCACGTCGACCTTGGCCGTCGTCCCTGACGCGCCCAACCTATCGACCCTAGACCCAAACTCTCCGTTCGGCATCAACGGCCCCGGCAATGGTTACGGTCCCATCACCCCCGCCCTCGAGCAACGATGGGTGACGCTCTATGATCTCTTTAAGGCGCAAGGGGTCGAGTGGGTGCGCACGCAGTTTCTTTGGAACAACATTGAGCCATCCCCGGGAGTCTACACTTGGGATACAACGGATGGCCTAGTTGAAGCGGCCCATCAAGCTCATGAGAATATATTAGCCTTGGTCGACTATTGGGGAAACTATGCCAACCCGTTTCCGGTGAATGGCGGGCCTCAGGTAAGTTTTTCCACTTTTCTTCAGGATTACGATCAATATCTACAGGCCTTAGTAGCGCGCTACATGCCCGGGGGCACATTGGCCCAATCGATGGGGTGGAAGACCTACGGCATCAACACCTGGGAAATATGGAACGAGCCCTCCCAGACCGCCTACTGGCCTTCCCAGAATCCGTCGCAATATGCCCAATTAGTGGCGTCGGCCACGGCGGCCATTCACGCCGTGGACCCTTCAGCAGTGGTCCTCGCGTATGCCTGGCAAGTGCCGACGCTTCTTCAGGTCGCGGGCCCCACCAGCTTTACCGGGCTGTCCCTTCATGAATACGTGGGCCGCGCCTACCCCAGCGTCGCCGACTTTTATCAAAATATCGTGAACCTCCGACAGTTATTACTCCAAAATGGAATCGGTGAAGATCCCATTTGGTTGACGGAGACAGGCTGGAGCACCCAGGTCGTAACCCCCATTCAGCAGGCAGAATATATTGAACGCGCGGCTATCGAAAGTTTGGCAGGAACACTCAATAAGTTCTTTCTCTTTAAATGGTCCTATCCAACCCTGGGGTACGGCGAACTCACCGCCAATGATGAACCGTTGCCCAGCTATGTGGCCTTGGCAGTGGTTGCCAATGAGCTCAGCGGCTTTACGCCGGCACCGAACGACAATCCTGTCAACATGGGGGCTGCCATACGCGCCTTTCTCTTTCAAAACGGGAACACGTCACTCATAGCGCTCTGGTCCCCAACCAAGCAAGGCAGCCTCACGTTAAACCCGGCTTCCGCCGGGTTGCTGAGTGCGGTCAACTGGATGGGAAATCCCATTGTCCCCGTCGATGGAACGCTGACGGTGCCGTTAGACGCGAAACCGGTTTTCATCACCGGCCGCATGCCGCCCGCCGTGCTTGCCGCCCTGGTCACGACGAGTACCGTCAATGACATTGCACCGGTTGCGTTGACCATCCATCCGCTCTCCGAGTTGCCGTCGATGCAGCCCCCAATTACGGTGACTATTACGAATCAGACGAACGCGCCGGAAATGGGAACGCTCACCCTCTCCTTGCCCAGCGGATGGCTCGCCGAGCCCACAAGCCCTACAACGCCGGTTAGTCCCAGCCAGGCCCCAATCGTGACTTTCGGCCCGCTAATGCCTGGGGCATCAGAGACGGAATCGTTCAACCTCGAGCAATTCGCCGCAGTACCCACCAACCGCTACACCCTCACGGCTACCGCGACGGTCGGCTTGCCCGGCCACCTCTCGACCGTGACCGCCAAGCGAGTCTTGAATCTCACCTCAGGGCCAGGAACAGGGGGGTAACCGGGTGGGGTCACCCAGCGTCTCCACTTCTCGCTCGCGTTTCACGGATCTCCAACGCTTGGGTATGTTGACCTCCCGAACAGAGTGCAACACCATCAAGGCTGGTCATTGCGGGGCTTTGACCAGCCCCGGCTATCAGCGGCAGGGTCTCTATACATCCTACTCGCGCGTAACCGCGGCTAAAATCCCCGGTTCCAACGCCTCGACAATGTGGCGATCCTCTAAATACCGGACCAAGGTTTCCAGGTCATCCGCAAAAGGCTGTTGGCCGGACACAATCACCAATTCTGGGGCCAGGGGCTCTTCATAGGGCGATTGAATCCCCGTCATTTCCTGCACGTGACCTGCTCTGGCTTCCCGATAAAGGCCTTTCGGATCGCGTCGCTCACATTCGGCTAAGGGCGTGGCCACGTAAACCTCGATGAAATCTCCCCACGGTTCCACCATTTCCCGAAATCGTTGGCGGCCTTCCGCCAACGGCGCCACCATCGCCACGACGACCAATCCGCCGTGCTGGACCACTAACTGGGATACAAACCCCACGCGCGCAATATTTTCTAGACGGTCTTCTCGGCTAAATCCGAGGCCTTTGGACAAATGGCGGCGGATTACATCGCCATCTAACAGGGTCACGGGCCGATCCGTACGCAACGTCAGCACATTGTACAACGCATTAGCCAATGTGCTCTTGCCTGACGCCGGGAGTCCCGTCAGGAAAATCACCGCGCCGCGCCCCGTACGCGCATAGGCCTGGTGCAACACGGTACGCACCGGCTCAGGAGCATACCAATCCGGCAACGGCTGCCCCGCCTGTAACATGGCCCGTACTCGCGTCCCCGACAGCAATTGCACGTGAGGATGACTCTCCGGTGTGACGGGCACATAACGGCGCTCCCGGGTGTGCCAGGCGTACTCGGGAAACGGTAGAGGCCGAATGGTCATCCGCGGGCTAAACTCGTCCAACAGTTCTTGAGCCGCAAATGGTGGGTACCAGTACCCGTCCGCCCGCCCGGGATTTTTGCCTGGATCCGCCGGAGCCCGTCCCACAATAAAATAATCTGCACCAAAATTCTGACGTATCAACGCATGCCACAAGGCCTCCCGAGGTCCTGCCATCCGCATAGCCAAGGGCAACGTCGCCAATGTGACTCCGGGGGATCCATCAGGCATGGTCGGATAGCTAGAGGCGAGGGCCCAAATGGCTTTCAGTCGTAAGGCTGGCGCCAGATCCCCACTCTTCGTGGGACCCGTCGTCGGATGAATGAAGAGATGGCCATTGACCGCTTCCATCGCCCGCAGCGTGAGGGCGTAGTGTCCCCCGTGCATCGCGTTTCGCGTGTGAAAGGCCACGATCGGCCGATTCAACCGCCGAAAGCGCGCCTTCATTTCCCCTGGAGTACGGTAAAGCGGCAAAAAGTCCACGCGCCGCGCCAGATCCAAGCGTTCAAGATTAATCGCGTGGACGCGACCACCGATACACCACCGATGGCGTCGGTACAGAGCAGCCACTCCGTCGTGCCGCCGATCGGTGGTTCCATACACCGCAAACGCTTCCTCATCCAGATCCACCGCGTAGACATCCTCGACCGTCAGCTGCGCCAGCGGCGTTTGATCCTCCCGCGCTAACATCACCACATCGCCAATCGCCAGCGATTCAGCGAACGTTTCTGGCACGTCCAGAACCACGGGAATCGGCCACAATTGTCCATCGGCTAACGTCATATGATTTAACACAGACTCATAATCCTGAGATGATAAAAATCCACGCAGCGGAAAAAACGCTCCCGTCAGCAATAAGTCCAAATCACACCGTTGCTGTGGTGTTAGCACCCACAGATGCTCTTTCACCGCTCCCATCACATCCTTTACGACGATGACGCTCTAATATTAAAGCCTACCGCATTTTCTGACAGTATGGCGGAATTTCACGGAACTTAAGTCATATTTCAGCGAGTGCGCACCGCCCCTCGTTTATAGTAATGGCAGTCATTGAACAAGGAGGCCCCTCCCCGTGCTACCAAACTTTCTGATTATTGGCGCGCCGCGCAGTGGAACCACCCACCTATACCGGGGCTTGCGGCAACATCCCCAAGTTTTTATGAGCGACGTCAAAGAACCCATGTTTTTCGCCTATGAAGGCGAAACCCGCCCAGGGGTCATTGGCGAACGGGCAGCGTACGAGGCGCTGTTTGCCGGTTCAGAGCGTTTTGTGGCACGAGGGGAGGCGTCCACGCTCTACCTTTACCACCATGACGCTCCCCGCCGGATTCGGGAACTGATTCCCGACGCGCGACTTATTGCCATTCTTCGCAATCCCGTCGATCGTGCCATTTCACAGTACACGTTCCAACGTTTCTTAAAAGTAGAGCCGCTCGATACCTTGGAAGCCGCCCTGGCGGCTGAAGAAGAACGGCGCAACAACCATGCGCCCCCATTTTCCCTGTATCGCGACGTGGGTCTTTATAGCCAGCAAATTGCCAGATACTTAGCACTTTTCCCGCGTCACCAGCTCTTGTTTTTACTGCAGGATGACCTGGAACAAGATCCCCACGCGGTGTTCCGCACCATCTTTCAATTTCTTGATGTGGATCCGACCTTTTATCCGGATTTGCGTCATAAAACCAACGCCTCGGGCATTCCCCAGCACGAAACCGTCTTTCGGCTCATCAAGTCGGCCGGACGGACTGTGAAGCGATTTCTGCCCGAACGGTTGGCCACTCATCTCAGCGGATCTGCTCACGAAACCTGGCTCCAGCCCCCTACGGTGAATCCGGCTACCCGCGCCGCGCTCCGCGACTTCTTTCGCGAGGATATTGAGCGCACCCAAGATTTGATCGGCCGCGATTTGACGCACTGGCTGGTCGACAAATCGTAGCGTCGACTTTCACAATAAAACACTGGAAGGCTGCATCTCAGCAACCTTCCAGCCGATTAACTTCCCGATGGCGACTTTCACAGTCCCTAGGCTGTTTCTTCCTTTTGCTTTTTGGCCCGCGACTTGTTGCCTTGCGCTGTGACTAGCAGCGGTTCTTCCCGATTCTCGACCACTTCCCGGGTAATGATGCACTTCGCCACGTCTGAACGCCCGGGCATCTCGTACATCACATCCAGCATAATGTCCTCGATAATCGCTCGCAATGCGCGCGCTCCTGTGTTACGCCGCATCGCCTCCCGCGCCACCGCCCGCACAGCTTCTTCTTTAAACTCCAGCTCGACGTTATCCATCTGCAACATCTTCTGATATTGCTTGACTAAAGCGTTGCGCGGTTCGGTCAAAATCTTCACCAACGCTTCTTCGTCCAAGGCGTCTAGCGTCACGGTAATAGGTAACCGCCCTACAAATTCGGGAATCAGCCCGAATTTCAACAAATCCTCCGGCATAATCTTGGCCAGCACGTCACCAATTTTGACATCGTCCTTGCTCTGTATCTCGGCGTTGAAACCCAGCCCTTTTTTCCCGATCCGGGCCTTAATAATCTTGTCAATCCCGTCAAATGCTCCGCCGACAATAAAGAGAATATTCGTGGTGTCAATCTGGATGAACTCTTGGTGCGGATGCTTGCGCCCACCTTGGGGCGGCACAGACGCCACCGTACCCTCCAAGATTTTGAGCAACGCCTGCTGAACGCCTTCTCCAGACACGTCACGCGTAATCGACGGGTTTTCCGATTTGCGCGCAATCTTATCGACCTCGTCGATGTACACAATGCCTTTTTCGGCCTTTTCGACGTCGTAATCTGCAGCTTGGATCAGCTTCAAAAGAATGTTCTCCACATCTTCACCAACGTAACCGGCCTCGGTCAAGGAGGTTGCATCGGCAATCGCGAAGGGCACATTCAGAATCTTCGCAAGCGTCTGAGCCAACAAGGTCTTTCCCGAACCCGTAGGCCCCAACATCAAAATGTTGGACTTTTGCAGTTCCACGTCGTCGACCTTGTTACCCAAATTAATGCGCTTGTAATGGTTGTAGACCGCAACCGATAGGGTCTTTTTGGCTCGGTCCTGCCCAACTACATATTGGTCCAAGATCGCGCGAATCTCGGCGGGCTTGGGGATGTCCTTCAGTTCGAACTCCACATCGTCGTTGAGCTCTTCCTCGATAATCTCCGAGCACAGTTCAACGCACTCGTCGCAAATGTAAACGCCCCCAGGGCCAGCAATCAAGCGCTTCACTTGGTCCTGATATTTGCCACAGAACGAACACTTCAATTGACCCTTCTCATCGGTAAACTTAAACATGGTCCGCCCCCTTATCCGCGTTGCTTTCCCATCCCCGGCCGCCAGCTACGATGCGGTTGCCGGCACTCCGGCCCGCGGTGACAACACCTCATCCACTAAATGATATGCCTTTGCTTCCTCAGCAGTCATCCAGTAGTCCCGTTCGGTTTCCTTGAGAATTTGCTCAACCGAGTGGTTGCTGTGTTTGGCCAGAATACGCGCCAGCGCATCGCGGTTGCGAATGAGTTCCTTCATCTGGATATCGAGATCGGTTATCTTCCCGCCAATTTGATTGACCCACGGCTCGTGAATCATGATGCGTGCATTCGGCAACGCGTAACGTTTGCCTGGCGCGCCCCCTGCCAACAAAACGGCACCCATGCTCGCCGCCAATCCTACACAGATGGTCGAGACATCTGGCTTGATGTGCTGCATGGTATCGTAAATCGCCATACCCGCGGTCACCGATCCGCCCGGCGAATTGATGTACAAGTTAATATCGCGATCCGGATCGTCGCTTTCCAAAAAGAGCAGCTGCGCTACCACCAGGTTAGCCACGTCATCATCGACCGCGTTACCGAGGAAGATGATGCGTTCCTTCAAAAGGCGGGAATAAATGTCGTAGGACCGCTCTCCCCGATTGGTTTGCTCAATGACCATCGGCACTAAGTAGCTCATGATCTTCCCTCCACCCATTACCGGGCATCGTCTGTGCGCACCGTGGTTGCCAGATAATCAGTGGCTTTACCAATCAACATGCCGGTACGCAACATCTCTAGATCGCCTTGCATCGCTAACGCCTCAAACAGCTGTTCCACGGACTGGCGAAGAGCGTCTGCCGTGGGCCTCAGGCTTTCCCGGATTTCATCATCTGTCACCGTGAAGTTCAAATGGCGCGCTACGGCTTCCAGCAACAACTCTTCCTTTACGCGTTCCTCCGCCTGAGGACGCATTTCCTCCCGCAACTCTTCAATGGTTATCTGGCGGCTGTCAAGATATTCCTCCAGATTCGCTCCCATCCGCCTCAACATATTATCTAATTCATGCATCTGATTATGAATCGCCCGATCAACCAAGATGGACGGCAGATCGAACGACACGCGCTCCTTCAGCTTACCCAAAATTTTGCCTACTCTATCACGCCTGGCTTGGGCCGTCAACTGTTCTTGCACTCTATTCGCGACCGCATCACGCAATTCCTGCAGACTGCCATACCCGAGTGTGGAGGCCAAGTCATCATCAAGCGGAGGCACATCAGGGCGCTTAATATCGATCACGGTCACCTCAAAACGCACATCCTGACCTTGCAGGCTCACGTCCGGATGGTTCTCCGGATATGTCAAACGAATAGTCGCCGGCTCACCCAATTTTAATCCGACGAGTTGCGTCTCCAACCCTTCTACCGCAAGCCCGGATCCGACCTCAACGGCATAATCGTCATCTTCTACGAACGGCTCAGTGGACTCCCCGTCACCTTCATTATTGGCTAAATATCCCTTCAAATTCAAGATGACATGGTCGCCCATAGCCACCGGCTCATCCTCAATAGGCACCAGCTGAGCTTGGGACTTGGCGATGGCTGCGAGTTCCTTTTGGATGTCATCTTCGGTGACCTCCCGGACCTCCAGCGGTTCCGTCAACAGATCGTCAAAAGGCTCCAGAACAATGGGCGGCTTCGACTCCACCTCAATGTCAAATTGAAACGGCTTGTCCTCATCCAGTGCCACGATGTTAATCCGCGGTTCGCCGACCGCCTCGACTTGGGCTGCCGCCAGCGCTTCCTGGTAATGCCGATTGACCAATAGTTGGGCTGCCTCTTGCAGCAAGACGCCACGCCCGACATACCGTTCAAAAATTTTCCGAGGAGCTTTCCCGCGACGAAACCCGGGAATGTTATACCGACCGACTACAGTTTTGAAGGCGCTCTCCATGGCCCGGCTGACATCCTCCGGGTCAACAGTCACCGACACCTTGGCCACCGCGTTCGGTAACCGCTCCAACGCCACGTCCACTCTCCAATTCCTCCTCTGGTTCCCTCGAAAAATCAACCCATTATAGCACGAGCCTTGTTTAACGCCAATGCATAAGAAAACAGAGGCAGACTTCCTGCCTCAAAAAATGGAGCGGAAGACGGGATTTGAACCCGCGACCCCCGCCTTGGCAAGGCGATGCTCTACCACTGAGCTACTTCCGCGCTATGGTGCGAGGGAAGGGACTTGAACCCTTACGCCTTTCGGCACGAGATCCTAAGTCTCGCATGTCTGCCATTCCATCACCCTCGCCCTCTGGTGCGCCCGGTAGGATTTGAACCTACGACCTCCGGATTCGAAGTCCGTCACTCTATCCACTGAGCTACGGGCGCAGAGAAAAAATTCCCGGAAACCCGGGTAAAAATGGGGTGAATGAGGGGACTTGAACCCCCGACCCCCAGGGCCACAACCTGGTGCTCTAACCAACTGAGCTACATCCACCGTCTTCTGAGATTCCGAGGCGATCCCCGAAATCGGTTTACACTATAACACGCGAACAGAAAAAATGCAATCCCACGGCGGCTCTCCGTCAATAATTCGGGATCGCCGCGAGGATAGGAAGGCCAGCAACATCTTGCGCCGATACCGCCTGACTATGGAACCCGCAACTCAGTCGTTTCCCTGGCGTGCTGTTTGATGAGCCCGTTCTCCAACGCCTGAGGATTTCCCATCGTCAGCACCGCCCCGCCTTCCACACCCGCTGACACCAGCGCCCGTCTCCTTACCAGCATCTTCGCACCAGAGCCCCGGTGTTCCTCCGCTCTTTATCGCTCGGTTACGGGCGGTGCGTGGTGTCGACCTCCGATTGCCGCACCGTCAAGGCCTGGCGGTGGAACTCTAATCCCTCCACCCTTGCCAACAGCGCCCCGGCCTCTAAGAGCGCTGGGTCTAACTGGGCGCCCGCTTCAATCACGCTCATCTTGCGCATAAAGGTCCGCGTCGACAGACCCGATAAAAATCGTCCCGTCCCCTGGGTAGGCAGCACATGACTCGGACCTGCCACATAATCACCTAGCGCTTCACTAGCCATGGGACCAATGAACACGGCGCCCGCGGTCATCACCTGATCAGCCAATGATTCCGCACGGGGTCCGATCAGTCCCAGGTGTTCCGGCGCCAGCTGATTGACCCAATTTATGGCGTCCTCAGGGGACGACACCCATTTGAACCCAATGGATCCCATAGTCGTCGCCGGCACGCGCTGACGCTCAACGAGCTCTTGCACCGTGGCCAGTAGTGCTTGATCCCAGGTAACCAAATGCGCTGAGGCATCCGGCCCATGTTCTGCCTGGGCCAACAAGTCTGCCGCAATGTAGGCGGCATTGGCACCGCCGTCAGCAATCACCGCCACTTCAGAAGGGCCGGCCCAGACGTCAATGCCCACCACCCCTGCTGCGGCAACCTGTTGTTTGGCTTGAGCCACATACGCATTGCCCGGCCCCGCTATAATATCAACCGGCGGCAAACCTTTAATACCGTATGCTAAGGCAGCAATAGCCTGCGCCCCCCCAGCCCCAAGGACGGTGTGAATATCTAACAGACGTAAGGCAAAATTCCACACCGGATGCTGCCGACTCTCGTGGCGCGGGCTAATGGCCACCACCAGCGATTCCACGCCGGCGCATTGTGCCGGAATAGCCGTCATGAGGAGGCTGGATATCAACGGGTAAGCACCGTTAGGCACGTAAATCCCGGCCCGACGGATCGGCACCCAACGCTCGCGCAACGTCAAACCCGGCTCTTCAACAACCACCTCATCGCCCGCTGGACGACTCCGCTCATGAAACCGCCGAATCTGCTCCGCCGCCCGGCGGATCGCATCTTGAATCTCAGCTGGCGGTAATGTTGTCGCCACCTCAAACGGATCGTAGACGAGTTCATCAAGGGGCACATCAATACCGTCTAAGGATCGTGTGTATGCTCGCACAGCATCCGCGCCCTGCTGCTTGACATCAGTTAAAATGCGACGAACGGTTGCCGATACCGTCTCTTCACCCATTGCGTTAACTCCCTTCCCCCACCACGACATCAAATGACGTGCCATCGCGTTGCGCTTCAAGCGACGCGGCCATTAACTGTTCGCCGGGCGTGGGTCGAAACTTCCGTCCCACAGCCATGGCAAGCACAGCACCCGCCACAATGATGGCCAACGAGACCCAGATGTAATTATGCGGCTGCAACGCGATCACGCCAATGCTTGCCACAATGACAACAGCCGGTATGAGCGGGAAAGCCCAAAACGCTCCACCTTTCAGCTGCAGTTGCCGAGCCGTCTTGTGATAGAACCAAATCCCGGCACCAGATACCATCACATATGTGATCATGATCGTCACGCCAGTGAAGGCGAAAATGGTGTTCAACTGCGCTACCAAAATCACGACAATGGTTGGCACAAACCACACCAAAATCGCGACCCACGGCACCCCGCTGGCACTGGTTTTCCCAAGAATTCGACCAACCCAGCGCCCAAAATTGCCATCGCGGGCCGCATTCATGAGCATCCGGCTCGCCTCTTGGTAGCTCACCAATCCCCCGTTAAACGACGAGATAATCAGGTACCCTAAGAAGAGCGGCGCAATCCCTGGAAAAACATGAGTCAGCACCGATTCCCCGGGAATACTGGCAGCCATCACAGCCCCAAAGTGGCGATCCGTCAGCAATACCAGCGGCATGCCCAGCATATATAACACGGCAGCACCTGCCGCCGTCAACGTGACGCTCCAAATAATGCGTTTAAAGTGAATCATCTCTTCGGTGTAGTGAATCGAGCTTTCGTATCCGGCCAAGGAATAGATAGCCGCAGGCATGGCGGCCACAAAGGCCGCTCCTGAAATCGGAGCCCCTAAGCGATGAGCGCCGACTGCGCGCGGCCAGCTGAGGACGACACTCCACGGCAGCGCCAAATGGGTGAACCCGACCACAATCCACAGCGCCACGAAAACTAATTCGATGACCAAAAAAATGACGGAAATGAGACCAGACAAGCGCACGTTGGTCAAAGACAAGGCGACCATCACGACGACCAGTAAAATTTCCAGCCATACCAGCGGCAATACGGGATGCAGGATATTAATGAAGGTGGCCGTGGGGCTAGTAAACGCCGCAACCACCAACACCCAATTCAAGATAGAGAGGATGACATAAATCGTGCCCATGCCAGGCCCCAAAATTTGGCGAACCAATGCATACCCGCCGCCTGCCAAGGGAAAATATCGAGATAGGTGCGAAAACACGAGGCCATTAGCCACAGCGATAATTCCTGCAATAAAAAATACCCATAAAATTCCCGTGCCGACCCCTTGCACTATCGACCCGTAAACGACAAAGATCGAATAAAAAGGCCCAATCCCCGCTATGGACAGTGCCATCATTTGCGGAACCGTCAGTTGTCGAATCAGGCCATGCAGTGTGCGCCGCGGCATAGGCGTGGCCATGGTCCATGTCTCCTTTCGTGGAGCGTTATCAGCGCCGTACTATTGATTTACCGAAAGAAAGCATCAAGGCCACATTTGGCGCAAGCCTCCCGTCGAGGTTAGGGCCCGCTCGGGACTCTAGGATTCTCTCACTTGGGATCTTTGCTACACACCAAACCTAAAGAAAGGGGCCAAGCTGGCCTTTGCCATTTTACCATAACATTCGTTAATCGGAGGGGCAACCATTTTGTTTTACGCCCTAATGCTAATCCATCGCCCACAAGTCGCGCCCGAACACCAGATCGAGCAAACCTGCGGCTAATCGCCGCCAGCCATCGCCTATTAGACCACTTTGCGTACAGTTCACAGACGTGTGCCGCGTGCGGCCACGTATCCCTGGACAACCGGCCAAGCGAGGCCGAGTTCGTCTGCCTCCGCTGTGGACACGCAGACAACGCGGACCACAACGCAGCCGTTGTCATTGCCGCGCGGGGTGTTCAGAAACTGTTGTCAGGAGAACCGCTGACGGTCCGAAGTTACGCCTGGGGAGATCAGCGTAAGACGCCTGCCGCCAGAAGCGGGGCGCAGCGGTCGATGAGCCAGGAACCTCCGGGAGCGATCCCGGAAACCTCCGCCTCGGCCTCGTAGAGGCCAGGCGGCGGGAGAGTTCATTCGACCGCTCCCTGCACCAGCCACATCTCAACCCGCGCAAGGCGTCACCGCCTAGTCTTCTCGGCGTCCAGGGACGTTGCATCTCGTTTCTTAAGAAACCCATGGCGCAGGTTCGATACGCGCTCCCGTTCTCGCCGGCGTCCACGATCCTTGCACCACGTGGCGCAGCGCCCCGGTCACCGCAGGAATATTGGTCGGGATCCCGTCACAAAACTCCCAAGCCAGATAGGCAAAGGCTACCGCTTCCTTCATGTCGCCGCTAAATCCATAGGCGTCGGTCGATTCCGGAGGGCGGAGGAGCGATAAGCGCTGGCCAATTTCGTGCATCAATGTCGTGTTGTGGATTCCCCCACCCGAAACCACGAGAGCATAGGGCGTCTCCCATTCGATGGCTAAGGCAATACTTTGTGCAACCAGTGCTGTGGCCGTCCGCAAAATATCTTGCGGCCCTAAGCCGCGCTCCAGTCCATCGTTCCACAGCTTTTGCGCATACGCCTCCCCAAATATTTCCCGCCCTGTGCTTTTGGGCGGACGTTGGCGAAAATACGGGTGAGACAGCCACATTTGCAGAAGCTCTTGATCCACACGACCTTCTCGGGCCAAGCGCCCATCCGGGTCATAGCGCAGCTGATGGTGCGTAGCAATCTCGGTCAAGGCGTCTAAGACCATATTTCCCGGTCCGGTATCAAACGCGGTCACTTGATCTAAGGTACAGTCTTTGGGCAATAAGGTGACATTGGCGATGCCTCCGATATTAAGGATGGCGCGAGATTCGTGACCGCTTCGCCAGATGACGTAGTCAAAATAAGGAACCAGGGGCGCACCTTGCCCTCCCCAGGCCATGTCCTGGGCGCGGAAGTGATGAACGACATCAATCCCAGTACGGGCGGCGATAATAGCAGGATCGCCCAGCTGGATGCTGAAGCCCTGGGAATGTTGGCTATCCGGCGACGGGGGATAGTGGGCCACAGTCTGGCCATGAGACCCAATCACGCGAATGTTTCCCGCACTCATACCCGCATGTTGCAACAAGTCCATAACGCTTTCTGCAAACCATTCCCCTAACCTTTGATGAAGGAAAGCCCATTCCAGAGCTGAACACCGGGGGTCAAACGCACGAAAGATGTCCGCCCGCTGTTCCCTTGAAAATGGTTTAAAGATCGCATCAATCAGCTGAAGAGGGGGACTATGGCCTTTTTCCACCCGGATTAACGCGGCGTCAATCCCGTCTGTCGATGTCCCCGACATTAAGCCTATGGCATATCCTGACACCGGAAACCCACCTTTTCGCGCCCGTGCGATAACTTCGCGGGGGCTTGGTTCACGCCCTTCGGCTATCAGGGCTAGGAAGCGCGATCTGGTCATCCGCGCGCTACCCCCAGTCATAACCGCGCCTGGCACCGATATGCCATACGGGACACCTCGACGCCACCGCGCCGCCCACTTCGTGGCCTACTTGGGCCACCACTTGTCCGAATCTTAACACGTGGCCTCTCATTTGACCAACGATGTATCACCTATCCCGCTTCAGTCCCAAGGATCGCTTTTCCTTTATTGGTGTGCGCCGACCGTCGTTGGCAGCGATCATACTTTTTAGATTCCACAATGCCCGTGGTTGCGCAAGTCTTCCAACCAGGTTAATCTTCAGGTGAGGCACCAACCGTTTCTTCTCCACTCAGTTCCCTCACCTAATGAACAGAGTGTCTCGGCAAAAGCTAGCAAGGTCAGGTGGTCCCATGAAGTACGCGCGTTATTTTGCCAGCATCCTGACGATGGTCACCCTGATTCTCGGCGGCACACTCTCCTGGCCGCATAGGGATGCGAACCTTCCCCGTATGCAATCTTCTGCGCCGCCAATTGTGAGAAATCAGCATGCTCAGGCGAACGTCAAATCCTCACTCTTTCTAGACGGTGTGGTCGAAGGGTTTTACGGACCTGTCTGGAATGATGTAGACACGCGCGCAATCCTTCAGTTTCTGTCAGCCCATCATCTCACGGCCTTTATTTATGCGCCCAAAGACGATCCCTATGCCCGGGCTAAATGGAATGTCCTGTATCCACCCCCTCAGCTTCAGTCTTTAGGAGAGTTAGTCCAATCCGCCAACGCCTTCGGCATTTCGTTCATTTATTCCATTAGCCCCGGACTGACTATTGACTATAAAAATCCGTCAGATCTTCAGGCGCTGATAAACAAGATTAACCAGGTCAAGGCGTTAGGGGTCAACACATTTTTGTTATCCTTTGACGATATTCCTCAACAGGGTAGCCTCTACAACCTTGCTGTCGATCAAGCTCAGATCGCCGATGCCGTCCTAAAAACCGAACAGGCTAGCGACCCTAACTTTCGCCTCCTCTTTACGCCAACCATCTATTGGGGCATCAAGCCTAATGCCTATTGGAATGGACTCAAGACCGCGCTCGCGCCGAGTATTGATGTCATGTGGACCGGCCCTTGGGTGCTGTCGCAAGTCATTACCGCGAAAGAAGCAACAGCTGTCGAAAGGGCGATGGGTCACCCCGTAGTGATTTGGGACAACTATCCAGTGAACGATTATACGTATGTGCAGCCGCCGCATCATCCCCATCTCTTTCTGGGTCCCGTGGTCGGCCGCAGTCCCCAACTACCCCAAGTGGTCGCAGGGTATTTTTTCAACCCCATGTTGCAAGCGTTCGCATCCGAGCCAGCATTGTGGACCGGGGCCGCGTATTTAAACAACCCTTCTCACTACAACCCCGAACAGGTTTGGCTACAGGCACTAAAGAGCATCGGCGCCGGCGCCCCGAAGGCCTTTACGCTCTTTGCCGAAGCCAATGTTTCCAGTTATTTGAACTACCCCATCCAGACACCGCTGGCTCAACTGACGGCCGCGTACTGGGCCGGCTATAGAAACCGATTGGTCGCCTACTTTCATGAAATGGCTGGGGCTGACAGCACACTATCGTCGCACCTGGCCAATCGCGCACTCCTGAACGAAATTGAACCATGGCTCATCTTATTTAGTCGCGAGGGCAAAGCCGGCCTCTTAGCCGTAGCATTGTTGGACGCCCAGCGCACTGGCCAGCGGGTGTCACCTGCGGCTATCGCAGAACTCGAATCTGACGAGCGCGTCATTTCAGGCGACACTTATAGTCTTGACACCACTGGACCGGTGCTCCAGTTCATCCGCACCGCGTTAGAGGCGCTTCAGAGGCAATCAGCGTTCGCGCGTCAATAAGGGAACCCAAGGCTTTCTCACCGCGGGCCGCGCTTACGCTTCATGGTGTCGGTTTGCTGGTCTTCGACGGCACGCTGGGACATCGTCACAGGTTCCATCACGAAACAATGTCTTATATAAAAATATTTTTTTGCGGTACATTGTATCACCAATGTGTTCGTGATATTATGATCACGGTGATTACTGAGAAAATTCCCATGGAGGCAATGGAGGTTCTTCATGCCGATTTCTGGAATTATTGAGCGCATAGAATCCAACCTTGATGAACTGACTGGTTCTGAAGCCAAAGTCGCGCGTTGGATTTTATCCCAACCGGAAAATGTGCTGCGCTTGACCGTCCGCGACCTAGCTCGGGAAGCCAAGACGAGTCAGGCTGCCGTGGTGCGACTTTGCCGCACGCTAAAGATCGATGGCTACAACACGCTCAAAGTTCTCCTCACGGCCGATCTGGTGCGCAAGGAGCGCCAATCGCCGTTCGAATATGAAGAACTGGATCCTGCCACCTCCTTTTCCGTCCAACTCCAATCCTTTGGGATGGCGACGGAAGAATCGGTCCGTAGCACATTGGCGAATATCAATGAAGATGACTTAGATCGCCTAGGCCAACGGCTGTCTATGGCCTCGCGTATTTTAATATACGGGGCCGCCGCGTCTCAGGTTGTGGCTCTTGATCTGGCCCAAAAGCTGACGCGGTTAGGGTATCCGGTCATGAGCTGGTCAGATGTGCATATGGCATCCATGGGAACGGCAGTATTACAATCGCATGATGTTGCCATTTTGGTTTCCTTTTCGGGGGCGACGCGCGAGGTACTGGAGCTCGCTACTCAAATTAAGCAGCGCGGCGCATTGTTAGTCGGCATGACACAATTTCGCCCGAAAAACCAACTAGCGGATTATGCGGATATTGTCTTTTATGTCTCCGCCGTGGAACCTACTCCACGGGTTGGCGCCAGCACCTCAGTCATTGCATCGCTGGTGGTGAGCGATGCGTTAATGCTGTGGCTGGCGAATCGGGATCCTAACCGCACATTAGAATACCTTAAGGCGACCGAAGAGGCTGTTCGACCTCATCGGCACTAATGCCCTTTGCGAGATTTACACGCAACTCTCTTGAACGGGGGCACATTATGGAACCTGAGTGGATGTCCTTAACGACGGAGATATGGGATCAAACCATACCCGATTTAGGGACATTGTCCAGCTTAGAGTTAGTACGCGTCATGAACGCGCAAGACAAAACCGTCGCGCTAGCTGTCGAAGCTGTACTTCCTGCGGTTGCAGAAGCTATTCAGCGTATTGTCGAGCGGCTAAAGAGCGGCGGTCGCATGTTCTACATTGGCGCAGGAACCAGTGGCCGTCTCGGCATCCTCGATGCGGCAGAGTGTCCGCCGACGTTCAACACCGACCCGACTATGGTTCAGGCACTCATTGCGGGCGGGCCGCAGGCGGTGTTCGAAGCCCAGGAAGGTGCCGAAGACGACCTCGAGCAAGGGGCGCATGATTTGGCAGCCGCCGGAGCTAAATCGGGTGATGTGGTGGTAGGGATTAGCGCCTCTGGAACCACTCCTTATGTCTTGGGCGCCCTACAATGGGCCCGCAAGGAAGGGCTCTCCACAATATCCATTAGCTGCAACGAGCGACCCAAAGCAGAACAGGTGTCCGACATTGCCATCGCGATCGAATCGGGACCTGAAGTGTTAATGGGTTCCACGCGCCTGAAGGCAGGCACGGCACAAAAGATGGTGCTGAACATGCTGAGCACGGGCGCGATGGTTGGCCTCGGAAAAACCTATCGCAACCTGATGGTTGACATGCGTCCCAGTAATTCGAAGCTCCGCGATAGGGCGGTGCGCATTGTGATGCTGGCATGCGATGTAAATTGGGACCGAGCCCAGCAATTATTAGAAGAAGCCAATGGCGAAACCAAAGTGGCCATTGCTATGGGTCTTTTAGGAACGTCACCCGAGGACGCCCGCCAACGATTGGCTAAGGCTGGCGGCATCCTCGGTCGACTCACCGCTTTTTAACGGCCAACGATGAAATTTCATTTTACTGAGGAGTGAAAATTGATGAAACGATATGCATTGGCGTTAGCGAGCGTCACCGCGTTGTCGGTTGCGCTTGCCGGATGCGGCGCAGTGACGTCCACTACTAATGCCGGGAACAGTGCCGGTAGCGTACCATTTACAACCATCAATGAAGATCACGGCATTACCGTAGGCGCCCCGTATAATCCCTTCAATGCCAACGGTAATACCTGGGATGGCTACGACCAATGGCAGCTGGCCTTTTACACAAACTCTCTCACCAACCCCAACAGCTTTATTCCGGGCCTGGCCAAGAGTTGGACCGTGAACCCCAGCCAAACGCGCGTCGTCATCACGCTTCAGCCCCACGCACGCTGGTCGAATGGTCAGCCGGTGACGGCTAACGATGTGGTCACGTCGATGGCGATAGCATTTACGCAAGGCAATGCGCAGGGCTTTGATCTCGGCACGGTTAAGGCATTGAATAGTCGCCAAGTGGAATTTGAGCAGCTGCCCGGCGACCACTATAGCCTCTTCTTAAATCAGTTGCTGCAGCAAACCATTGTGCCTACGTCGGAATTTGCTCCCGTGTTACCAAAGGACATTTGGACTATTATTCACACAGCCCAATATACCGGCAACAATCCCTCCCTCTTGGCCAAAGCGAAAAAAGCTGCCAATGAACTCGCGACCATTGGCAAGAAAGTGGCGGCTTACGCGCCACCAAAGTCCGAGGACTTGTCAGCAGGTCCGTTTGTGTTAAAGAACCTCAATACCGGCGAAGCGATTTTGGTCAAAAATCCGTATTTTTACGACGCCAAGAATGTCCACGTCAACGAGGTGGTGATGCGCAACTACACGGGCAACGAGCAAATCTGGAACTATCTTGAAGCAGGGCAGCTAGACTTTACTCCCTACACGTCGATGCCGACCAACATTTTAGATCAGGTCCTTCGAACCCCAGGCAACAAGGAGGTCGTAACGCCGGCTGTCGTTGCCGCGTCCTTAGCGTTTAACGAAAGCATCTATCCCTATAACATGCTGAAGGTGCGTCAAGCTCTGGCTTACGTGATTAACCGAAACGTCGTGCAAAAAATCGCTGAACCCGTGAGCGGCACCCCAGCCAAGTGGTCAGACGGACTGATTGACGCCGCCACAAAGCAATGGCTCTCGGGGGCTCAACTGGCATCGTTGAACACGTATTCGCCAAACCTGAACAAGGCCACAAAGCTTTTGAAAGAGAGCGGCTTTAAGAAAGTGAATGGGCAATGGATGATGCCGAACGGCAAGCCCTGGACCATGACCATTTACACTGTAAGTGGCTTTAGCGACTGGATTGCGGCCGCCAAGGTAATTTCCAGCGAACTCACGAGTTTCGGAATTCCGACCAATCCGGACATCGTCTCCAGTTATGCGCAAGAAATCAAAGAGCAGCAGGATGGCAAACTGCCAGTGTCCTTCTACCTGATGGCATTAGGCCCCACTCCGTACAACGCATTTGACATGATTTACGGTTCTGCCGATGGCTACAATCTCATTGGCACCCATTTGGTGAGATATCCTGCCAGCGCTAAAGATAAGGGCAATTGGATCGATTTGCCAGCCGAAATTCCGACCACGACGGGCAAAATGATTAACCCTGGGGTATTAACCAACCAGTTAAGCGAGTTCAGCTCGGTAGCGCAAGAGCGGCCGATTGTTCAGGAACTGGCTGAAGCCACTGATCGCAACGTGCCTGTCATCACCTTATGGGATTACATCAATGTGCAGTTTATCAACACCACGCGCTTCAAGGACTTTCCTACCTCTCCAGCCTATCTAGATAATCCCGCGGGGGTCTGGATGGCTGCGGGCTATGTGAAGCCTAAAAGTTAAAGGTCAGGGCGGGGCCTTATTGGCCCCGCTTAACGGGAGGTAATGAACCCATGCAGCTGGCGAGACGTATTGTCGTCCGTCTTTTTGGCGGTGCCATCATGGTGCTCGTGGTGGCGATTTTTACCTTCTTTCTGGTGCGTTTAATGCCGGGAAATCCGGTCGCCGCAGAATACAACACGCTCATTATGCGGGGTATGACGCCTGTGCAAGCAGCGGACGAAGTGCGAGTCATGTACGGCTATATCCCGCACGAGCCGCTCATTGATCAATACTTTCACTATCTCTGGCAGTTGCTGCATTTTAACCTTGGGCAATCTATCTCCTACGAAGGCGTGAGCGTCCTCCATATCGTCCTGAGCGACGCTCCGTGGACCATTGTGTTAGTCTTGTTAGGCTTGATTACCAGCTTCATTCTCGGAGTGACTGCGGGGGTCATCGCAGCCGTGAAACGGTCTTCGGGAATTGGCAATGTTCTCACCGTATCGGGTTCACTGCTACACGGTATCCCTCAATTTGTCGTCGCGTTATTACTCGCTTTTCTCTTTACCACACTGTGGCCGATTTTTCCGTTTGGCGCGCCGTACAATGCCAGCCTTACTGCAGGGTTTAACCTCCCGTTTATTGGTTCCGTAGCTTATCACGCCATCTTACCCGTCTCCGCGTACGCCATCTCCAGCTACGGTGGCTGGATGCTGACCATGAAGTCGAGCGTGATCTCGGTTCTCGGGGACGATTTCGTCTTGGCCGCAGAGCTGAGAGGGGTTAAGCCGCGCATTCGCTTTGGCTATATCGCGCGCAACGCCATTTTGCCCCTCTTCACCGTCTTTGCCTTGTCCCTAGGCTTTATGTTCGGGGGTTCACTCTTTATTGAAAATATCTTTGACTACAATGGACTCGGCAATCTCTTAGTGACAAGCATTAGCAATCGCGACTATCCTTTAATGAGCGGTGCCTTTTTATTTATCACCATAGCCGTGATTTTGTCCAATATTGTTGCGGATTTCCTGTATTCGGTGGTTGATCCACGGATTCGGAGGTCAACATGATCGCAGAGCAGTTACCCCAAACGCCTCTCGTACGTCCCCACCGTCAGTCATTCCTTCACATTGCCTGGCGTGTCATTAGCGCCCGCCCAAGTCGCATCCTTGGACTTGTGATTATTGTGTTCTTTGCTTTAATGGCGATTGTGGGTCCACTGTTGTACCCACATAATCTCCCCATTAATCCTAATGCCATCTACGCGCCCCCGAGTTTACGGTATCCGTTAGGAACCGACTTTGAAGGGACGAGTAATCTCGCCCTCATTGTCACCGGCGCCCGATATGTGCTCTTTGCCGCGTTGATGGCTGCGCTGTTTACCGTATTCTTTGGTACCACGATCGGCCTGGTGTCCGGGTATTTTTTAGGTCCGGCTGACACAATTTTGATGCGCATCACCGACTTTATTCTGACTATCCCCGGGTTCCCGCTGTTGGTCGTCTTGTCGACCGTATGGAATTTTGGCCAGCCGATTGCGATGGGATTTGTGCTCGGCATCACAGGTTGGGGAGGATTGGCGCGCGCGGTGCGATCCCAAACCCTGTCGCTCAGAGAACGCGGGTTCATCGAGGCCGCGCGGGGTCTAGGGCTTCCCTGGTGGCAGATCGTATTTTGGGAAATCCTTCCTAATATGGGACCCTATATCGCGATGAATCTCTTGGTCTCCATCACCGGCGGCATCTATGCGGAAGTCGGGTTGTTTTACCTCGGGGTCGTGCCCTTTCACGTGAACAATTGGGGCGTCATGTTGAATCTCGCCGTCTTTACCGGAGGCGCCATGCAAAGTCCCCAAGCGCTTCCCTACCTCTTGTCGCCACTCGTCTGCATTTTGTTATTGACATTGGGCGTCGTCTTGTTCCTCGACGCCATGGATGAAATGTTTAATCCACGACTGCGGGAGGGTTAGCATGAGTCTTCACGATCCCGTGCCCGCGCCTGAGGACGCCGGCATTCAGATACGTAATCTCACCGTCAGTTATGACACGGACCGAGGCCGGTTTCATGCGCTCAATGACGTCACTTTAGACATTCGTCCTCGGCATATCACCGGATTTATCGGCGAGTCGGGATCTGGAAAAACCACCTTAGCCATGGCTATGATGAATGCCATTCACAATCCCGGGCGCATTGACGGAGGCTCAGTGTTGCTTGAAGGGGCGGGCGATGTCCTGCGCTTGAAAGGCGAGGAACTCCGCCGTCTCCACGGGCGCTATTTTGGCTTCGTCTTTCAGGCATCCTCGAATTCCTTAAACCCCCTAAAACGGATTGGCGCACAGTTAATGGATCTCGGGCGATCTCACGGCGTGACGGACCTGAGGGCGTTGCTACGCGAGGCCAAAACGCTGGCAGAACGCATGGGCATGGATGGCGATCGGGTGCTCACATCCTACCAGCACGAGTTATCCGGAGGGATGCGCCAGCGCGTGGGCATCATTTTCGCCCTGGTGCTGAAGGCCCGCGTCATCATTTTGGATGAACCCACCACCGCGCTCGACATGTTGTCTCAGCAGGCGGTCTTGGAAATTGTGCGCACCATTCATCAAGAGCGCGGATTGACAACGGTGATCATCACGCATGACATGGGTGTTGTCGCGGAAATGGCGGATCGGGTGGTCGTCTTGTACGCGGGTCGGGTTGTGGAAGAAGGTCCGACGCAGAGCGTATTGCGCCATCCCCGGCATCCGTACACCCGTGGCCTTATCCACGCAATCCCCCGGATCACGGGAAATCTTCATGACGTCGAACCGCTGCAGGGGACCCCGCCCGATCTGGCGACCATTCCCACCATAGGCTGCGTCTTTCGTGAGCGTTGTCCCATACGCGCTCCCATTTGCGATACGGTCGCACCCACCCCAACATCTGCCCATGGGGATGGAATCGTCACTTGTCATGGGGTTGATCAACATGATTGAAGTTCGTGGTCTTGTCAAAACCTTTCCTGCCCGTGGCGGCCTTTTATCGCAGAAGGCTGTGCAGGCTGTTAAGGGCGTCAGTTTTACCATTCCCGATGCCGGTGCAGTGGCCTTTATTGGGGAATCCGGTTGTGGCAAAACGACTATTGGCCGCATCTTAACCGGATTAGAAACCTATGATTCCGGCGAGATTTACTATAATGGTCAAAATTTAACGTCCCTGACACCTCGGGAGCGCCAGGAGCGACTGCGCAAAATCCAGCTGATCCAACAAGATCCCTATGCCGCCCTCAACCCAGCCCGTACCATTTACCAAACCTTGATGGCTCCTCTCACGTGGGAGGCTAAGCGCCAGCAGAAGAATAGGGATTGGATGGAGCGCCGCGCGCGCGAGGTGCTGGAGTTAGTCGGCTTAAATCCCGACGTGGTCTTGGGCAAATATCCCCACATGTTGTCCGGTGGGCAACGCCAACGCGTGGTCATCGCACGCGCCCTGACGGTGCAACCTGATGTGCTCGTGGCGGATGAAGCCGTATCCATGATTGACGTGTCCCTACGGTTAGGGATTCTCACCCTGTTGCAAGCCTTGCGCCGCGATTACGGCATTGCCTTGCTCTTTATTACCCATGACATTGCCGCCGCCCGTTACATTGGTCACGATGGCCGCGTCTATGTCATCTATCAAGGTGAAATCGTGGAGCAAGCGGCCACTGACGAGTTGATTCAGTCCCCTGTCCATCCTTACACCCAGGCGTTGCTCAGCGCCATTCCGGTCTTGCGCGGTCTTGAGCAACCAGGCCCTGATCGCCATATTCCGTTAGGCGAGTTTGCCCTGGCTGAAGGAAATGGTTGTCGCTTTGCCCCTCGCTGCCGTTTTGCCGAACAACGATGCCGCGATGAGAAACCGCCGGAAGTGGCGTGGCAGCACGAAGAACACCGCCATACGTGTCACTACCCTACCCCACGCCGTGTCGTGCCTGAACCCTTGGAGGCGAAATCATGACCATTGCTATCCGCCCAGCTACCCCTCATGACATGGAAAACATCGCTCAATTGGCCGATTTGGTATTTCGCTCACGGCGTCCCGGCCACATGGCCGCGGAGTTCCCGCATCTATATCATCCGGCAAACGCACACCACTGGTATCTTGCGGAGGATGGCGGGCAAATTGTCAGTATCGTTGGCGCCTTTGTGTGGCCAGCGCTCTTGTCAGGCGCTCGCACGAAAGTGGCCAGCATTGGGTCTGTCGCTACCCATCCGGCCTATCGCCGGCAAGGTCTGGCCTTTCGTTTATTAGCGCTCGCCGACGAGCATTTAGTCCAAGAAGGGGTGCGCCTTGCCCTGATATCCGGTAATTTGCCAATCTATCACCGCTGGGGAGCCCGCTCCGTGGGTCAAGTCACTTGGTACCAGCTGCCCATGGGGACGCCCGATCCCGCTTACACCGTGCGCCCGCTCGACCCCCAGAAAGATGCCTCGGCTGTGGCCCGCCTCTATCAAACCCGGGCGACGCGCTTTACACGGCGTCTCAGCCTATTACGGGAACTCCTAAGACTACAGCCGTTAACCACTGTGGAGCAAGGCATACCCGTGGCATTAATCGCGGAATATCAAGGCACGCCCGCCGCGTACGCCATCGTGACTCATCGTCCCTTTCAGGGTCGCGAACCGAGCCGCGTGACTGAATGGGCCGGAAGTCCCGCGGCGCTCTTGGCCTTGTTGCACCATGTGCCTGACTTGTCCCAAGGTGGGCTCGAGGTCCCGGTCCTCGAGGATGAAAAGGCACTAGAGATCTTGCTAGCTGACGCGCCCCGGGTCCGTCAGGGACCGTACGCATGGCTCGTCAAAGTAATTGACGCCCCGGGCCTTCTTCGCGATCTCGAGGAGGTCTGGAGCGAGCGCAGTGACGATCCCGTCAGCATCGAATCCCTATCTCCCGGGACGTATGAGATTCGCTGGGGATCTTACCGCTGGAGCGTCGATGGGGCAACCCTCACAGAGTGGCTCTTCCAGCCCCAGGTTGTCAGCCGACCCGAGGCCTTATCCACCCTTTGGCCCATTTCCCCTTTATGGCCCGAGGGTCTGAATTATATCTAATTTTTGGTTTTATGGGAGGCGGTTACTGATGATTCGCCCGTTTCAAAGCGCTGACGCGGGCCCCTGGATTGCCTGTTGGAACCAATCCATGCCTGCGGACGGCATATCTGAAGCCACTTTTTTAAATCGCGTGCTCACTGACGTGAATTACGATCCGGAGGGTCTGTTGGTGGCGGAGGAAGATGGCCGTATCGTGGGGGGCCTCATCGCCATCGTCCGATCGACGCCGATGATGGGCACCGACCTGGAACCCGCCCTCGGATGGATTACCGCTTTTTTTGTCCATCCCGCATACCGTAGGCGCGGCATTGGCCATGCGCTCATGGAAGCTGCCGATCACTTTTTCCGATCGCGTGGCCGCCAAACCCTCTACTTCGCGTCGTACGCTCCCAATTACTTCGTGCCCGGCATCGACCGCGCGCAATACCCTGACGGCGCTCGGCTGCTTGAGGCTCACGGTTTTCGCCCCCTTTATCAGGCGGTCGCCATGGACAAAAACTTGGTGGGCTTTGTCATTCCTGACGATGTGCGGGAGTTAGAAGCCACGCGCCAACGAGACGGCTACGTCGTGGAACCGCTCAGCCTACCGTATGTCGCAAGTGTCATGGACTTCACCCGGCGCGAATTTGATCCCGACTGGACGCGGGCGATCCGCGATGCGATTAAATCGGGTGTGCCCTTGTCCCATACGCTCATTGCTCGTCATGGCGACACCGTCGTCGGATTTGCGCTTTACGGCGGATATGACGGCGTCGCCGAGCGTTTCGGACCTTTCGGAGTGGCTGCCTCCTTGCGCGGCACAGGATTAGGCAAGATTTTGCTCTATCGCTGTCTCGAGCAAATGCGGCATGATGGGCTGCACGGGGCCTGGTTTCTGTGGACCGGAGAAAAGGAAGCCGCCGGTCATCTTTACCGTCGCGCGGGCTTTACCATCACACGACGTTTCGACATCATGCAAAAGACAGTGAATCCCGCATAATCGTTTTGTCTGGTCACCGAATGATGAAAAAGAAGGGAGGCCGCAGCGTCCGCCAGATCCCAAGGACGTTGCAACCAACAAATGAAACTGTTAGCCATCGGCGGACATGCCGGCGACATGGATCTCACCGCAGGAGCGGCGTTAGCTCAGGCCGTTTTAGACGGGCACGAGGCGGTGCTTTTGCACTTGACCCCAGGGGAAAAAGGGCATCCTAGCCTAACGGCTGACCAATATCGGCAACAAAAGTTGGCTGAGGCCGAAGCGTTCGCGTCGACCATCGGAGCTCGAGCGCGTTTTCTCGCGTACGGCGACGGGGAGTTGCCGGTAACCGACGAGGTCAAATGGCAGGTCGCCGATATCATTCGTCAGGAACGCCCGACAATCGTTATTACCCACTGGAAGGAAAGTATTCACAAGGATCACGCCAATACGCATGTGATTGTAGAGGACGCCATCTTTTACGCTGAACTTTCCGCTTTTGAACGTCCTTGGCCAGCGCATGGCGTATCCCATGTGTATTACGCGGATAATTGGGAGGATCCCTTTGACTATCAACCTGATGTCTTCGTGGAAATTCGCGACGACGCGTACGCACTTTGGCTCGAGGCAGCCTCACACTATGCGTATGCCCGTGGAGAAACCGGCTTTCCCTATCTCAGCTACTATCAATCGCTGATGGTTGTGCGAGGACTCCCCAACGGTTATGCTCGTGCCCAAGCCTTTGCTCGGCCGCGATGGGCTCGGCGCGTTCGACTGCCCGGATTTCAAGAGGCTCATAAGGAGGTCACATGATTTCGTTAGGCATCGACCAACTGTTCGTGCACCATCGCCACCTGATTCAAGGACGACGAATCGGCCTCGTGAGCCACTATGCCATGACGGATGCCGCGTTGGTGCCCGTCATCGACCGCTTGTTGACATGCAACATCAGCCAGTTAGTTCGGCTGTTTGGGCCCGAACATGGCGTGCTCAACGCCGCCCGCGAAGGGGAAGTCGTGCCGCGAAACCACGACCGCCACAGCGGCCTTGAAGCGGTCAGCCTGTACGGACCAGCCAAGGCACCGGACCTGACCGATTTAGCTGATTTAGACGCCCTCGTCATCGACCTCTTCGACATCGGTACCCGCTATTACACCAATGCCAGCACCTTGTATTATACGCTACAGGCGGCCCAACAAGCCGGCACCCTCGCTATTGTACTCGATCGTCCGAACCCATTAGGCGGCGTTCAGCGCGAGGGACACCTGCTTGAACCCCAGTACCAATCATTCGTGGGCACGTTGCCCGTTCCCATCCGCCACGGCCTCACGTTTGGGGAAGAGGCCCGCTTGATTCAAGGTGAATTTTTTCCCGACCTGATGTTGGAGGTGGTACCGGTTCAAGGGTGGTCGCGGGCGATGCTGTGGCCTGAAACCGGACTCCCATTTGTCTCACCGTCTCCCAACACGACGCACTTTGACATGGCATTGCTTTACCCTGGGACGTGCTTATTCGAAGGAACCAATGTCAGCGTGGGGCGCGGCACGACGCATCCCTTTGAATGGATTGGAGCGCCATGGATTGACGGACACCAACTGGCCGCATGGTTCAACGCCCAGGAGATCCCCGGTGTCCGCGCACGGCCGGTCTACTTTACGCCTTGGCGGTCGCTTTACGCGGGAGAACTTGCGAGCGGCGTACAACTGCACATCACCGCGCCCCACCGCGTCCACAGTTTGAAGACAGGTGTGACCCTGTTATCGGGTATTTACACCTTGTATCCCGACGCGTTTCAATTTACATCAGAGGATGATGACCGCATTCCCTTTTTCGACTTGCTAGCCGGCGGTCCGAAACTCCGTGAGGCGATTTTAGAACAGGCCGTCACCGATTACTTTGACGAAGAAGCCGAGATTCACGCGGATTTTGTGGCACGGACGCGTCAATATTTCTTGTACCAGTAAGGAGCGAGGTTTCATGGACGACACTACCAGCCTCTCAGAAAAAATTGGTCAACTCCTGATGTTTGGGTTCGACGGGTTGGTCGTCCCGGAAAGTTTTGCTGACTTAATCCAGAACCATCACTTGGGCAATGTCATCTTGTTTAGCCGAAACGTGGCATCCTATGATCAATGTTCAGCCTTGACCACCACATTGCAGAGGCTGGCGCACGAAAGTGGACAGCCGTACCCTCTCATCATTGCCGCGGATCAAGAAAATGGGGTCGTCCGGCGCCTGCCGTCCGACGTGCCCGGACTCCCTGGCAATATGGCGCTGGGTGCGACCCACCAACCGGATAATGCGCGGCAGTCAGCCGCGATAACGGCTGATTTGCTAAACCGCGTAGGCATCAACATGAACCTCGCCCCAGTTCTGGACGTCAACAATAACCCGGCCAACCCTGTGATCGGCGTGCGATCCTTTGGAGATTTGGCAGAAGTGGTCGCCGAATTTGGCGCCGCCTTTGTTGACGGTCTCCAATCGCATGGCGTCATTGCCTGCGGCAAACATTTTCCGGGTCACGGCGACACCGAGGTGGACTCGCATCGCGATCTGCCCGTAATCCGTCACGCGCGGGATCGTCTCGACCACCTTGAGTTAGTCCCCTTCAAGACTGCGATTCGTCGCCAAATTGACGCCATCATGACAGCTCACGTGGTGTTTCCGGCTGTCGAGCCAAACTTCGTCCCGGCTACGTTGTCATATCGCGTGCTCACCGGTCTCTTGCGTCACGAATTGGGCTTTTCCGGCCTCATTATCACCGATTGTTTGGAGATGAATGCCATCTCCGAAACCGTGGGGGTAGGGCGCGGCGCTGTGGAAGCATTAAAAGCCGGTGCCGATATGGTCATGGTGTCCCATCGCATTGACCGTCAGCTGACCGCCCTTTATGCCATCCGGGAAGCGGTGGCATCCGGTGAGCTCAGTCAGTCACGCATCGACGACGCCTACCAACGGGTTCTCCAACTAAAGCAAAAACGCTTGCGGGGTCAGCCCACCGCTCATCGGCCATGGCCTATCCTCATCCAGGAGGCCGCCCATCTTCAGGAGGTTCTCGCGCCTCAAGCTATCACCTGGCTCCGGCATGCGTCGACACTGCCAACGCATGCCGAGGAGGTTAAGAGCGTTGCGGTTCTCATCGACGACCGTACTCCGACGATGACTGCCGCTGGCCCCGGCGCCACCAATTCTTTTCTGACCGAGGCGGTCCACGTCGTGATGCCCAACGCCACCGTCAGCGAATATCATTTTCCCGATACCCAAAACCGTCTCAGTTTCGAGACGTTGGTTAGCCAACTGCAGAGTCATGACCTCGTATTGATCACAGTCAACGGTCCCTCCAACGATTATTGGGCCATCGTCAATCGCGTGGCGACCGAGGTCCCTCACAGCGTCGTGTTGTTGCTCCGCAGTCCCTATGACGTGGTCCATCTCGCCGACGCACCCTGCGCCGTACTAGCTCTCTACGAAAACACCTCCTGGATGGCGGTGGCCAGCCTGCGTGCCCTGTTTGGGGGCACCGCGCACGGACGACTTCCCGTGTACGTTAACGAACAATATCCTCGCGGATTTCGAGCGCCCTTGTCGGTGTAACTGGAAAGGCGAAACCCCCCCGCGTGGGCCAGAGTACTTAGACATCGAACTCTAATAAAAGGGGGTGTCCCACGTCCTCGGACACCCCAACATCGCGGCTCTTAGTTCTTTTTCGCCTTTTTCGCCTTAGACTTCACGATCTTTTTGGTGACCTTTGTTTTCGTCTTTTTGGTGACTTTGGTTTTCGCCTTCTTGCTCACCTTGGTTTTGGTGCTTTTCTTGGTTGTGCTCTTTTTGGTGGACTTTTTGGTGTCCTTCTTTGCCTTAGTGGTCGTCTTCTTGGCGTGGGCCGCACTCTTTACGGTAACGGCTGCTTGGTGAGCCGGCAACGTCTGAGCCATGGTGGCGGTTGGTACACTCACGGTCAATAGCGCAGCCAGCAAAGAGAACAATGCGACCATTCGTTGCCACGTGTGACGCATCAAAACCCCTCCGTCTTCAGGTTATTTTAAGAATGTGTTCAGCAAATCTTAAGATAGCAATCTAGTGGTTGTCCGTCAAGAACTTCATGAAGGAAATGGAAAAACCGTGCCATCTCAGGTGAGTGACGCCCATGAGCACCTCATCCAGCATTCGGTCGCGGCAATAATGTTATGTTGTCCAACGTTGGAAGCATCTCCAGACCGTTCGGCGCTGATCAATAAGCATTCCAGCTGGGGCTCGCTCCCAACGGCCGTAACCAGAACCGGCAACCCGTGAGTTTTACTCTCCAATGCCTCTCATTAACACAAAACTCGGCAGGCTCGCTAAAATAAAAGGGGTGGACGGGATTCTAGCTATTGGAGACTACGGCTTAATGAAGAGGGGTCAGTGACAGGACATGTCGGGAGAATCGCCGCTTCGTTTGTTCCTTGCCTGTCCGCTGCCCTCATCGATGATTGACGCGTGTCTAACATACATTGGGCAGCTCAAGCAACACGGGTGGCGGGGATCCTATGCAACCCAGGCCACGCTCCACCTGACGCTCTATTTTTTAGGTTATGTAGCCGTTCGCGATCTCGAGGCGGTCATCGCGAGCACCCAGTCGCGCGTGATCCCCACGGATGTCACCGTGCATTGGAATACCGTCGGCTGGTTCGGACCCGAACAGCATCCGCGCGTCTTATGGGTAGGTTTGCGCCATGTCCCTGGCCCCCTGATGGAGCTGCAGCAGAATCTCAAGGCCGCCATGATGCACCATGGTTGGGGCATTGACACAGCGCGTGCTAGCTGGGTTCCCCATGTCACTCTGCTACGCGTTCACCAAGCCCCTCGGCCTGGGCGTCTTCCTTCCTGGACCTCCGTGACAACGTCCTTAACCCAGGTCGAACTCGTTCACAGCACATTGACGTCTACTGGCCCCTGCTACCAAACTCTCGCGCAATTTCCCCTCACCACAGCGCGCGACTCTGACTAGGGCCAGCGTGCGGTCAGGTTATCCACGCGTTCTACGATGAGAGCCCCCAGACCCATGACCAACAGCGCCAATTTGACCAGTACTCCTAGGCCAGGCACCATCTCCAGCAGCGTCACCGCCGAAGCACCCACCATCAATGCAGCATAGGGATCATCAAATCGCGACAGTCTAGCCCGAGCTACCACGGTGATGCCCACCCACTGGATGACAATCGCATTGGCGGCAAAAGCCGCAAAAATGCCCACTAGGGTTATCACCGCAGCGACCGGCAGCGTTATCAGCAACACGGTAAGAACCGCAACGACGACAACCCACCCTACCCAGCCCAAAATACCGGTCGCCAGGACGCGCATCGGAGCCTTCTCGATGATTTCCGCACAGCGCCTAAGGGCTGTAGGAAATAGCGTGACCCAGACCAGGGCGACAATAAAGTTGACTAAGAGCACCGCCGCCAAGTGTACCAACCACACGAGCCAACCCGATGCCGCCACCGGTGTAACCACGGATAGCGTGTAATCCCACCGCGAAAGACCGTGCAACCCATAACGGATGCCAGGGGATAATTCGGCCCCTGGTAATAAGCGCGGCAACTGGAAAACTTCACGGAGCGCACGGGTCACCCCCGGGTTTCCATACGGGCCATACACGGGTGTCACCTCGCTAGAAAGTCACGTTGTCCCGTTATATGTCCTCAGGATCTCAGTTATGCCGACCGACAGGCCAACCCGATTAGCAACCTTGACCGTACGTTCCCCGACTATGCCATAATGGAGGGAGGAACCAAAGTTCGAGATCCCATTCTCCGCCGAAAGGAGACCAACGCCGGTGAGTACAAAAGCAGCCCATGATGAAGGACTTGTAGGCGCCGAAGCTTATCTCGAGGCGATTTACGTGCTCACCACGGAAAATCGCCAAGTTGTGGCTGCCCGCATTGCCGAATACCTGGGGGTGTCAGCGGTCAGCGTCTCCCGCGCTCTCACGCGTTTAGAGAAGCGGGGTGACCTGCTTCAACGGACACCTGAGGTGCGACTCACGGAGCAAGGGTGGAAGCGCGCTGAAGCCGTCGTCCGCCGGCATCGGCTGGCCGAGCGCTGGCTCGCGGATCGATTGGGACTCAATCTGGTGGAAGCTCACCGGGAGGCTGAGCGGTTGGAACATGCCCTGTCTGATCGCGTGGAAGAAGCCCTATGGGAAGATCTCGGCCGACCTGGGACCTGCCCCCACGGCAATCCCATCCCCGGCCTCGGCTCGTATTCGCCACCACTGGTTCCCCTGATTGCTCTGGACACTGCAGGGCCTGGCACTTACGTCGTAGAACGTATTTTTGAACAACTCGAAGGGCTTGAAGAACGCCTCACATGGATCGAAGAAGCAGGCCTCGTTCCTGGGGCAACATTAGAGGTTGCCACCCCATTTGTGAGCAATATGTCCACGTATCCCGTGCTCCGCGGCGATGGCCTTCCCTTGGACGTTCCCGCCTCCATTGCCTCGCGTTTACTCGTGCGACCTTTGGCTGACAGCGAGCGCCCTCACAAGACCGCCACAACAGTATAGAGACCAAAGGCCATGACCACACTGCATAAGCCATACACGAGCCACCGGTACCAACCGCGCATGCGAAACTCCGCCGGCAGTGCACGCGCCTCAAGGGCCAATAAGAAGCCTAGGACAATGGGGAGCAGCATCGCATTCATTACTTCGACATCCACCGTGAGCTGGATCAAATCCACGCTGAGAATGACGAGAACGGCACCCGCAATATGGGCAAAGGAATAGATGACGTAAAACCAGGGGGCCTCTTTCACTCGCCGATTGAAGCTATGGGGGATGCCCAAGACCTCACTAATCCCCCAAGCCCCCGCCACCGACGCGACTAACGCGGCGACAAATCCGGCGCCAACAATCCCGGCGCCCCAAATCAATTGGCCCGCAACACGGCCTAAAACGGCCGATAGCCCGGTGCTAATCTGTGCAACCGACGATAAGTTCATGACGTGATGGAGCCTCAGAGTAGCGGCCGCGGTAATCACGATGGCAATCATCAAGAGCTGCGTAATCACCGCGCCCACGGCGGTATCCCGGCGGGCCTTGGGAATATCGTTCACCCCCCACCGCTTATCAATTACCGCCCCTTGTTGGTAAAAGATCATCCACGGCATGATGACCGCCCCGACATTGGCCGCTAGCAAAAAGAGGTATCCTGGTCGGGTTAAGGGCACAGTCGCTAAGCCCTGCACCACGCTAGCCGCACGAGGATGGGATAAGATGGCCGTCACAAAAAAGGCCACTTCCAGTAACCCCAGGGCAATTCCAATCCATTCTACCCGTTGATACGTCCCAGAAAAGCCAATACCAATTAACACCACCGCAGCCATGCTAACGCCAATCCATACTGGAATGCCCAACAGTTGGGATACACCGGCTATCCCGGAGAATTCCGTAATCAGGGCGCCGACCGAGACCAAAAACAGAGTGGTCACGGATAACAGGCCCCAGCCTATCCCAAAATGCTCTCGAATAGCTTCGCCATGGCCTTTCTGGGTCACAATCCCCAGCCGCACGGTCATTTCTTGCACAAAATACAAAATGGGCATTAAGACCAGTTGCGGAAGAATCATAGCATAGCCCCAGGCGACCCCAGACTGCGCCGCGGTGATAGCACTGCCCACATCGGTATCCGCTAGCATCACCATCAAGCCAGGGCCAAACATGGCCACCAAGACAACCCAGGAAATCGGTCTTCGGGCGGGGATTGGTCTGATTGGGTTGGTCGCTGGGTGGGGCTCGCCAGGCATTTGAGAACTCCTCTCAATAATTAGCGTGAGCTAATTATCATGGGCTAAATCTTCAATGTCAAGTACCTCTCGGAATCCCGACTTGAATCTTAGTAAGGGTTGGCCCCGTTACACAAAAACATGGAGAGTCCCAACGGTCCAATAACCCGCCAAACTGACCGCTAAGGCCAACGCCCAAATGGTGGTAAACACCCATCGGCTGCGCGGTGCAATGTCGTGATATACCGGCGCATGACTGCGCGGTTCACGGGACAAGGAAAAAATAATCAGCGCCACGATAACAATGGTTACCGGATCAAAGGTTACACGATTTGTCAAGGGATTATAAAACAGCACCACCAGCACGCCTAGCATACCCGGAATCCACGCCTTCCAGCGCCAAAAGCCAACCGTGCGCCCCCCGTCTAACGGCAAGACCGGCATTAAGTTAAACACGTGCAGCAAAAACCCCATTTCCGCGATGGCCAGCAACAAGCGCACATGAGCCACCAGCCCTAATGCCAGGGCGATTAGCGTCGCGCCCAGACCAAAGAGTGGTCCCATAATGCCGATATAAGCCTCGTCAGCCGCATTTTGCGGAAACTGCTTCAATTGGATAAAGGCGCCCAGTAAGGGAATAAAAATTGGCAGCGATGCGGGAATGCCCTTGCGACGGTTGGCCACCACGTGGCCAGATTCGTGGATGGCGATGAGTGCCACTAAGCCAGCGCCATAGGCCCACCCCAGGGCCAGGCCGTAAACGACCATGCTCAGGACAATGGAACCGAACACCAGCACTAACTTTAACTTCACCAAAATTCCGGCTACGACGGTCCACAGGCGCCGCCATTTCGATGAGCGGACTGATGTGGCGGTGCCGGGAGGGAAGTAGCGCAATTCCAGCCCACCGAGATCGAGCACCGTGACCCGCCGACGGGCAGCACTGAGACTTGCAGCCAGTTGGCGAATTTCTGTTCCATCGACCGCCATTAATCGGTACTCGTCGGGCCAATCGCGCCCACGAATCTCCCAGCTCCCCGGCAAATTAGCTAAGGCGGGAAACCACGCCGCAAAATACCGCCATTCATCGCTATCGGGAGTGAGCCTTCGCCACGGCTCGTCGGCTAATACTGGCATGATGTGCCTCCTTCAGTACCGTACGCCGTTTCGACGCCGCCTCGATTGTACGATCTTCACGGCTTTTTGGCCACCACTTCCTCTGTCCTGGTACGTGTCATCCCCGCGTCATGACCGTGACCAACCCGTCACGGTCACCTGTCGTATGGGCGTCTGGGGCTGACCGGCTAGTAGCGAAAACGACCATCTATCATCTATTCTTGTAAGTACAGAACCAACATCTCGCGCTGGAAGATGCGTAGGCCTAGCGCCGCCAGTCCCACGGCAATGACCCCTAGCCAGAGGGCCGCGTGGGAAACCCAATTCACCGTCAGATGAAGATGGAGCCACCCTGCGATGAAGGGCACGATAAGGAGTCCGACGGAAAATACGGTCACCATATACGCGGCCCGCTGTTCGCCAATTCGGAGCGCCACAAAGGTTCCCACCACCGCGACGTAAAGGCTCAGCCCAGCGGTCACGCCGAAGGCTATCACCCGGCCATCTGCCTGCGCCAAAAATAGCCAATGGAGTCCCTTGCCGCTTAACATGGCCACGGCCACGAGCTGCACTCCGAGGGATAGCATGCTAGCCACATAGCCCACGAAGGCAGCAACAGCAATTTTGGCACCAAAAATGGCGCGCACCGACAAAGGCGTGGTTAACAAGTACTCGAGCGTATGTCCGACGCGTTCGTGGAGCACGAGATCAGGGGCAGTATTGGCAACGACGATGACGGCGGCAAAGAGAACATAGAGCACCAGAAAGAGCACACCGACAACCGCTATGGCTCTTTCCCCTTGGCGGGCAAAGCTCAGCGCCGGCAACACCCCCATCCCCAGAACCGCCGCCATAAACACCCAAAGAAACCGACGGCTCCCCAACAGCTCGGCGACCTCTTTCCAGACCATAGCTCTGACATCGTTCACGGGTTATTGCCTCCTACTAACCGGAGATATTCCTCTTCTAGGGACACTGCCTCGGGGATCACCGCGCGTACGCCAATCCCTGCATGGACTAGCGCTTTCACCAAGGATTCCGTATCCGCCAGATCGCGCATTCGAGCGCGCCATTCTCGCCCTCCCAGCGGCGCTAGCTCGATTCCCTCTGGCAATGCTAACGCTTTCTCTTCTCCTCCCTCCATGCCTGTGAGCGTTAACCGCACCGTGGGAATACCTTCTGTCCCCAGCTTATTGGGTTCTCCGACGACCAGCAACCGACCCTGCTGAATAATCGCCACGCGATCACAGACGCGCTGCGCTTCGTCCAGAAGATGAGTGGATAAAAAGATTGTGCGGCCGGATTCCTCCGCCAGCGAGACCAAGAGCTCGCGCACGCGGACAATGTTGGCCGGGTCAAGCCCAGCGGTCGGCTCGTCAAGTATCAGAAGTTCGGGGTCATGAATGAGCGCGCGGGCAAGTCCTAATTTTTGCCGCATTCCTTTACTAAATCCCGACACCCGATCGTACCGCCGCTCCCACAAATCCACCCGCCGCAACGCCTCGTCAACTCGCTGACGCTGCTCCTTAGGAGACAGCCGCGCCACCCGTGCCGCAAACAGCAGATTTTGGTAGGCACTAAGCCGCTCGTAAAGGCCTACGTTGTCAAGCATGACACCACATAGCGCCCGCACCTCATCACCCTGGGCCACCGGGTCTCGGCCCAACACTCGAACGGACCCGGTTGTCGGCCGAAGCATGCCAATTAACATTCTCACCATGGTGGTCTTGCCGGCGCCGTTTGGTCCCAGAAAACCGAATACATGCCCCCGTGGCACGCTTAAATCTAAACCCGAGATCGCCCAGCGCGTCCCAAACCGCCGCGACACCCCGCGGCATACAATCGCCTCTTCGTCCACCCGTTCCGCCCTCCGCTATCGCGCCTGATTGGCACCCGTCATTCGTCATGATCAGGTAACAAATCTTTCGTGCGCCCCACGGGTCTTCGCCCCGCGCGCTTTAATGCCTCGATGAGCAAAAATTCGATCTGCCCATTAACACTTCTAAATTCCTCCTGGGCCCACTGCTCGAGCGCCGCATAGATCTCCGGATCTAACCGGAGCAAAAATCGCTTCTTCATTTACGCGTATAATGTCCCGGCGTTGACTACCGGCTGAACGGCCTGGTCCGAGGCCAACACCACCATTAAGTTGTTGACCATGGCGGCCTTGCGCTCTTCATCTAAGTCCACCAAACCACTATGCAAGAGGTTGTTGAGCGCCATATGCACCATGCCTAGTGCCCCTTCCACAATGGTCTGGCGGGCCGCCACAATGGCTTCCGCCTGCTGCCGGCGGAGCATCGCCTGCGCAATCTCCGGCGCATAGGCGAGGTGGGAAAGGCGTGCCTCCAGCACCTCCACCCCAGCCACGGTTAACCGCTCCTGAAGCTGGCGCAGCAGATCCTGAGCTATCTCATCTTGATGCCCTAAGAGCGTCATTCGGTCTCCGGCGGCATCATACGGGTGCATTCCAGCCAATGCCCGCAACGCCGTTTCCGCCTGTACGCCGACGAACGACACGAAGTCATCTACGTCAAACAACGCCTGGGCTGTATCTCTAACGCGCCACACGACCACTGCCGCAATTTCCACTGGGTTGCCGTTAGCATCGTTTACCTTCAGACAATCGCTGGTGAAATTGCGGACCCGTCGCGAAATGCCCCGCCGGACCGCCAAGGGATTCGTCCAATGAAATCCGCTATCCCCGACTGATCCCACGTAGCGCCCGAACAACGTGAATACCTTGCTTTCATTGGGCTGAACGACAAAAAAGCCGCGTGCCACGAACACCAACAGGATTAGCCAAGCCACAAGCCAGTGCGTGATATGGTGGCGAAAAAAGATAAGGCCACTGGCCGATAACGCAATTTCTACCACGACCATGGGCCAACCGGAAATGCGCCAACCCCAGAATTCTTTCGTCGCCGTCAATTATGATCCTCCTCGGTATAATATCATAGTGATATCATACCGGATCAGTCGCCGTTGTCAACCCAAGCCCTTTCTACCCTCAAACTCGCGCCACAAATTCCTGAGCCAGTTTCTGATCATGGTCAGCGTTTCCCGATCGAGCACGCCATCCTCGGCGTTGTAACGCACTGCCACTGCCGCTGCTGATAACCGGTCGCGGTCTTGCGGCTCGTACTTCAGTACGTGATTCGCGTTATCCGGAAAGTGCCAGGTGATATGCGACATATCCCCTGCCGCCTGGGCTAGGATCTCGCCATCGACTTGCCAGTCCACTTGGATGTCCTTCTTACCGATAATCACCAGCGTTGGCACTGTTATCGCCGCTAATAACCGGGCGACATCGGCCTCCCACAACTCGCGGGAAAACGGTAGGTTAGCCGGAGATTCTAGCGTCGCAATCAATTGTTTGACTTCGGGTGGAAGGGACGCATCGGGTGAGGCAGGCTCCCCTGCCTGAAATCGGGTGATGGCTTCATCATAGAATCCTAGCCACCGAGGTCCCTCAGGCTGCCCGGCTAACTGGGAGGCCAGTTGGGCGCGCGCTACCACACCCACCGGGCGCCCAGGAGGCGCCGCTAAAATCAAACCCCTTAAGGGCACCGGCGGAGATTGTAGCTGATAGTGAAGAACATGGATGGCTCCTTCGCTGTGACCCAATCCCACAATAGCATCAGCGGCAATGTCAGGCCTACCCGCCAGGAATTCTACAGCGGCTTGAAATTCCTCGCGATGTGACTCCATAGTAAGAGAACCTGCAAGTTCGCGCATGTTTTCGCTGGCGTGGGGGCCAGCTACTCGTTTGTCGTACCTTACCGAGGCCACCCCCATCTCAGCCAGCGCCTCCGCTAACAACCGCCCACCCCCGTGGGTGCCGGGAAACAATGGCGAATTCCAGTCTCGGTCGGTAGGACCACTCCCGGCCACCATGACCACCGCCGGGAACGGCCCACGGCCGGGTGGTATCACGCACGTCCCGTATACTGTCGTCTTCCCTAATCGCCACTGCACCTCAAACGTGCCGGACATGATATCATCTCCCTTGGCTTTTCACCACAAATGCGTTCATCTGTCGGAATCCTCGCCAATGACCGAGCCCTAGCGCTGTCGACCACCGAGTGACGACCATTCGAGACTGCATAAACAATCTAGTTCCGACACTGTGCCCATTCTAGCACTGTTACCACATCCGCCTGACGCGGAAAGATTTTCTCATTAACACCCGGTGTACCTCCGCGTCGTTGTCTCAGCACGCATCTTTTAACACGGTGAGCTGGTAGTGCTTGTCAGCCGCCTCGCGGACCGTTGACAACACTACACCATTCGTAGCAATGCCCCTAACCTCAGATTGGGTAGCATCGTCGTCTTCGCTCATATGGCCCATCGCGACTACGCAGGCAAACGATCGGTTACGCGGGTGACTAGCGGGATACCCAGGCCTCAGCGCAACGGGACAAAAAATAAGGGGAATATGATAAACACGCACCGCTCGGACTGCCTCCTGAATGGAACGCAGGCCAACCTCATCGGCAAATCGCCAGACAATGCCGTTTTGCACATCCCTCACCAACAGCGCTGTCTTATCTATAGTGGTCCCCGAAAACTAGACAATTTTGGAGGCCGTCAAGTGTTACGCTGGACATATCCTGGCGCAACAAAAACGGCATTCTGCCACCTTCAAAAGCCCAGTGGTGCTCGACATGCTCAAGGAAGAAAAAACCGTCAGCCAGATTGCCGCCGAATACGGCATTCATCCCGGTCACCTGCATCGCTGGAAGCGCCAGGCGCTCGAGAACTTTCCGCAGTTATTTACCGAGTCCCAAGCGCTCCAACAACAGGCCCAAGCCCGCCAACAACCGCTGACCGAGCTGCATGCGGAAATCGGCACACTGATCACACGAGTCGAGTGGCTCCAAAAAAACATCGGGCCTCGACGAGACGTGGCAGACGGGTTCCAAGTACTTCGACATGGCCGACTACGAGGCCTGGCGGCAGGCGCAGACAGACCGCCCGGCGGCGCTCCCACTGGGTCAAGTCAGTTAACTAACGCGCTCGCCAGAGAGGGGAAATTTACACCAACTTCAGGACTTGACCTCAAATGCCTTTACGTGACTGAACTTTATGCAAAAGTTAGCGATTATGGCGCCGAGCCCCCTGCTCGTCATCCATTTGTTCGAACTGGACGCGGCCACCGCGCCTCGGTGGCTATACCGGGGGTAGGTCTGGCGTCAAAGAACCTCCACCCCTGACACACCGGCAGTGGACCACGATCCGCAATATTCCTCGCATCATTCCATTGCGGGGGGATTCCCCAGCCAAATCGCGGCTGAACCCTTCCCCGCAATCTCAGGAGCGGAAGCTTCCCTTCCCCCCGCCGATGGGCTTCGGTCCATGACACTCCGTACGCCCGGCATTTGGCGACGTTACCCACTCTAACCCCTTGGCCGGCTAGGTGCGGGCGCTTGCACCACCTTAGAAGCCCCGCCTCTGTGACGGTTCGCGGCGTTCGGAATTACGACCGTCGCCTGTTGCCTCAAGGCGTCTCGCGTCCCCCAACACTGCAATCAACAAAGTCAGGGCGCGAACCAGACGATTTCTTTCCGCTACAGAGGCGTTTTCCTTGGCACCGCGGCGAGCACCCCAAACGGCTAACAGGGCAAGGATGAGGTAGTTCCGGCGCCTGATCTCCCATGTTGTCTTTCCTGTAGGTTCGTCGAAGATGTAGCGCGGGCCTCGCAGTGCCGAAGCCACAGCCCCTGCCAACACCATAGCCATTCCGATCCAAAACACCTCATGCAGGCTGGTGAGGAACGGAGCGGAGATTAGACCTGGGAAGAAATGTTTGCCCAATAGCGTGGTTACCATGGGCGGGGGGAGCAGCTTCAGGACCGTGCTTGGCAAAAGCACTCGCATCGGGTTGTAACCGAGAAGGGCAGAGAACAGCGCCGCGACGGGCGGCAAGTGAGCAATGCCGAGGACCAGCGCGTGAGGCAAGGGGAAGCGGCTTAACCCGCGAACCATAGCGCCGGGCAAGTGGTGACTAAGCCGCGTGATAACCAACGTAAAGAACAGGCCCATTGACAACAACGTACCGGTATTCATAAAGGTGGTGCGCATACCCGACGCCGCCCCTCGGTACTGGGCGGGCACGCTATTCATAATGGCTGCTGAGTTGGGCGCCGCGAACATACCCATTCCCAATCCCAAAAGAAAGATATAGACCGCAAACGTCCAATATGAAAAATTCGCGGGCAAAGTGGTCATGAGCACGAAGCCCACCGCGGCCACGCCCAGGCCCGCGCTGCCCAGTAGGCGTGCTCCGAGGCGGTCGCTTATTCTTCCGGCCAACGGCCCGGACACTACAAACCCCACCATCATGGGTAGGGTATCGATTCCCGCTTGCAGCGGCGTATTGGTGTAGGACACCCCGTGCAACGGCAACCAAATCCCCTGGAGCCAGATGATAATCATAAACTGCAGCCCCATCTGGGACAGAGCCATGAGGAACTGGGCCAGGTTGCCGAGGGTAAAGCCGCGAATCCGGAAAAGCCGCAGCTGAAACATGGGCTGTTTGGCTACGTAGGCCTCAATCAATACAAAGGCCACCAGCAACACCACGCCCCCGATCAGGGAGCCGAGTACAAAGGGAGAGGACCAGCCCGTCGCGTGATGGCCGTGTGGGTTAATGCTGTACGTCAGTGCCAGGGCGACGCCCAAAAGCCCCGCAGCAAAGGTGAGGTTCCCCAACCAATCCATGTGCAATGGCGGCCGGTCCATGTCCAGCTCGCGGAGCGCAATGTACGCCCACACGGTGCCCGCGAGACCGAAGGGCACATTGATCAGAAACACATACCGCCAGCCCACAGTCGCCAGAATGCCCCCTACAACAATACCGATGACCGCCCCCGCCATACCGGCAATTCCGTTAAGGCCAATCGCTAGGCCCCGCTCATGAGGCGGGAAAGCATCGGTGATAATGGCGGTGGAGTTCGCGTACAGAAAAGCCCCTCCAATGCCTTGCACCATGCGAAAAATGATTAGCTCCCACTCTCCCGTTATTCCTTTTCCCGGAGTGAGAAACAGGAGAATCGAGCCTAGCGTGAAGATGGCAAATCCCAAGTTGTAAAGGCGAACCCGCCCGATGCTGTCCGAGATTCGCCCAAAGGCCACCAAGAGGATGGTCGTCGCCACGTTGTAACCCATGAGCACCCAGAGAAGCAAACTCTCCGAGTTGGCCGCCAAAGGATTGACGTGTATACCACGAAAAATGGCGGGGAGGGCAATGATGAGACTGCTGCCATTGATGGCGGCCATGAGAATTCCCAAGGTGGTGTTGGATAAGGCAATCCACTTGTAGGGGAAGCGTTCATGAATGGATGCCGTCCCTGTCCCCCGAATAGAATTAGCGGCTGCCATGGCATTTCTCCTCCTTGTTTGTTAATCTCAGTGGCAGATAACTTGTGTGAAAAATTGGGACGAGTCACGAGATCTCGTCCAACCGTTGATTGTGTCCTGAATCGTGATGGACTCGACCCTTCCCGGAAAAGCGCTTCCTTTTTACGATTCGATCGCCACCAAGAGATTGACGGAAACCTTGTGACCCCTGGAACTCATCAGAAATCGGTCGTACGGGTATGTGCCAAGACTGATGAGGCCCAAGACGCGTGGGTCCAGCACATTGTCGGAAGCGAAACGTGTAGGCATGGACATCGTCGTCAGATGAGACTGGACCGACGGCCATCTTCACGCAGTGGTGCAAGATCGCCAGGAACATACGTTGTGGACTGGGCAGTTGGCACACATCCGAAAGGCGCTGAAAGCCTTGGAAGGCCGGCGGCTCACATGGGATCGACGTGTGCGGCGGATTGTGTCTGCTGTAATTGCGACATCCTTGGGGCTAACGGTCAATGGGTTCAGTGTGACGGGCTTTGAGGTAGAACCAGTGAATCCCAAAGTGTCCGATCCACGCCGTCTGACGGCGGTAATGAGTTGGCAGGTCCAGCACCACGATCCTGGAGCCACGCCAGACCCGCTGCGGATCCGGAGAGCGCTGCAACACTGGACCGTGGATGTCTCCCCGGATCAGCGCCAGGCTCAGGTTGAGGCCGTCTGGACACTGGATACCCACTTGCAGGCCATGCAAGCGGTGCAGCGCCAGTGGCGAGAACACCTCGAAACACTTCCTGTGACGAACTTGGATGCTAACCTCCGACTGCGCGTGTCGGGTTTCGGCGTAATCCAGCACACTCGTCTTCACGCCGGGTTCGGTTCCGGTCGAGAGCGGGTCGCAAGGATACAGACTATGCAAGCCTGGACTACCACCTGTCCCGTGCTCGATCAAAGCGAGACACTCCAACGCGTGCGCATACTCCGGACGTGTGACACGAATCGCCATGCAGCAATCCATCCACCCGCTTTCACACTGCCTTGTCGTGCTAGGCCCATGCGTCCGACGACCCATACTGAACATGGGGCCAGGGGCCTCACGCCGCGTGGCTGACGTTGCAACTAGCTGGTTGAGGATGCCGTTCCGCATGTAGAAGACCCACCTGCCCGCTGACGAGGCCCGATTCTTGGCCGACTGTCCGCAGCACACGGCTAAACCCCATGCGCCGGCGGACCATGAGTAATCGTCCCCGGGCAAGCGTTTCCTGCGCATGATCCGCATCCTTTCTCACCTATCGGCATGTCGGTGATCCATCCGCATCCTAGACATAGGTCGTCACCCTTAACCAGCCGAGAACTTCGGTATTCATTAAAAAGAAAAATACTAGCTACATAAAATAATAATCATGTAAAATAATACTCGAGAAAAATTTGCCAGTCAAGATTACCGTTTCCTGAGCTTTTTGCGCTGTGGCATTTCGAACAGAGTTTGCAGAGCGACCTCGGGCCGGGTGAAACCGACGAAGCAAGCTGCACGGCTATAAAACCTGCTACCCGGACTGGTCACCATTGCGACTCAGGATGGCGGGAACCGCGAA
>JAPNUR010000018.1 GCA_026627385.1 Bacillota bacterium | reverse complement strand
AGACCCGATTTTCCTTTGCGCTCACAATTCTTTCTATTCCGACAATAATCGAACTCTAAAACTGGGGATAAGTCAGGTTTCGGAGCCTTCGCACGTTGGCCGAACGCTATTACGCGGACATGCGCGAAATCACGGAAACCTTTCTTCGCAATCGCGAAGCGCTGGAAACATTGGATGCGCCGACGTTACAACAGCGGATGCAAGAGGAAGACATCATTCTCCTCGATGTGCGTCCGCGGGAGGAATATGCGGCGGGACATTGGCCGGGGGCGGTTTCGTTACCGCTCGATGAGCTGACTGACCACCTGGAGGAGTTGCCTCGAGACCGCACGGTGGTAGCTTATTGCCGGGGACCGTATTGCGTATTGGCACTCCATGCCGTGGAGTCCTTGCAAAAGCACGGATTTCGAGCCTATAGGCTGGCCGACGGGGTGGCGGACTGGCAGGCTCTTGGATTGCCTGTCGCCAAAGGAGGCGATTTAGCGTGAGTGCCTTAACCTCTCCCCAACGACCGGTGTACTTAGACTACAATGCCACAACACCCGTATCCCCGGAAGTCGTGAGTGCTATGGCGCCTTTTTGGACGACTTATTTCTATAACCCCTCCGCGACCTACCCGGAAGCCATGGCAGGTCATGCCGCCATAGAAAACGCCAGACAGTCGGTGACGACGCTTTTGGGAGCAGATCCTCAGAGCATTGTTTTTACCAGCGGCGGAACGGAAAGTAACAACTGGGTTCTGCGCGCCGTGTGGGAAGCTCGGCCACCTGACCGCGACCGGGTTATTATATCGGCTATTGAGCACCCGGCAGTGACAGCGACGGCAGCTGCTCTGGCGACGCTAGGGGCTGACGTTGTGACCATCCCTGTCGATGCCCACGGGGTTGTCCGCCTATCGGATCTTGACGCCGCGCTAGACGAACGCACCGTCCTGGTCAGTGTCATGCTAGCTAATAACGAAATTGGCACCATCCAGCCGGTGGCTGACGTTGCACGCCGTGCTCACGCTGTGGGCGCGTTAGTGCACACGGATGCCGCCCAGGCGGTCGGAAAAATTCCTGTCAATGTGCAATCACTAGACGTGGATTTTCTGTCCGTTGCAGGCCATAAATTCTGTGCGCCCAAAGGAATTGGCGCCTTATATATTCGGCCCGGTGTGACATTACCTCCCCTTATTACGGGAGGGGGCCAACAAGGTGGGTACCGCAGCGGCACCGAACCCGTGGCGCTCATCGTCGGTCTTGGCAAAGCCGCCGAGTTGGCCGAGGTCTGGATTCGTCACGGCGGTATGGAACAACTGACCGAGCTTAGGACCAGGCTTGAAATGGGCTTAATAGCGATCGACCCTCATCTTACGATTTTCGGACGCGAGGCCGAACGGCTGCCTAATACCGTAGCGTTTGCTCACCCGGATTGGCCAGGGTCATCGCTCTTGGTTGCTACACCGTTAATCCGGGCGGGTACTGGCTCAGCCTGCCATCATCCCAGTGACGCGGGTTCACCGACACTCATGGCCATGGGTGTCTCCCCTCGGCTTCGCCAAGGTCTCGTGCGGTTGAGTTTTGGCCGCGAGACCACGGTCGCCGACCTGGATGCCGCCATTAAGGCATTAAGTGAGGTCTTGAACGCAGAACCACCTCAACCAAGGAAGTTTTCGTCATGAACCTGTTATTTATCCTGAATGACCCGCCATACGGGACGGAACGGGCGTATAACGCGCTACGCCATGCGAATCGTGTGGCCGCGGAATTGTAAACCCAGGTGCGGGTGTTCCTGATGGCAGATGCGGTACAATGTGCGCGTCAAGGACAGATTGTGCCTTCTGGTTACTATAATTTGGAGCGCATGATTACCATTGCCCTCAAGCGTCAAATCGAACTCGGGGCCTGCGGCACTTGTATGGACGCGCGCGCCGTGACCGATGACGCGCTCATCCCCGGGGTACACCGCAGCTCAATGGACGAATTAAGCGAGTGGACCCTATGGGCTGACAAAGTGCCCGTGTACTAATAAACCCCGGCAGCGCGACCACCGGCCGAACCCCGCCCGCATCCGTACGCGCTGTATTGGTGGCGCACGGAGTGAGAAAGGGAATTTGTGGTCGGCTTCAAGCCCTAACTGCCTGTGGCGGACACTGGGATGTGGACCTTGGAGGATTCCCTGTCAGCCGTCTTGGGCCTCTTCACAGGCGTTGATTCGCGCGAGCTGGGGTGTTCCACGACCATGTACCTCTGATGGTGCACAATGGGGGGCGCACCGGGAAGAGGATTCGAGCACAGCGTGCAACATCCAGAACGGGCAACAACAAGGGTGACGTCATGCCCATCCGAGGTGCTAAGGGATATCGCCCAACGCCATGAGATCACTGGCTTAGTCACCCGTTGGATTTGCGTGGGCACCGAAAAGATTACCGGGTTACGCGCTAGGGCTTGCCACAATATCGGAATTTTGTGGAACCATACGCGATGAAGGGAGGCGGCGACGGGTGGCACGATTTGACCGCGTGGCAGTTCGCTATGACCGCTTTTGCGAGACACCTCTAGGCGCGTTTGTCGAGTCTGTTGAACACCGCTTGCTTGGGGAGCTTCTGGAGCTTCGTCCCGATGACCGCGTGATCGATCTAGGGTGTGGAACCGGCACCTTTACCCTCTGGATGGCCGACATCGGCTGCCAAGTGGTGGGCGTGGACGAATCGGAGGCTATGTTATCCAAAGCTCGTGCCAAAAGTGTGGGTAGACAGTCCATCTCATGGATCCTGGGAGACCTTAGCCATCTCTTGTGGCCAACTAACACCTTCGATGCCGCTCTCATGCAAGTCACCCTCGAATTTGTGGACGATCCCGCTAGTTCTTTGAAAGAGGCCTGGCGTGTGCTAAAACCTGGCGGGCGCTTGGTACTCGGGCTCATTCATGGATCCGGCCCATGGGCACACCACTACCGCCTGCGAGCCCAAAGCGATCCGACGTCCGTCTATCGCGGCGCCCATTTTTGGACGCTACCTGAGCTTACTGAGCTGATGGGGGAAAGCCCGGCACGGGTTGCGGCCGGGCTCTACGTTGGTCCTGGCGAATTTCGCACAGCGGACGAGGCTTGGTTGCTCGAGACCCGCTATCGGCGTATGCGCCCATTAGCGGACGCGGGTTTTCTCGCTGTCCGCTATGACAAAGACGCGTCACCGATGAAGGAGCGAGAGTCCATCACGTGAAGACTACGACCTTTACCTCATGGGTTCTGCCCATCGAGTCGATCCTATGGTCGGTCGCCCACGCCGTGAACGACGGTTATCCGACGCTGTACTTGCCCTTGCTTCCCATGTTGATGGCGCGTTGGCACTTCGCGGCTAGCAAAGCGGGACTGTTGGCTGGGTTGCTGGCCGTGACCACGCAGGCGTTGCAACCGGGGTTAGGAGCATGGGGAGACCGACGAAGGGGGTCCCTGGTTTATCGTCGGCGGCCTCGTGATCCGAGGGATTGGCAATGCGTTCGGCCTGGCCTGGGCGCCGTCCTATGCAGTATTTGCCATCGCCCTGATGCTGGGCGGGTTGGGCAACGCTGCCTTTTACCCCCATATGGCGCCGTTAGTCGGCCGCCGGAATGTTAAGAGGCAGGGGCGGTCGATGAGTGGATGGATGGCGAGTGGTATGATTGGGCACATTATCGCGATGTCACGTCATGCGTGGCGCATCTAGTGGCGTACGTGAAGGGTGATGGGCATCCGTGAGACAGCCTGCGCCGGTGAAGGGAATAAGGTGTCCATGGATGGGACACTCTTATTTAAGGGAGGGGAATTATGGCGCAGCGCAGTTATCGGGTATCCACCCTATATCGCACAGGGGTTTTGGCGTGGTGGCTTCACCGGCTGACAGGACTTCTCATTGTCGCCTATCTCTATTTTCACCTGATCGTGTTGTCCTCGGTGGTGTGGCCGGGTGGTCCTCGCGCTTTTAATCGCATGGTGCACGATTTGACCACGCCGCCCTTTATTTTGGCGGATTTAGCGCTTTTTGCGGTGATTTTATACCATGCCCTTAATGGTATCCGGATTATCTTGATGGACTTGGGGTGGTTTATTGGAGCTCAGCGTCGTTTGTTCTGGACGGTGTTAGCAGTGGGTGGTGCAGCTCTATTGGGCTCGATGGTGGCGTTGCTTCCCTATGCCAGCCTATGATGAAGTCTACACATAGTGGCGAGCGTGCCTTTTGGCCGTGGCTTTTGCAGCGCGTGTCCGCTGTGTTTTTGCTGGTTCTGGTGGTGGCTCATCTTTGGATCGAGCACTTTATGCACCTGGGTCAACCCATTACCTATCAGAGCGTGGTCCGTCGCCTTATGCGCGGGCTCTTTGACGCGGTAGACTATGGCTTACTAATTGTCGTGGTCTATCACGCCTTAAACGGGGTGCGCAACATCTGGCTCGACCGCGGTTGGTCCCGCCAGCGTCTTTGGGTCGCCAGCACCATGTTATGGGTCATTGGATTGGCTACCGTGGTGGTCGGCGCCGATATTTTGTCCGCCTTTTTAAATACACGTCCGTGGTTTTACCTGTAGTGAGGCTGATAGGGGCACGGAGGGGGAGATGAGACATGGAGCGCGTCACGTTGCGCATTCGTCGATATAACCCTGACGACGACAACGGGGCATATTGGCAAGAGTACTCGGTCGACATCGAACCGGGGGATGTGGTGTTACAGGCCTTAATGCGTGTTCGCGAAGATCTCGATGGAACCCTGGCGTTCCGGGCCTCGTGCCGAAGCGGCATTTGCGGGTCGGACGGCATGGTTATTAACGGCTGGCCGCGGTTAGCGTGCAAGACGCAAGTGAGTGACGTTGCCTCCAAAAGTGGGATGATTCAGCTAGAACCGCTCTACAATCTTGCGTGTCTCAAAGATTTAGTCGTCGACCAGGAGCCGTTTTGGACGCAATTTTCCCGCATCACGCCATGGCTCATGCCGGACCCTGCGGTGCCGGAACCAGAAAAGGAGCGATTGATGGTCCTCGAACCCGACGCTTTTGACCTGCTGTCCAAAGCCTCCGACTGTATATTTTGCCAAATTTGCTTTGCGGCGTGCCCCATTGTCGGCCTGGACCGCGACTTTTTAGGCCCCCAGGCCTTAGTCAAGGCTTATCGCTTTGAGGCTGACCCGCGTGACCAGGGCCACCAGACGCGCGAGGCAGTCTTAGGTGCGCCGGAAGGTGTATGGCGCTGCCGCACGACATTTAATTGTACAGAAGCGTGTCCGAAGGGCATCCCCATCACGCGGACCATTCAGTTGTTAAAGCGAGCGCTGGTGCGGGAGGCCATTTTTTCGTGAAATCACCGGATTTGATACGGATGACCTGTGATGTGCTGGTGGTGGGTGCAGGACTGGCTGGACTGCGGGCAGCGTTGGCGGTGGACCCCGACTATCAGGTCAAGGTAATCTCCAAGGTCTATCCGGTGCGGTCCCATTCCGTGGCCGCGCAAGGCGGCATTAACGCGGCGTTGGATCCGGAGGATCGCTGGGAACATCATGCGTTCGATACCATTAAAGGCAGCGACTATCTCGCCGACCAAGATGCGGCGGAATTGATGTGCGAAGATGCGCCCCGGGTGGTGTACGAAATGGAGCACTGGGGCACGCTCTTTTCGCGGCGCCCGGATGGCCGCATTGCTCAACGCTCATTCGGAGGCCAGGGATATCCCCGCGCATGTTATGCCGCGGATAAAACAGGGCGGGCGCTCTATCAAACGCTGTTTGAACAATCCTTGCGCCACCAGGTTGAGGTCCATCAGGAACTCTTTGTGCTCGACCTCGTGGTGGATGACGGTCGAGCGGCTGGGGTCATCGCGCTCAACATTCAAGATGGTCGCTTGGTGGTCGTAGACGCAGGAGCGGTGATCTTTGCCACCGGTGGGGCGGGCATGTTGTACGCCCGGACCACCAATCCTTACATCAATACGGGCGACGGCATGGCGATAGCGTTGAGAGCCGGAGTCCCCTTAAAAGACATGGAGTTTGTGCAGTTTCATCCTACCACCTTGCCAGGCCTCAATGTCTTAATTACGGAAGGCGCGCGCGGCGAAGGCGCGTACCTAGTCAACCGGTTGGGCGAGCGCTTTATGGAGCGTTATGCCCCCAAGTTGATGGAGGTGGCGCCCCGCGACATTGTGTCTCGGGCGATTGAGACGGAGATCGAGGAAGGTCGAGGGTTTGAAGGCGGATACGTGCATCTTGATCTGCGCCATCTGGGCGAAGAGTTGATTCGCCGCCGGCTCTCAGAAATTTACGATTTTGCCCTGACCTATAAGGGCGTGAATCCGGTATACGAGCCGGTGCCAGTGCAGCCCGGCCAACATTATATGATGGGGGGAATTGCGACAGACAAGTTTGCCCGCACGGCGCTGCCAGGTTTCTATGCTGCTGGTGAATGCGCGGCAGTCAGTGTGCATGGCGCCAATCGTCTTGGGGCGAACTCGCTGCTAGACACGCTGGTGTTTGGACGGTTGGCCGGCATGGAGGCCTCCCGCCACGTGCAGCAACACGGGCGGGCGGCCATTGGCGATCGGCACATTCAACGGGTCAGCGACTGGCTGGATTCGCTTCGCGCCAAAGAGGGCGGCGAGCACTATGGTAGCATCCGCCGCGAACTTCGGGAAACCATGACGCGGTTTGTGGGCACATTTCGTACAGCCGCGCGCCTGGAGGAAGCCAAGAGTCATATTGCCGAACTGCGCGAGCGCTATCAACAAGCGTCGGCTGCGGATCGTGGGCACACCTTTAACTATGATTTGCTAGCGCTCATAGAGACCGGCTTTTTACTGGATTTAGCCGAAGTTGTGGTTCAGGGGGCGCTGGCGCGCCAAGAGAGCCGCGGGGCCCATGCGCGTTTAGACTTTCCGGCCCGCAATGACCGAGCGTATTTGACGCATTTTCTGTTTAGCCGCACTGTGGCCGGGGAGTTAACCATGGCCACTGAACCGGTGGTGATTACCCATTATCCGCCAAAAGAGCGCACCTATTAATGAGTCTCATCGATGCTGGCCGATCGGGTCCGCAAGCGCAAGACTTTGCGGGACAGATGGGAATGTCCCGAGAGGCTTTCAGGCCTAACGGCTACGAGTTGACCCGGATTCGCAGGGGTGCTACGCTTAACGCAAAGCGTTATAGGAGTGTAGCCGGATGTTTAGAATATCGAGTAAAGGGCGATATGCGGTAAAGGCCGTGTACGAATTGGCGCTACACGCGGATAGAGGTCCTTTAACGGTAGCTAACATTGCGCAGGCACAAAATATTCCTGAGCAATATTTGGAGCAGTTGATGCCGTTGTTGAAGCGGGCGGGGATCGTGCATGGCATGCGCGGCGCTCAGGGGGGGTATCGGCTGGCAAACCGGCCCGAAGAGGTGTCGGTGCGCGATGTCGTGGCAGCCGTGGAAGGCCCTATCCTGGTGGCCGACTGTGCCAGTGACAGCGGGCAGGGATGCCAAGAAATGCAATGGTGCATTGGCCCCGATGTCTGGGTTCGGGTGCAAGAAGCGGTGGATGAGGCGATGCGGGAAATTACCATGGATCGGTTGATGCGCGAACAGCGGGCGGTAGCCAAACGATCGGTCAGCCAGTTAAAAGCGTCGGGAGAAGGTGGGTAACGGTTGGGGAAGACTGTGGTCGTGGGATTAAGCGGCGGCGTCGATTCCTCGGCGGCCGCTGTTTTATTGATCGAACAAGGGTACGACGTCATTGCGGTGACCATGCGCCATTTGCCTGCGGAAACCACCAATAGCTGTTGCGGCCTCGACGCCATTGTGGATGCACGGCGCGTCGCCAAACGGCTGAAGATACCGCACGTGCTCGTGGATGTTGAAGAGCCATTTTACGAACGGGTGATTACACCGTTTGAGGCCGCCTATTTGAGTGGGGAAACGCCGAACCCCTGTGCCTGGTGCAACCGCCATATTAAGTTTGGTGCGATGTGGGACTGGGCTCAATCTCAAGGTGCAGACTATTTAGCGACCGGGCATTATGTCCGGATTCGGGAGCGCGAGGGAGTATACCAGTTGCTGAGGGCTCGCGACCGCGCCAAAGACCAAAGTTACCTGCTGTACACGTTGGGGCAAGGTGATTTGCGTCATTTGCTCTTTCCACTGGGAGAATTGACCAAAGCGGAAAGCCGCCAAATTGCTGAGCGTCATCAGCTGGTCACGGCGCACAAGCCTGACAGCCAAGAGTTATGTTTTGTACCCCAGAACGACTACCACCGTTATTTGCGTGAGCACCGGCCGGATGCTGTGCGTCGGGGCGCCATTGTGGATCAAGAGGGCCACGTGTTAGGGGAGCACCAAGGGATTGCCTTTTACACCATCGGCCAGCGGCGCGGGCTCAATCTGGGGCAAACCGAACCGCGCTACGTCGTTGCCCTCGACAGTGAAGAAAATCGTGTGGTTGTCGGTCCGCGAGACGCCGCCTATCAGCGAGTGGCGGAGCTGCAGGCGGTGCATTATGTATCAGACCAGGTTCCGCGTGAGACACTAAGGGGAGAGGTTAAGGTGCGCTACAATATGCAGCCGGAACCTGCAGCATGGGAACCCGACGGACAACGGGCTACCGTGATCTTCGATGAACCCCAGTGGGCTATTAGTCCGGGGCAAATTGCAGTCTTGTACCAAGACGAGGTCCTGGTAGCGGGAGGGCGTATCATGCGTTCTAACACAGCGGGTGATCCGATTTAAGAGGAGGACGCATGCTTAGCGGCTGGCATATGACCCATTTGCCGGTGCGCATTCGGTCGCGATCGCATCCCTGGAAAGTGGTCGATGAGGTGGTGGTATCCTGGCCCACCCTGACTGTGGAGGGGTTTGCGTTGGTACCAAGGATCTTTGGGACTCCGTTTCTTGGGCACGGCGATGCGGTAGTGGTCACGACGTTGGGGATAGAGATTGAAGATAAACGGCAGGTGCAGGTAAAGTCGCGGCGATGGCGCATGGAGGCACTGCGGCGCGACCAGCAATTTCGCCGGCGTCCGGTGATTGACCAAACGGGGCAGTTATGCGGGCGTGTGCTCGATTTTCTCTTTGACGAGCAGACGTGGCATGTGACACATTTGATTGTCTCGCGGGGCATTTTAGGCGATTTGGTTCAAGGGGCGCTCATTGTGCCCATCGCCGATATCATGGAGATGGGCGGCCAAGTGATTAAGATATCGCGGACCGGGGCACCCTTGTCAGAGAGATAACAAAGGAGGGCTGCTCATGGACAGGGATCCGCTGTGCCCATCCTGTCAGGGACGCAACGTGGGACGGGTTGGTACCGGACAATATTACTGTTGGGACTGCTATATCGAGTTTGCTATTGGCCAAAAAGGGGTGCGCATGTTTCGCGTGGAACTGGACGGCGAGTTATCGCGCATTGACGATGGGTTGGAAGGAGTGGGACTATGAGGCGGTATGTCCGCGGCATGGTGACGGGCACCCTGGTGGGGGCGGTTGTCGCGGGCCTCTGGTTGTTGGGGCGCCCACGTCGCCGTCTTTATCCCGTGGCAATGCGCCAGGCGCGCCGATTTGCGCCGTATGCGTATCATGTCGCTCGCGCTCAGGGAAACCGCTTGCTACGCATTGCCAAGCGCCGCATGCGCTAAACATTGATGCCGCCATCGTTTCCGCGCCCTCGGCCATGGTGTCGCTGGGGGCTTCTTTTCCTTCTCGGTCTCGCCGCATTTAGCATTCTCGTGCTTGCGAGGAGTATTTTATTACCCTTTTTGCTGGCTTTCGTGCTGGCCTATCTCTTAGCTCCTCCTGTGGAGCTCATTGTTCGCTACGGGCACCTTCACCGCGTCATTGCGATTTTACTGGTGTATGCGCTCTTGGCATTAATCATTGCCGCCCTGGTTGTCTATATGGTTCCTATTCTAGTAGGCGAAACGGTCCATTTGATTAAATATGTGCCTCGGCTCGCAGCAGGGCTTCAAAGGACGTGGGACTATTGGCTGACGCGCTTTCATCAACAACCGATGCCTGGCACCATTCGGTCCGCCATCACCCAGACGGGTCTCCACCTGCAGTCAGCACTCATGCACGCCCTAAAGGGAACAGTGACGCGCGCCTTTGGCTTGGTCCCTGGCCTTATTAGTTTGATTGTGGCACCGGTGCTCGCATTTTACGTCCTAAAAGATTTGCATCGCATTCGCGAGCGGTTTTGGGTCCTCGTGCCCGTTGATTGGCGCGGGGCGGTCTATAAGCTGGGTTATGATGTGGACCGGGTGCTCAACGGCTATATTCGGGGTCAGCTTATGGTGGCTGTGGTTGTCGGCCTCTTGTCTACGGTGTGGATGATAGTCCTAAAGATTCCGTTTGCGTTACTGATTGGCGCGGTTGCCGCGGTGACCGACGTCATCCCCTATCTCGGGCCGGTGGCGGGAGCCATTCCGGCCGTGTTGTTGGGACTGACGCGGTCGCCATGGGTGTCGTTGTATGCGGTTCTTGGGTTCGTGGTGATCCATCAGTTGGAAGGCACGGTCATCTCACCCAAGGTTGTGGGCGAATCTGTTGGCCTTCATCCGTTGGTGGTCATCTTTGCCATCCTGGCCGGCGGAGCCATCGCAGGATTTTGGGGGCTCATTATTGGGGTACCCCTAGCAGCGGTACTCCGCGTGGTTCTGCAGCATGGATACCGGCGATTAACCATTCCGGCGCGTGATTAAGGGCAACATTTCCGCCCCAGGAAAGAGTTGCTTGACCGCTGTTCGACGCCGTCGGTACAATGAGACATTATAGTTGAAGGGGGCGCCGTGGTGCAGTCAGCTGCGATTCGCGAAAAATTTTTGCGGTTTTTTGCCAATCATGGACATCAAGTGGTGCCCAGTTCGCCGTTGGTTCCAGCTGGCGATCCCACCTTGTTGTTTACCAATGCCGGGATGGTGCAATTTAAGGATGTGTTTTTAGGCCAGGAGACGCGTTCCTATCGGCGGGCGGTAACCGTGCAGAAATGCATGCGTGCCGGGGGCAAGCATAACGATTTGGATCAGGTCGGGCGCACGGCACGCCATCAAACCTTCTTTGAAATGCTGGGCAATTTCTCGTTTGGCGATTATTTCAAGCGCGACGCTATTCGCTTTGCCTGGACGTTTTTGACGCGCGAGCTCAACATTCAGCCTGAGGTGCTATGGGTTACCGTTTTTGAAACAGACGATGAGGCATTTCAGCTGTGGCAGGAAGAGGCCGGTATTCCTGCCGATCGCATTGTGCGCATGGGAGAAAAAGATAATTTTTGGGCTATGGGTGATACGGGGCCTTGCGGGCCATGCAGCGAGATTTTTGTCGATCGGGGACCAGAATACGCTTGCGGTCCCCATTGCGGATTAGGCCAATGCGAATGCGATCGCATTCAAGAAGTGTGGAACTTGGTGTTCATGCAATATAATCGGGACGCCGAAGGTCACTTGACGCCGTTGCCCAGGCCTAGCATCGACACCGGCATGGGACTGGAGCGCATAGCGGCGTATTTGCAAGGAGTCGAGTCCAATTTCGATACAGACTTGCTGCGCCCGCTCATTGCGGCGGTGGAACGCCTGTCGGGGCGCACCTATGATCGGGGTGAGGCCGGCATGCCGTTTCGCGTCATTGCTGACCATATCCGCTCCATCACCTTTTTACTGGCGGAAGGCGTCTCCTTTGCCAATGAGGGGCGCGGATATGTGATGCGGCGCATCTTGCGGCGCGCGATGCGTTATGGCATGAAACTGGGACTAGATGAACCTTTTTTGTCGCAGTTGGTGCCCGAAGTGGCGGCCGTCATGGGAGATCATTATCCGGAGGTGGCCAATGGCGTCTCCCTGATTCGCGATCTGGTTCGGCAGGAAGAGGAACGGTTTTTGCTGACCTTGAATGCTGGTCTTAAAGTCTTGGATCAAAAGTTGGACCGCTTGCAACCGGGCGAAACCCTATCCGGTCAGGATGTCTTTCAGCTCTACGATACCTTCGGATTTCCGGTTGACCTAACGCGTGATGCCGCGGAGGAACGTGGAATTGTCGTGGATGAGGAAGCGTTTGCCAAACTGATGCAAGAGCAGCGCCAGCGCGCGCGACAAAATCGTCATGAGGCGATTAAACACTGGCCTTCACCCGGCAGCACGGAGTTTCTGGGTTACACGGAGTTAATCATCCATGACGAGCCCATTCTTACCCTCGTGGTCGACACCGATGAGGTGGAACGCTTAACCACTGGGGAGTCGGGGTGGGTGTTTCTCGCGCGCACCCCTTTTTATCCGGAAGGTGGTGGGCAGGTGGGTGACCAAGGCCTCATCGTAACGCCCACGGGTCGCGCGCGGGTATGGGACACGATTAAAGCGGGGAATGCCATATGGCATGCCATTGAAGTGGTGGAGGGCTATATGGCCCGAGGGCAAGCGGCGACCTTAACGGTTGACGTGGCCCGACGCGAAGGTGCTATGCGCAACCACACCGGCACACACTTACTGCATGCTGCATTGCGGCACGTGTTGGGCGAAGGTGTGCACCAAACCGGATCCCTGGTGGCTCCCGACCGGTTGCGCTTTGACTTCGCCTATCCCCAGCCGTTGACGGCGGATCAAATTCGTGCTGTCGAAGATTTGGTCAATCAATGGATTCTGGACGATCGGCCCGTGACTATCGCCTATACGTCGCGCGAGGATGCATTGAAAGGTGGAGCATTGGCCTTTTTCGGGGACAAGTACGGTGAGACGGTGCGGGTGATTACGGTACCCGGAGCCAGCCAGGAACTTTGCGGAGGGACGCACTGTCAGCGCACCGGACAAATCGGACTATTTGCGATTGTTGACGAATCCGGCGTCGGCGCCGGATCGCGGCGCATTGAAGCGGTGACAGGTCTGAATTCGTTAACCGCGTTTCGTCACAGCCGGGCGATACTGCAGGAAATAGCCCCACTATTCCCGGGGGTGGCGGAGGACACATGGCCCGAACGGATCCAGGAGCTCTTTCAGACGGTGAAGCGGTACGAAGCGGAGAGCGCTGCATTGCGGCGACATCAACGCGAGCGTTTGGGGCGGGAACTAGCCGAGCGAGCCAAATTGGTCGGTGCATACAAATTTGTGGTGGCAGAAGTCAATGCGGAATCCCCCGAAGCATTACGGGAGGTTCTCGATGGCGTCAAGGAGGCGGTAGACGGTGCAGTCCTAGCGGCACGCCACGGTGAGCGGGCGTCGGTGGTGGTGTACTTTGGCGAGCGCGTGCGTGCACGTGGATTTGTCGCGCGCGATCTTGTGAAACCCTTAAGCCATCCGATTCGCGGGGGGGGCGGGGGTCGCGACGATTTGGCGCAAGCGGGCGGCCGTGCGCCGGATGGGGTTCCCGAGGCGCTAGAAGCGGCGCGAATTTGGATCGCCAATCACTTCGGCGCGGCAGGATAATGCGGGTCAAAAAGCGAAAAAGGCAAAAGAAAGGATGTGGCATGTATGAGCCCGTCGGATGAAACCCGGCGTCTCGGAGATTACCATGACCAGGAGAAAGAGGCGGACATGGTACTTCGAGAGGTGTACACGGCCCTGAAGGATAAAGGGTATAACCCGATTAGTCAATTAGTCGGTTACCTCTTGAGCGGCGATCCAGCCTACATCACAAGCCACATGGGTGCACGCAATCTCATTCGACGACTCGAACGCGACGAATTATTAGAAGCTTTACTACGGTACTATGTGCACCACCTCGAAGTCGCATCCCGCGATGGCTAAACGCATAATGGGCCTTGATGTGGGGGATAAATGGATAGGGGTTGCGATCAGCGATGAGAGCGGTCTTATCGCCCAGTCCGAAGCGCCCCTACGTCGTCGGAGCCTGAGTGAAGATCTGGATGCTGTGAAACGGATGGCCGATGAGTGGCATGTGGCGCAAATTGTGGTAGGATTGCCTTTGAATATGAATGGCACCCATGGGCCTCAAGCCGCAAAGACCATGGATTTTGTTCTCAAACTGCGTGAACGCGGTGCGTTTACAGTGGTGACGTGGGACGAACGGCTGAGCACGCGCGAGGCGGAGCGCCTTCTTATTCAGCAGAACGTGCGGCGCGAGCGCCGAAAGGCGCTCATTGACGGTGTGGCCGCGTCATTGATATTGCAAGGGTACCTGGACCATCAACGCATGGCTGGGGCGAGAGAGGAGACTTTAATGGCTGACGACAAAGATTTTGACGCAGGATTTGGCGAAGAAGACGATGAGATCATTACCTTAACGGACGATGAGGGGCGAGAGCACGAGTTCGTGGTAGTGGATGTCATCGAGGTTTCCAGTAAGGAATATGCCATTTTGCTGCCCATTGACAGCGAAGAGGACGAGGAAGCCGAAGCGGTCATCTTGCGTTTAGAAAAGGATGCTGACGGCGACGACGTGCTGGTGGACATTGAATCAGAAGAAGAATGGGAGCATGTGGCCCAGGCATACGAAGAGTTGCTGGATGACGAAGGCGACGAGTAGTGCCCGAGGCGGGTTCAGGATGTGATGATTTGGCCATCCATGGGTCGTCAGCTAGGATGGCGCGGTAAGAAATGGAGGATAATTGGGACGGCGCTGGTGGTTGCCGTCCTAATTGTCGTGGGCCTGGTCCTCGACTGGGTGTCGCCACGACAGCCTGGCAGTCACATGGAGCGGTATGTTGTCGTAAAACCAGGCCAGTCAGCGACCGCGGTAGGCGAGGAATTACAGCAGCACGGCATTATCCGCAGCGCCTGGGCGTTTCAATGGCTCAGCCGCATTAACGGCCTCGATACGCATTTGACTGCCGGCGTCTATCGATTGTCGCCGCGGGATTCGTTGTTTCGCATCATGAATCTGATGCGGAACGGCGACGTGGTGGTGATCAAGGTGAGTATTCCCGAAGGGTTGACCGTGCAGGATATCGTGGCGCGGCTGGTGGCGCACCATATTGGCCGATTAAGCCAATATCAGCGATTGATGAGGTACCCATTGCCCGGCATGCCAAAGCCAGCGCCGGGTGTCCGCGATCCGTGGGAAGGTTACTTGTTTCCCGCCACCTATTTCTTTCCGTACGGCACAACTCCACGGGAAGCCCTGACCATGATGTGGGAAACCTTTCAGGCGCGGGCCATACACGGGCTATACGACCAGGCGCATACTCCGCTGTCACTGCCACAATGGGTGACATTGGCGTCCATTGTCCAGGCGGAGGACAAAGAACCGAGCCAGGCCCGGATTGTGGCGGGGGTGTTTCTCAATCGCCTTAAGCGCCATATGTTGTTACAATCGGATGCGACCGTGCGCTATGCGCTGGGGAAACGGTTTCAGGGTTCACTGACCCTGGCCCAGCTGAGCACTCCATCGCCGTATAACACCTATCAGCACGCCGGACTGCCACCAGGCCCCATTGACAATCCGGGCTTAGATATGTTGAAAGCCACGTTGCATCCGGCGGCAGTACCCTACTTATATTTTGTGTCGTTACCCAGCGGGCGGTTACTCTTTGCCGTGACCTACGCGCAGCAGCTCGCGAATGAGCGCTACGCTGAGACTCAAGGGGCGAGGTAGGACGGCCTTGCCGTTAAATCTTTCCTGCCTATCGATATCGTGAGCGGTTGAGCAAGCAGGTAACAGGAAGGAATCCCCGCCATGGAATCCGGCACGCTCTTCCACGACGGGAAGTGTTGGCGGTTCCATGTCCCCCTCTCTACCCCGATGCGGGTGAAACGGGCTCAGGACCAATTAGCGGAAACCCCGATCTCCCCGTGACCACGGTGGACCTGAGGGTGAACAACTTCGCGGTGGCGGTGAGACTACGTGTCGCGACCATCGATCCCCATCACCAGCAAGTGTTTGGAAATGGGTAAAAATGGAAAAACTTTCACGGAAGGAGGTTTTTCCGTGCTTCACAGTCGACACGCAGTCATCGCCTCTGGCGCAGCGGTGGCGATGCTAGGGTTACTGGGCTTAGCCCTATGGGTGTTTAAACCTTTGTCCAGCGTTAGTACGGCGAGGCCGGTGGCCTGGACGCCAACGCCGGTGCTATCAGCGCCGCTTATTGGTCCACAGGGCCAACGGTTGACACGGTCGGTGGATTTGCGCGGTTGGTGGCTCGTGCCGTCGGAGATGTCACCCGTGTTGCGGCGCCATTTTGGCCTTCGCCGCGGTAGTCCAGCGGAGCTTTGGTGGCGATCAGTGAAGGGGCCGGTCACTAAGGCGCCGGGCGTGATTCCCACGTCACTGCAACTTATTGAGCCTCTGCCGTCTTTTCGGGTTATTATGACATTGGCTAACTTGGTGCCAGGCGCGTTGAAAGAAGAAAAGCTTGTAGAAGATGGCCGCAGGTTCGTGCTAGCGACGAGAGAGACGCCACCCCTCCGTGTGACGTTGGACCCGGGATTGGAGCGAAGTTTGGCGTCAATAACGCATGCGGGGGCCATCGTGGTGATCAGTCGTACGGGCCGCGTGTTAGCGGCTACTGGGTCCCGGAGCTGGTTAGCCGGCGCTCGTCCTCTGGGCCTGGTGGAGCTTCCTCCACTGTTATCATGGGCGTTAGCGCAGCCCGGCGGGAGCAGCGTGGCCATCGGGGGGAAGGGGCCGACGTTGAATAAGTTTGCGTCATGGTGGACTCCGGCGAAGGTATCTCGAGCATTAGCCGAGCTAGGCGTGGCGCCTCAGTCGTTAGGCTCGACACCGTCCACACTGTCTCAGGCGATTGGCGGAACCGGGCTGGCGACGCCTTTAGCCGTTGTCCGGAGCTATCTGCCCTTCGTTGACGCTCATCAAGTGCCGTCGTTATCCCTCACACCGAGTTCCCCCCTGAAGGCGCGCCCTGTTCCTGGGGATTTCGCGACGGTATTGGAGGCTCTGCCTATGCGACAGGTGAATGGAATACGGTTTCGCCTGTGGGATCCCCGCGGATCCTGGACGGTAATTCTGGCCCCCACGCAAGGGCGTGTTGCGGTATTGGTGGGCGGCGCAACTGACCAGGCCACAGCCGTTATGCAATGCCTTAGTCGACCGTTATTAGGAGGGGAACACTAGTCCAGCACAAGGAGGGATTCCTGTCGGGCAGTATGCCATACCGACTGATCTCCGTGTCGCCGTCGGCCTGGATGCTGACGGGATTATGGATGTGGTTTCCGGTAGCCCTCTTCGTCTTCTGTTGGACGGGATTTCAGGCCCGCTTGGGGTGGCACTGGGCCATCTTGGAGGCTCTGGGGCTATGGGGCGCGAGCGCTGTGACGCGTGTGATTGGCGCGGTTTGCTACAATGGCGTTGTGGCCCCTCGTGCCCCCTTTATTGCCTGGTTAAAATCCGGACGAGTGGAGCGCTTGGGTTTTTGGAGAAACGTGTGGACGGTTTGGAGTTTTGCTTTGCCTTTTAGCGTCATTCAGGGGAGTTTGGTCAACCTGTTCGGGTGGACGGTAATTTTGGTCGGTCGGTGGTGGCTCGTGCCGCTCCTGTTGTTTATGATGGCCAATGTTTATGCGCTAGGCGGGGTGATGCTGTATAACCAGGTTGTGGTGCCCTGGTACGGACCGATAGCGCTCAGGCGCGTTGATGGGCACGAACAGGCGTTAACAATCATTACCCTTGACCAGCGTTCGGTGGGCTGGTCGGCGGCCATCTGGACGCTGTGTTGGGCTGTGCTGGGCGTGGGGTTGGTGGGGTTAGTCGGCGGTCTTCTCTTGACGATATTAGCGGGCCACATCCCCGCGGGTGCCTTTGGGGTGGAAATCGGTCTTTTTGCCGTTGTGCTGGCGGTGTTTCTTGGCTACTGGGTAGCGCTAGGTGCTGGGGTCTGGATGCAATGGGGAGCCGCTATTGCCGAACGGTGTGCGCCCAAGGTGCCGTGGCTGGGGTTGGGGGCGCGAGCTGAGGTGGACGCGTGAAACGCTTAAAATACCGAGTTGTGGTTGATGCAGCGCTTATGGACGGATTTCGCACCGGGGTGTGGGACTGGTACCGGCGCTATGGACGACATTTACCGTGGCGCGTGACGCGCGATCCATACGCGATTGTCGTTTCGGAAATCATGTTGCATCAAACGACCGTGGCCACAGTGGTACCGGTCTTTACGAAATTTATGCAGCGCTTTCCCACTGTGGAGGCGTTACATGCCGCCACGCTAGACGAGGTCAAAGCGATTACCGATCCCTTAGGGTATAAAATTCGCGGAGAATGGTTGAAGCGCATTGCCGCTGTTGTTGTCGAGTGCTGGAAGGGCAATTGGCCGCGCCAAGTAGAGGCATTGATGGAGTTGCCCGGCGTCGGGCGCTACACGGCGGGGGCCATTTTGTCTTTTGCGTTTGGCATCGATGCGCCGATTTTGGATACCAATGTGAGGCGAGTATTAGGCCGCTATTTTGGTCTTAAATACCAGGATCATCGCGCTGAAATCCAGCATCGCCTGTGGGCATTGGCAGAAGCGGTAGTGCCGGAAGGCCAAGCCATCGATTTTAACCAAGCGTTGATGGATTTTGGCGCCATGGTGTGTACCGCCCGTAAACCCGCCTGTACCATCTGTCCCTTATATACGCAGTGTCGGGCCACAACGGCAACGTTGCCGGACGAGGTGGCGGCAGAAGACCCCACTCCCTACCAGTTATCGTTGCGTCAGGGCGATGATCAATCGTCACCCGCAATCTGAGGCCAGGCCGCTTCCATAGCGGCCCAACCGGCATCGACGAGGCGGTGGTAATCCTCAAAGCCGAAGAACGGAACGCCTGCGGTGTCTGGCCGGACTGTCACCGCAGGATCCGGTCCGCTGCGGAGTCGCGAGAGTGTTGCTGTCGCGTAAGCCTCGGCCCGGCTCACGATATCAATGAGACCGACGCGTTCGACGCTCACACGCGGAGGGGTGGCGACGTCAATGGCCACGACACGGCTGGGATATAACGTATACGCCCAGTCGATGGGTAACGTGTCCGCGGTGCCTCCGTCAATGTAAATGGCATCCTTGGTGTGCGGGGCAGCAAACAAGCCAGGCAGTGCCATTGTGGCCTTCATGGCCAGGGCTAAGGGCTGGTGGCGGAGAAACTGCCAGCTACCGCGGGTCGGCTTTCTCAGATCGTGGTTGACAAAGGCTACCGCGCGCAAGGAGATCACGTCGACACTCGTTAAGACCGTCGGGATCCGCCAGTCATCGGTGGTCGTCGCACCGGGAGCGAGGGCTAGCAAGGCCTGGATGAACTGGTCGGGAATGAGAAGCCCGGTTGCAGGTGCTCCCAAGGTGGGAAATACTTCGTGTAACAATCCCTCGGCGTTAAGATGAAAGTAATCGCGTGGATGCTGAGCTACCATGGCTCCCACGGCGATGAGGCGATCGATTGGTACCTGAAGCGCATACAACGACGCGACCAGGCCGCCCGCTGAGGTGCCGGCGATGGCTGAAGCCCGCACGTGTTGACTTTCCAAAAACTTGAGCGCGCCTAAATGGGCGGCGCCTAAAAGTCCGCCTCCGGACAATGCCAGCGCAAATGGTTTCATTCTCCATCCCTCCGATACGGTTTATGCAATGACCATCGGGATGTTGACCGGAGCCGACCTCTCTCGGGATGTTAAGGGCGTTTTCACACGCCACCGCTAGTGACCCTTGGGAGAAGGGAGGCTTTTGTTTGGCGATGGAACGCTCGGCGCCTGACCTGGTTCGGGAATAATGGATACCGCGCGATCAGATTTCGATTAGTGCATCAGAACGGTTGAGGGTGCGAATGCGCGAACACGGGAATGGCGATGCTGCTTCGGGCCGGACAATCGTTTAGCGGCTTGACGATAAGTCAGGTAAAGGGCTGCGGCCCGCGTTGGGTCTCGCGACGGTGACGGACAATGTCTTCATTGTCGGCGACGGGCTTAAAGCTAGTCGCTATCCTTCAGGCCGTGGCCTCAATGGCGGCGGGCTCGCCATGGCCGCCCGGGCAAGGCCAAAGGACCGCCATGCGTGCCCACGGGGAGATGAACAAAAACCTCTTGCGATAGGAAATCCTTTGGAGCAGCGTGGCGTTCACGCGTCGAGGGATCGGTACGCTAAAGAATGCACGGGCCACGGTGCTCGTGACCCGTGCATGAGAATCGCTAAACACCCAGTTCTTGCCGAATGACGCGCGTCAGTTGTGCTTCGGGTACTGCCCCAACCTGTTGAGCGTTACCGTTGACGACGGTAACGGGTACACTGTAGACGCCGTAGCGGTCTGACAGGTTAGGAAACGTGGCCGCGTCCACCATGTCCGCGACAATATGTGTCGGATTGACCCGCGCAATTTGATGTGCCAGGCGAACTGCCCGGGGACAGTATGGTCAGGTGGGTGTCACAAACACTTCCAAGTGTAGCGGCTGGGTGAGGCTTTTGAGCCAATCCTGAGTTGCCTGGCTAAGCTCCACGGTGCGATTTCTGGAAATGTCGACAATGTCCTCCAGGAATGTGGTAAATTCTTGCCCGCCTGGAAACCCAAGATAGCGAACCCCGGTAAACGCGCCGTTAACGGAAAAACTGGTGACCGGTCCCTCAATATCGTCCGGCCGTTCCGGTTGAATGGGGGTGGCCGCTTGTCCGTGATCGACGACCTGCAGTAAAGGGTTTATGTCCTTGAGCTCTAGCAACAGCTGCTTCATGGGATCGCTAGCCGGACTGGTAGCGTGCGGATAAAAATCCGCGGTGACGGGCTGCTGCATATCGCTCAAAAATCGCTCAACGTCGGGGCGAATGTTATCGGAAATGATAGCCATGTCGTCCCTCCTTTCATGAGTCGCTGGGCCAACGCCCTATGCCTTATATCGATGCCGATGGCCAAGTGGTCGCTTGGACCTGCTTCACGCGCGGTGGCAGGTACCTTAACCCTAACACATCGGCCCTTTATAAGGAATGTCCGCTTTGGCCCGAGGGAATACCGTCGAGTCCTCACTCGTATTCCCACATGTTATAATAACACATACCAGTGTGGGTATTGTGTTCCACCGCCAGGGATACCAATCAGTATTTTGGAGGCAGGAAGTCATGGAGCGTCAAGTCTATTGGGATGAGCGAGATGTCATGAACCGATTGCGCCGCATTGAAGGACAAGTGCGTGGCTTACAACAGCTGGTAGCCAACAAAGAATCGTGTCGTGCCATCTTGACCCAAGTGGCCGCCGTCGAAGGGGCCCTGCAGCAGGTGAGCCGCATCGTGGAAACGTGTAGCGTGGCCGAAGCATTACTGGAAGATGAGGCCATTGGCCCCATCGATGCCAATGTGGTGCGGGGGACGCTAAAGCGCGTGATTCGCGGGAAATAAGGAGGCCAGGGCGGTATTTGCCCAGGGAGCGTATCGGCAGCCTAGATGAATGTTCTGGGTTCGCTGCGGTAGCGCCAGGCTGTACGCGCAGGGAAAATGTTGCGGTGTACAGACACCAAGCTACAGCCTCGTGCATAGCTTAATGCGGACTTTTCTAGCCGTGTGGGCGGTGACCGAGGGAGTGGTTAAGGGTGCTGGGTAGCATTGGTGCGCTCATTTTGGCGGCCGCGGCGCTGGTTAGGGGCGCGGTATGGCTTGCCGGGTATATCGGGGGCAACGCCTTTCCTCAGCCATTAACCGAGGATGAAGAGCAACGGGCCGTCGAGGCCTGTCGTAGCGGGGATCTCGCGGCGCGGCAGCTGTTGATTGAACATAATTTGCGGTTGGTGGCCCATGTGGTGAAAAAGTATCACCATAGCGGCGAAGACCCTGATGACTTAATCTCCATTGGCACCATAGGGCTCATTAAAGGCATTGATACCTACGATCCGGCGAAGGGGGTGCGATTGGCCACCTATTGCGCACGGTGCATTGAAAATGAGGTGCTCATGCATTTGCGCGGGCGCAAGCGAGAACATCGCGAAGTGAGCCTTTATGACCCCATTGGGGTGGATCGGGAAGGCAACGAGATTTCGTTATTGGACGTGTTGGGGACGGATAGCGATATTGTCGCGGACCAAGTGGAAATGGATGTCGTCATGGACTGGGTGAGAAAATTTGTCAAGGACCTCACCCCTAAAGAACGTTTGGTGTTAGAGTTGCGCTTTGGCATCCACGGACACGAGCGGTTAACTCAACGCGATATCGCGCAAAAATTGGCGATCTCCCGCAGTTACGTGTCGCGCATCGAAAAACGGGCCGTACGCAAAATCTTGCGAGAACTGATGGTCAACGAGACTTTGCGCAATCACGGGCAGTCGTAAGGGCACGGTTGACATGCCCTTACGCTCCAGTTCAATCAGACTCAATGTCGATGAAGATCTCGCCGTCTTCCACTTTGGTGGCAAACGTGCGAACAGGCGACACCGCCGGAAAATGTTTGGCTTTTCCCGTGCGAATGTCGAAGCGACCGCCATGCCTCGGACATTCTATAATGTAGCCGCGTTGGTCTCCTTCGGCTAAGGAAGCCTCTGCATGACTACACAGATCGTCGATGGCAAATATCTCATGGCCGACGCGAAATACTGCCACGTCTGTGCCGTCGATGGTGACTAACTGAGGATGTCCTTCTTTGACCTCATCTTGGCGCAGCACGCGAACAAAGGCCACTAGCCGATAGCTCCTTCCATCTCGAACTTGATCAAGCGGTTCATTTCTACCGCAAATTCCATCGGCAACTCCCGGGTAAACGGTTCAATAAAGCCCATGACAATCATCCGCGTGGCTTCTTCTTCTGATAAGCCGCGGCTTGTCAGGTAAAAGAGGGCTTCCTCGCTCACCTTGGTGACGGTGGCCTCGTGCTCCATTTGCACGTTGGCATTGGACACCTCGCTGTAGGGAATGGTGTCCGAAGTTGACTCATCGTCCATAATCAACGTGTCGCACTTCACATTGGCTTTGGATTCGGTGGCGTTCGGTGCAAAATGGACTAACCCACGATACGTGGTTTTCCCCCCGTGCTGGCTAATGGATTTCGACACAATGGTGGACGTCGTGTGGGGCGCCGCGTGAATCATCTTCGATCCGGTATCTTGGTGTTGTCCTTTGCCAGCCACGGCAATCGACAAAACCATTCCCTTCGCGCCTTCTCCGACCATGTAGACGGATGGATACTTCATCGTGACCTTGGACCCAATGTTGCCATCAACCCATTCCATGGTGGCATCGCGATACGCCACGGCACGCTTGGTGACCAAGTTGTACACATTGGGTGCCCAGTTCTGCACCGTCGTGTAGCGCATGCGCGCGCGATCTTTGACGATGATTTCAACCACCGCCGAATGCAACGATTCGCTCGAATAAATCGGTGCTGTGCACCCTTCCACGTAATGGCCAAAAGAATCCTCTTCAGCAATAATCAAGGTGCGCTCAAACTGTCCCATGTTTTCGGAGTTAATCCGGAAATACGCTTGCAAAGGGATGTCGGCGCGTACTCCCTTAGGAATGTAGACGAATGATCCCCCAGACCAGACCGCAGAATTCAAGGCCGCGAACTTGTTGTCTTCAGGGGGAATGACAGTGCCAAAGTACTCGCGGAACAACTCTGGGTATTCCCTGAGTGCGGAGTCGGTGTCGGTAAAAATAATGCCTTTTTCTTTGAGGTCCTCGCGAATGCTATGGTAGACCACCTCCGATTCGTACTGAGCTGAGACGCCCGCGAGAAATTTTCGTTCTGCTTCGGGGATGCCCAGCCGTTCAAACGTATCCTTAATGGCTTGGGGCACATCTTCCCAGGTCCGCCCTTGATTTTCAGAGGGCTTGACGTAATAGACAATGTCGTCAAAGTTTAACGCCTCTAAGTTGGCACCCCAGGTGGGCATAGGCTTTTTGAAAAAGACGTCTAGCGCATGTAGACGGAAGTCTAACATCCACTTGGGCTCTTTTTTGATCCGGGAAATTTCCTCGACTGTTTGTCGCGACAATCCCCGAGCAAATTTGAGAACCGCGACATCACCATCGTTAAAGCCGTACTGGTACTCATCGCTGACGATAGGCTTGGATGCCATGAATAATCCCTCCTTGAACAATCTTTCAAAACTATTGCAACCCCGTTAACGCCTTTTCCAGTGCATTATGCGCTAAGGTGGCGCACTTTACGCGACTCGGGAACTGTGATACGCCTTTTAACGCTTCTAAGTCTCCCAGCGGCACGGGGCTCGGGATGCCTGTCAAAAAGGCCTTAAAATGTTGGGCCACGGCCAAGGCGTCTTCAACCGACTTTCCCCGAATGGCTTCCGTCAGCATGGAGGCCGAGGCCATGCTAATGGAGCATCCATGTCCGTCAAAACCGACATCGGTTACGATGCCGTCTTTGACTTCCAGTTCGAGCGTAATCTGATCGCCGCAGGTCGGGTTCATGAGGCCTGCCGACTGGGTCGGGTGGGCTAATGCCCGCCGGTTGCGCGGCGATTGATTGTGATCCAAGATCGTTTCCCGATACAATTCTTCTAGGCTCATCGCTGAAAAAACCTCTTTGCCTCTAAAATTGCGTCGATCAAACGCCTGATGTCCTGTTCGCTGTTGTAGAGATAAAAGCTGGCCCGCGCCGTGGAACCCACACCCAACCACTGCATCAGCGGCTGGGCGCAGTGATGACCAGCTCTGACTGCCACGCCATTGGCGTCAAACACCTGCGCCAGGTCGTGCGGGTGAATGCGCTCGACGTTAAACGCGACCACCCCTGCGTGTGGATGTCGGGGACCGTAGACAGAGACGTCGGGAACCTGTTGGAGCGCCTCATATGCAAGTTCCCCCAGCGCCTGGGTGTGGCGATGGATGCGCTCGAGGCCGATATCGATTAGGTAACGGATGGCGGCTGCCAGGCCGATAGCGCCGGCAATATTCGGCGTCCCGCCTTCGAACTTATGCGGGATGTCGGCCCACGTGGCCATTTCGCGGTCGACATAACTAATCATTTCTCCCCCGTAAATAACGGGTTCCATCATTTCTAACCAGCGGCTTCGGCCCCACAGCACGCCAATGCCAGTCGGCCCACACATCTTGTGGCCGGAAAAGGCCAGAAAGTCCGCCCCGAGTTGGTGCACATCGGTGGGTTCGTGCGGGACGGATTGCGCCCCGTCCACCACCATGACTCCGCCGTAGCGGTGCACCAAATCCGCAGCTTCAGCAATCGGATTAATAGAGCCCAGCACATTGGAGACCCGCGACAAGGCGACAATGCGTGTCTTGGGGTTGATGGCCTCCCTAAGGGCGTCAAGGGGCAAACTTCCATCGGGTGCGAGTTCCACGTAATGGAGGGTGGCCCCTCGCCGCTTGGCCAGCTGCTGCCAGGGGATTAAATTGGAATGATGCTCCATAGGCGACAAGACGATGTTGTCCCCGGGATTCACAAAGGCGTCGCCAAAACTTCGCGCCACAAGATTTAAGGACTCGGTGGTGCCGCGGGTAAAGATGACCTCGTGAGGGGTCTGGGCACCAATAAACGAGGCTACGGTTTGCCGTGCCTCCTCATAGGCCTCCGTAGCTTCCTCAGCTAGGGTGTGGACGCTACGCAAAACATTGGCGTTGTATTGGCGATAAAAACGATCCATGGCGTCCAGCACCACTTTAGGTTTTTGCGACGTGGCCGCGGAGTCTAAGTAAACCAACGAATGGCCGTGAATCTCGCGCTGGAAAATAGGAAAATCCTCGGATACGTTAACGAGAGGTTCAATCATTCTTGGATCTTCCTTTCGACCGCGTCCCACACGGCGTCTCGCAAAAGGGGACGGGAAATACTGTCGATGACCGGCGCAAGAAACCCGTGGACAATCAGCCGCACAGCTTCTGACTCCGATAGGCCGCGGCTCATAAGGTAGAAGATCCACGACTTATCAACCGGTCCGGCACTGGCGGCGTGGGCAGCGTAGACATCCCGTTCGTCAATAATGAGCGAGGGGATCGCGTCGGCGCGTGCCTCATCGGACAGCATGAGCGTTTGTTCGCGTTGCCGCCCGTCAGACCCTTTTGCCCCCGATTCGATATGGGTTACCCCGGTAAAGATGCTCCGCGCCTTGCCTTTCATGACGCCGCGCGCCACCATGTTGCTTTGGGTGTGAGGGGCATGGTGCAGACTTTTGGCTGTGTAATCTTGATGTTGTTGCTTGGCACCAAAGAATACCGTCACGCTTTCGGTGCGGGCGCCGGGTTGAGCCAAATGGGAGACCTGCTCGGAGACCGCCAAGTTGCTGCCAAATTCTCCGATATGCCATACGAGCTTCCCATTGGTTCCTATTTGGCCGTGACGCCGGATAAAACTGTTAACGGCAAGTGAGCAGAGTTGTATGGCACCATAGTCAACTTCGGCGTCATCGCCCACAAAAATCTCGGTTTCCTCAGACAAGAGCACTTTTTCTAATCCCTCATCTGTGGTCAGCCGTTCACTCACCGTAACCTGGGTCCCTTTGCCGGCACAGATGAGGTTACGGATAAAGAGCGCACGTACGCCCGCATTCGCATGATACTCCACCGTGAGCATGACCGGTGTGTCGAGATTATCCGGGAGGTAGAGAAACACGCCGCTACGCCACAGTGACGCGGTTAACGCGCTGACTTTATCCGCCGTGTCGACGACTAGCTCACCTAAGTGTGCCCGAACAAACGGATGCGTGAGTGACTCCGCTAAAGGCGCAGCAATGACTCCCCGCTGGTGAAGGGCAGCCCCCACTTCCCAATGACTTAATTGGTTATTTTCAAAACGCAGCCAAACCGCGTTGGGGTCATCGTCTCGTACCATGAGCCTAGCCGGCGGCGCATCGTCGAGATTGGCCTCCCAAAAGGGAATGTCCTCGAGCTTGCGCTTTTTTAAGGGAGTACGCTCTAAATGCGGCCAATCCAGCGAAAAGACATTTTCCGCGGCCACTATGCGCCGGGTTAAAGACCATTCAGGTTCCCGGTCGTACCGTGTTTCAATGATTTCCTTTAATTGGTCAACGGAACTGACGCTTGCCGTGTGTGCCATGTCTTCCTCCTAAGCCTGGCGCCGGGCTTCTGCGAGTTCCGATCGCACCCAGTCGTAACCCTTGCGGTCAAGTTCTTCGGCGAGTTCGGGTCCCCCTGATTTGACAATGAGGCCATCGACCATGATATGGACGAAATCAGGCCGAACATAGTCTAAAATCCGCTGATAATGGGTAATAATGAGTGCGCCAAACTCGGGCCCCTTGAGAGAATTTACGCCCTTGGCCACAATTTTAATGGCGTCAATGTCTAACCCGGAATCAATCTCGTCCAAGATCGCGATGCGGGGTTTCAGCATGAGCATTTGCAAGATTTCATTGCGCTTTTTCTCGCCACCAGAAAATCCTTCGTTGAGGTAGCGGTTGGCGAATTTCGGATCCATTTCTAGGAAATTCATGACCTGGTCCAGTTGGTCGCGAAATTCCTTGAGGGAGATTTGACGACCATCTTCCCGACGGGCATTAATAGCCGCCCGCAAAAAATTGGCCGTGGTGACGCCCGAGATCTCGCTAGGATACTGCATCGCCAAAAAGAGTCCAGCACGGGCGCGCTCATCAGGGCGCATGGCGACAACATCCTGCCCATCCAACCGAATCGACCCGCCAGTGACCAGGTACCGCGGATGCCCCATGAGCGTCTGCGCCAGGGACGTCTTTCCTGTGCCGTTGGGACCCATAATGGCGTGCACCTCACCCCCTTTGACGGTGAGCGAGAGCCCTCGCAAAATTTCTTTGTCCTCCACGGCAATGTGCAAATCGTTAATTTCCAGCACCGGTGTAGCCATGCGCGCCTCCTTGACACGAACCATTTCTGAGTAAACTACTCAGTATTCTGAGTATCAGTGTAGCCGTGTTGGCCCAAATGTCAACTGACCTTCTTAGGATACCCGCGCCTCAATTTTTCCGTCGACAATTTGCCGTTTGGCGCGACAATCCTGGTATACTCTGAGAGAGCAGGAGAAAAGGAGGCCGGGCGATGATTCGCATTTTGCGGCCGCGGCTGTTCGTCCAATCGATATACGATATTGACTTGGACCGCTTAGTGGACCGCGGGATGCGCGGCCTCATTTTAGATTTGGACAACACCCTCATTGGTTGGAACCAGCCCCAGGTCCCCCATGAGTTGCACGACTGGTTGAAAGCGGTAGAACGGCGGCGTCTTAAGACTTGCATCGTGTCAAACAATGTGAGCCAACGCGTCGATCGGTTTTCGCGCGAAGTGGGCATTATGGCCATCGCGCGGGCTGCCAAGCCGCGGCGCTGGGCCTTTCGCGAAGCCATGCAGCGCATGGGAACCCACCGACACAATACCGCGGTGGTAGGCGACCAAGTGTTTACGGACATTTTGGGCGGTAATCGCCTCCATCTCTATACGATTTTAGTTCACCCGTTAAGTGATAAGGAATTTTGGACGACGCGGCTTGTCCGGCGGTTGGAAAAAGCGGTGCTGCCTAACCACGAGACATTCCGCATGGGCGAACGCGGATAACCAATGGCGGTGAAGTGAAACACCTGTGGAAAAGAGTCTGGCATTGTATGCGGTATTCGGGAAACCAATTGGTCATTCATTGTCCCCCCTGATGCATAATTGCGCCTTTCGCGAGTGCGGATATTTGGCTCATTATTTGCCCGTCGAATGTAGCCCCCGTGAACTCGCCGAGAAACTGGAGGCGTTTCGGCAGTTGGGAGGCCGGGGAGTTAATCTGACCCGTCCGCTAAAAGAACAGGTCCTCCCTCTTTTGGTGAATACCGGGGAGTGGGTAGACGCATCAGGAGCTGCCAATACCCTTTACTGGACGGACCAGGGGTGGGCGGGACAAAACACCGATTGTGCGGCTCTTGACAACTTGCTACCAGCGCGCGCGTTCTCCGGAGGCAACGCGTTAATTGTTGGGGGAGGGGGTGTGGCGCGAGCTACTGCAGCGGTGTTACGCCGGCGCCGGATGTTTGTCGTGGTGGCGATGCGACGACCTCAGCCACTCACCTGGGCTGACGCGGTGATTGCCTGGAACGATCGGCTCTTGCCTCAACCGTGGGACGTCGTCGTCAATGCGACACCCCTGGGGCAAATTGGCGAAAATCAAGAGGCGGAGTGGCCACTGCCGTCGGCTGGCGGCATGATTGTGGAATGGGTGTATCATCCGCGCGACACCCTGTTTGTTCAGGCAGCTAAAGCCCACAACATTCCGATCATTGATGGCCTGACCTTGCTAGTGGAGCAAGCAGCATTGGCGTGGCGGTTTTGGTTTGGGCATGAAGCACCGCGGGAGGTGATGTGGGAGGCGATTCAATCGTGGTCGCACAAATAGCCCTGGCGTTAGCATTGGCTATCGCTGTGTTTTTTAGTGACCGCTTTTGGGGGGCGCCCGTCAGCGAATTTGACCGTTGGGCAGCGGGGCTGTTAACGGCCGGTCTGAATGGCGGCATGGTCCTGGCGTTCGGCCCGGTGCCTTTCTGGTATTTTCCGATTGTCGCGATGTTGAGTGTGGTGTCCGTCGTCGATCGCGCGCACCATATCATCCCCAATCGCTGGGTTCTCGGTTTAGGCGGATGCGCGCTCTGGGCACGCGCGAGCAGCGGGGCCTGGCAGGCGAGTGTTGGCGTGGCGCTGATTGTCTTGGCGTTTTTCTTGGCTGTGCACTTCGTTACCCAGGGAGGACTGGGGATGGGCGACGTCAAACTGTCGGGCGTGGTGGCTTTGGCCCTCGGGTATCCCGCGACGGTGACGGCGATCGTAACCGGCCTGTGGGCGGCGGGTCTCTATGCTGTGTTCTTGCTCGTGCGTCACCGGAGCCACCGTCCAAAGACGTTACCGTTAGGCCCTTTTTTAGCCCTCGGCGGGTTGGTGGGCTTGGTGGAATTGTTGCATTAAGCGTGCTAAGGGAGTGGATGATGATGTTGCAGCATTGGCGTTTTATCACCGCGGGGGAGTCGCATGGTCCCGGGCTCGTGGGCATTGTCGAAGGGGTACCCGCTGGTGTTCCGCTAACGAGGGCCGTGATTGATGAGGATCTCGCGCGTCGTCAAAAGGGTTATGGTCGCGGTGGTCGAATGGCCATTGAGCGGGATCAAGTGGAGATTTGGGGTGGTGTCCGGCATGGGTTGACGTTAGGAAGCCCGGTGGCGTTAACCGTGCGAAACCGTGACTTCGAGAACTGGCGCGAATCGATGTCTCCGGATCCCGGTGTTCCCGACCGGGTGGTGACGCGCCCGCGGCCGGGGCACGCGGACTTGGTCGGCGGGATCAAGTATGGTCATCGCGATTTGCGCAACGTGCTGGAACGCGCATCAGCGCGCGAAACAACCATGCGGGTGGCATTGGGCGCTGTGGCCCGTGCCTTTCTGCGCGCACTAGGGATTGAAGTTTATGGGCACGTCACCAGCATTGGTGCCGTGTCTGCCCCGTTAAACGAGTGGACGTTGGACGAGATTCGTCGCGCGGAAGACTCTCCGGTTCGCGTGGTCGATGCGAGCGTGGCGGAGGAGATGATGCGGGCCATCGATCGTGCCAAGGAGATGGGCGATACGTTGGGCGGGACCTTCGAGGTGGTAGCCTTTGGCGTCCCGGTGGGACTGGGCAGTTACGTACAGTGGCATCGCCGCTTGGAGGCGCGCCTGGGAGCGGCCCTGTTGTCAATTCCGGCAATGAAGGCTGTGGAGGTGGGCACAGGCTTTGATCAGGCTCAGCACCAGGGGTCGGAGGTTCACGACGCGATTTGGTGGGAACCGGGGACCGGGTTTACGCGGCGAACGAATCGCGCGGGTGGGCTAGAAGGCGGTATCACCACGGGTATGCCGTTACGCGTCCGCATTGGCATGAAGCCATTGTCGACCCTGAATTCTCCCCTTGGCTCGTTTGACATTGAAAGTAAAGAACCCTTTTTAGCGACTGTCGAGCGGTCAGATGTGACCGCAGTGCCGGCAGCGGTGGTGATTGGCGAAGCCATGGTGATGCATGTGTTAGCCGACGCCATACTCGAAAAATTTGGCGGCGATAGCTTGAACGAGATCGCGCAGCGGATCGACAGTTGGCAGGAGACGGTACGTGATTTCTAAAGCCTTAGCGCTCGTGGGGATGATGGGAGCCGGGAAAAGCACGGTGGCCAAGGCGATTGCTATTGAGGCTGGGTGCCCCTGGTACGACCTGGACGCCGAGATTGAAGAGACGGTGGGACAGGACGTGGCGTCCATCTTCCAAACGCAGGGGGAAGCGGCGTTTCGCCAATACGAAGCGGCAGCACTTCAGCGTCTCCTCACCACCCGGCGTCCGCCGTTTGTGGTGGCAACGGGTGGTGGCACGCCCCTGTTAGAGGATAATCGGCGCCTCTTGCGTAGTGCGTGTTGGGTGGCGTGGCTTGATGCGCCGGCGGAGGTGCTGTTCGAGCGCGCGTGGTCACCCACCCGTCCACTGACTCAAGGCGGGTGGCCAACTTTCGAAGCACTGGCACGTGAGCGGCGTCAGTTATATGAAAGCGTGGCTCATGGCCAATTCACTGTCGCCCATGTGTCACCGACGGAGGTGGCGCATCAGATTGTCGCCTGGTGGAAATCCGTGGGTCGAGAAGGGGATATCGATGGAACTTGAAATTACCACGGTGCAACAACGGACATCCAAAATTCTTATTGGCGATGGGTGGGCAAAATCTGCCGGTGCGGTGGGAGCACGGCGGGTGTTGGTCTTCGATCACCATCTCCCTCAGTGGGCGGCGGAGGTCCGGCGTCTAGTGCCCGTGGATGCAGCGTTGGCGCTCCCGGTGAGCGAGGCGGAGAAAAGTTTACACACCCTGGAAACTGTATATCAGTGGCTCGGAGAACAAGGGGTGACGCGGGATGTTGTGGTGGTGGCGCTGGGGGGCGGGGTGCTCACGGATCTGGTGGGATTTGCGGCTGCCACATATCTCCGCGGCTTACGATGGATTGCCATTCCGACCACCCTTTTGGCCCAGGTCGATGCCGCCATTGGGGGGAAGGTCGCCGTCAACACCGCCTTTGGAAAGAATTTATTAGGTGCTTTTCATCTTCCCGAAATCGTCGCCGTGGATCTCAGGTTTTTGACCACATTGCCCCTGCTGGAATGGCGGGCGGGCCTGGGGGAGGTTATCAAATCGGCGTTGATTCGAGGAGGATGGCTTTACGAGGCCCTGGGTCATTTGACACTGCCTGAAGGGCCATTTTTGAGCGAATGGGAGCCTGTTATTGCCGAAACCGCGCGTATTAAGGTGGATATCGTCAACCAGGACTTATACGAGTCGGGCCCTCGGATGTTTTTGAATTTGGGCCATACGGTGGGGCACGCGTTGGAAAATTACCTCGGCTATGGGTCCCTTACCCATGGTGAAGCTGTGGGCTTGGGCACGCTAGCCACGTTACGATTGTCCGAACTCTTGTGCGGGCTGCCGGAAACAGTGCGTGACACGGTCACGGGCTGGCTGAACGCTTGGGGATTGCCTACGCGGATGCCTGCGCTAGATTTCGACACCTTTTGGAGACAGCTTCACCGAGACAAGAAGGCAAGAAGTGAAGGGCTCACGTGGGTGTTGTTAGAGGCCATCGGACAACCGGTACTGGTCAAAAACATCTCCCGTGACACAGTGCACCAGGTGCTCTGCGAGCTCACGTCAGGGTAATCCCTCACAGCTGTTCGGCGCTCGCGGGATCCCCGGGGACAGTGGGCGTGGCCTGCCACGCGGCGGCAATAGTGTTTACCCAACGCCGCGCCCCGAAAACCGTGGACTAGCCCCCGCGCGTCGCCTGGCGACAGCCTGATGAGTCCATTGGCTCACGTCTTCGCTAACCTCGGCGAGCGCATCACTCAATTGGCAAGGGCCACAAAATAGCGAGTGACGGGCGCATCCAAAAAACGTGTAAGCGCCACCCTGTGGCGAAGGGGGCGTTAGCGATTGTTGTTTCCACTATACGAAGGCGTTATGATGGAAGGAAAGGTCACGCGAAAAGAGGTGGGTTGGTGCGCACCACGCCGCTAACGGAGTGGCATCGTCTTCATGGCGCGAAAATGACTGAATTCGGCGGATACTGGATGCCGCTAGAGTATGGCTCAGGGATCATGGGCGAACATCACCAGGTGCGTCGGGACGTCGGGATGTTCGACGTTAGCCACATGGGCGAGTTTTGGGTGACGGGATCAGAGGCTGGAACATTCTTAGATTATCTCGTGACAAACCAGCCCTCGGCACTAGAAGTAGGTCAGGCACTTTACACGCCCATGTGCGATGAGGATGGTGGAACTCGCGACGACTTGTTAATTTATCGAGTGGAGCCGGACCGCTATCTTATGGTCGTGAATGCTGCCAATCGGGCCGTGGATTGGGAATGGGCCTTATCCCATGCGAAGAAGTGGCGGGGAGTGGCGTTGTCCGATCACAGTGACGACACCGCGCTCATTGCCGTTCAAGGGCCGCGGGCGGCAGAAACCCTTTCGCAACTAACCCCTGTCGACTTGGCTGCCCTTGCCTATTACCACGTGGCGTCTGGTCCAGTCCTCGGCTATCCGGCTTTGATAGCACGTACGGGCTATACCGGTGAGGACGGTTTCGAATTGTTTTTGGCGGCTTACGATGCCCTCCCGGTATGGGAGCGTCTAGCTGAGATGGGGGTATCGCCGGTGGGCCTGGGTGCGCGCGACACGTTGCGCCTTGAAGCGGCGATGCCTCTCTACGGGCATGAGCTCTCGCCCACCATTACGCCGCTAGAAGCTGGCCTGGGGTACTTTGTGAAATGGAACAAACCCGACTTCGTGGGGCGATCGCGTCTTTTCGAGCAAAAACGTGCCGGGGTGGGAAGGAAATTGGTGGGCTTGGAGGTTGAAGGGGGTATTGCTCGTGCTGGCCATGAGGTCTTGAACCTCGAAGAGCAGGTGGTGGGCCAAGTCACCTCTGGCACCATGTCGCCCACATTAGGGCGGCCCATTGCCTTAGCGTTGGTGGCCAGCCCCTACGCTGGGCTGGGTCAGACGCTAAAGATCCGCGTTCGTCAACGATTATTGTCGGCGACGGTGGTTCAACGTCCGTTTTACCGCCGGTCCCGCTAGCAGAGGGGCAACAATACCAAGGGAGGGATGCGCGTGAATGTCCCGGAGGATTTGCAGTATACCGTCGAACACGAATGGATCAACGCCGATGGGCGTGTAGGGATTACTGACTACGCCCAGGATGCGTTAGGTGATGTGGTGTTTGTGGAACTTCCCGAAATTGGTCGCGAAGTCGAAGCAGGGGAGGCGGTTGGCGCTATTGAATCGGTCAAATCGGTGTCTGACCTCTATAGTCCGGCAGCCGGACGCGTTGTGCGCGTCAACCAGGAGCTTCAGGACCATCCTGAATGGGTCAACCAAGACCCGTATGGAGCCGGATGGATTTTCGAACTGGAGGAAGTTGTGCCAGGCCCGTTATTGTCGGCGCATGAGTATTTGAAGCATCTTGAAGGGGAGTAACTTGCGCTACATACCGCATACTCAGGATGATTGCAATGACATGCTGAAGGCGCTTAGTCTGGAGTCCGTAGATGCGCTATTTGAGGATATTCCTAAAGCCGCGCGCCTTAACCGGGAACTTGATTTGCCTCCCGCACTGAGCGAGATGGCGCTTAGCCGTCATTTACGACAGCTAGCGGAGCAGAATCAGTCCGTGGATTCCCTGGTCAGCTTTTTGGGCGGTGGATTTTATGACCGCTATATTCCCGCTGCGGTTTCGGCGCTGTCGACGCGGGGAGAGTTCGCCACCGCCTATACACCGTACCAACCAGAACTGTCACAAGGAACGCTTGCAGCCATTTTCGAATTCCAGAGCATGATTCAAGCGTTGACGGGGACGTACGCAGCCCAAGCATCCATGTACGATGGAGCGTCTGCCGTGGGGGAAGCGGCGTTATTAGCCCTTGGACATCTGCGGGGGCGGCGTCGCATGGTGATCCTACGGGGCGTCCATCCCGACAGCGTCAAGGTGGTGCGCACTTATATGGCCGCGCGTGGTGCCGAGGTGACGGTGGTTGGGGATCTTGACGAGATGAAGCAAGTGGTGACGGATGACGTCGCCGGGGTTATCGTGCAATATCCGGATATGTTAGGCCAGTTAACAGAGGCGCAACCTGCCATTGAGTTGGCCCATGCGGTGGGCGCCTTGGCCATTGTGGCTTCTGATCCGGTGGCGCTGGCGGTCGTGAAGCCACCCGGGGAAATGGGCGCGGATATTGTGGTGGGGGAAGGGCAGCCTCTAGGAAACTCCTTGCGCTATGGTGGTCCCACGTTTGGGTTTTTTGCTGTTCAGGAGCCGCTGGTGCGCAAGTTGCCGGGACGCCTCGTGGGAGTGGCTCATGACCGCGATGGGCGACGCGGATTTGTTTTAACATTACAGGCCCGCGAACAGCATATTCGGCGTGAAAAGGCAACGTCGAATATTTGCTCCAACCATTCATTAAATGCCCTAGCAGCCACGATTTACATGGCTTTATTAGGTCCCCAAGGCTTGAAAGAGGTAGCTCTCATCTCGGCGCAGCTGGCGCACTATTTGGCCGACCGCTTAGCGGCCTTAGGCATCACGCGATATCCCCATGACAATGCCCCTTTTCTGTACGAATTTGCAGTTCGGGTTCCGGGGGCGGTGGCCGATCTCAACCGTCATCTCCTCAGCCGAGGCATTCTTGGAGGCGTGGCGCTGGAACGATGGGACCCCGCGTGGGCGGGGCTTTGGCAACTAGCGGTCACGGAGCGGCGAACACGGGCGGATTGTGACCGCTTGGTAGAGGAGGTAGCAGCGTGGATGTCCCGGTAATCTTCGAACGCTCGCAGCCCGGCAGGCGGGGCGTGCGCTACGATTTTCCCGATGACCTGCCGCCGTTTGATTTAACTCATCATCTTCCTCAAGAGTTAATGCGTCAAAGTCCGCTGGGCCTTCCTGAGGTGGCAGAGAACGATGTGGTGCGCCACTATACGTATCTGTCGTCGTTAAATTACGGGGTGGATACGGGTTTTTACCCCTTAGGGTCGTGCACGATGAAGTATAATCCGAAAGTTAACGACTGGGCCGCCAACTTGACGGGCTTTCAGGACGTGCATCCGGAGCAGCCTGAAGAGACGGTGCAGGGATTGCTGTCCCTGCTGTTCGCCTTGCAGGAGGCTCTAAAGGAAATTGCGGGGATGGATGCGGTGTCTTTGCAGCCCGCCGCCGGTGCGCACGGTGAACTGACGGGGATTTTGATGATTAAGGCGTACTTGCGCGACCGCGGGGAGGACCGCAGCACGATTTTGGTTCCCGATTCTGCGCACGGCACCAACCCGGCCACCGCCAGCATGGCGGGTTATCAGGTGAAAGTAGTTCCCTCCAATCGCCGGGGGGGTGTCGATGTTGACGCCTTGAGGCGGTTAGTGGATAGTCAAACGGCCGGCTTGATGTTGACCAATCCCAATACCTTAGGGTTATTTGAAGAGGACATCTTAGCCATCGCCGATATCGTGCACCGCGCCGGGGGCCTCCTGTACTACGACGGCGCCAATGCCAACGCGATTATGGGCCGCGTGCGCCCGGGCGACATGGGCTTTGATGTGGTGCACCTGAACTTGCATAAAACATTTTCCACCCCCCATGGAGGCGGAGGGCCGGGAGCGGGTCCGGTGGGGGTCAAGGCGCCGTTGGCCCCGTACTTGCCTAGCCCGCACCTGGTCCAACAGGATGGTCAGTTTCGGTGGAACTACGACTGCCCTCAATCCATTGGCAAAATGCGTTCCTATTTTGGCAATGTGGGGGTCCTAGTGCGTGCGTACGCGTACTTGCGGTCGCATGGTGCAGCGGGGCTCAAGGCTGTCTCGGAGGCGGCTGTGCTGAACGCCAATTACCTTCGCCAGCGGTTGGCTCCGGAGTACACGACCGCCTACGACCGACCCGTCAAACACGAGTTTGTGTTGTCTTTGGGGAATCAGAAGTCGCGGGGAGCGCGGGCGCTGGACGTTGCCAAGCGGATTATTGATTACGGGTTTTATCCCCCGACGGTCTACTTTCCCCTGGTCATCGACGAAGCATTGATGGTGGAGCCGACCGAAACCGAATCCAAGGAAACGCTAGATCGGTTTGCGGACGCGCTAAAGCGCATCAATGAGGAAATTGACGCGAATCCTGACGCCTTGTACGAGGCCCCGCACAATACGGTCGTGCGCCGATTGGATGAGGCCAGCGCTGCCCGGCGGCCCGTGCTAACCTGGCAGCAATGGGTGAAGACGGTAGACACGCGAGCGTGATGCGAGATTGCAGAGGCAGCCATTCAAAGGAGGACAAAGGTGTCTTATTTAAAGGACAGCGATCCCGCCGTTTATGCGGCCATTGAGGCGGAAAAGCGGCGCCAGCAAGAACATTTGGAGCTTATTGCATCGGAAAACTGGACGTCTCCCGCGGTTCGCGAGGCGGTGGGGTCAGTGATGACCGATAAGTATGCGGAAGGGTATCCCGGCCGCCGTTACTATGGCGGCTGCGAAAATATGGATACCGTGGAAGACTTAGCCCGGTCACGCCTCAAGGCCTTATTTGGGGCAGAACACGCGAATGTCCAGCCCCATGCGGGAGCGCCCGCCAACTTAGCCGTGTACTTAAGCGTGCTGAAGCCCGGCGACACCATTTTAGGTTTAGAGCTGAGCCACGGCGGACACTTGACCCATGGCAGCCCCGTCAGCGTATCCGGGCAGCTGTATCACGCTGAACACTATCAAGTCAACCCTGTGACTGAACGGATCGACATGGATGAGGTGCGCGAGCGGGCACGGGCGGTTCGGCCGCGCTTAATTGTGGCCGGGGCTTCTGCCTATCCCAGAACCTGGGATTTCGCAGCATTCCGGGCCATTGCCGATGAAGTCGGTGCGTTGCTGATGGTGGATATGGCGCATTTTGCAGGCTTGGTGGCCGCGGATTTGCATCCCAACCCGGTGCCGCACAGCGACTTTGTCACCTCGACGACGCACAAAACTTTGCGAGGTCCCCGGGGTGGCTTTATTCTCACTCGTCAGGAATGGGCCAAAATTATCGACAAGACGGTGTTTCCGGGGCTGCAAGGCGGTCCCTTGATGCACGCCATTGCGGGAAAAGCGGTGGCCTTTTATGAAGCCATGCAGCCTGATTTTCGCCGTTACCAGCAACAGGTCTTGGCCAATGCCGCGCGGCTTGCCCAAGGGCTGCAAGAGCGGGGACTCCGATTGGTGTCCGGAGGAACGGATAACCATTTAATGCTGGTGGATGTTAAGGCAAGCGGAATAACCGGCCGGGAAGCCCAAGATCGGTTGGCACGGGTGGGGATTACGGTCAATAAAAATGCGATTCCGTTTGACCCGGAAAAACCCATGGTAACGTCGGGAATTCGCATTGGCACGCCGCAAGTCACCACCCGGGGGTTAAAGCTCGCGGAAATGGATGAGCTCGCCGACATTATCGCCGGGGTGGTGCAAGCGCCGGCGAGCGCGGATCTGGAACCTTTTGCCCGCCGTGTCAAAGCGCTGACCGAAGCCTTTCCGTTGCCAGGACTCGATGCCGCATGGTAATTGGGGTGGTCAACGGTCCCAACCTTGGACGGTTAGGACGCCGCCAGCCTGACATTTACGGGCGGACAAGCCTTAGCGATATCGAAGCGTCGTTGCGGGGCGCGTTTCCGGATGTCGAGTTCCGGTTTTTTCAATCCAATCATGAAGGCCTGATAATTGATACGCTGGAGGGTTGGAGCGATCAAGGGGTCCGGCGAATCGTGATCAACCCTGGTGCCCTTACCCATCAGTCGTACGCCTTGAGGGATGCCATTGAAGGGCTGGATCTCATGGTGGTTGAGGTGCACCTTAGTAACATTTACCGGCGCGAGCCATTTCGCGCCCATTCGTTGATAGCCCCGGTCGCAGTTGGGCAGATTAGCGGATTAGGGGTTATGGGATATCACTTAGCGGTACGCTACCTGCTGACTGCATCGCCGGAGCTATGAACCCGCTCCCGCAATGTGTTATCGTAACCGCGTGGGTGATGATAAGACTATAGATCGGTGGGGAGAGTTTGGATGATTTCCAGCAACGATTTTCGCAACGGGGTAACGCTCGAGCTTGACGGGGTTGCGTATCAGGTGATCGAGTTTCAACATGTCAAACCCGGCAAAGGGTCGCCATTTGTGCGCACCAAACTGAAAAATCTGCAGACCGGCGGCGTTGTGGAACGCACGTTTAATGCCGGGGAGCGTGTGCCGCTGGCTCGTGTGGAAAAGCGAGAAATGCAATTTCTGTACAGTAGCGGAAACGACTACACCTTCATGGACACCGAAACCTTTGAGCAAATGACCATTTCGCAGGAAGAGATTGGCGACGGCGTCCGTTTTCTCAAGGAAAATATGTTGTGTCATGTGGTGCTTTTTAAAGGAACCAGCATTGGCGTGGAACTGCCCAACAGTGTCGATTTGTTGGTGGTGGAAACCGACCCTGGGTTTAAGGGTGACACGGCGACAGGCGGCACCAAACCGGCGAAGTTAGAAACCGGCGCCGTGATTAAAGTGCCGCTGTTTATTGAAGAAGGCACGCTCATTACCGTCGATACCCGTACTGGGCAATATATTGGTCGCGCCTAATCATTGGAGATGCGTGCGAGCGCCGCATCATGTGCGAGCCACCCACACCCGTGGGACGCCTGAAGCCATGACCGCGATGCAATGCATGAAACACGGCAAAGTGGTTAGGTTAGGGGGTGTAACGGCTAAGGAGGTGGTCATGTGGCAGAACTGCGGCGTCGCGTTTCCCAACTCGCCAACTTGGCGGAGCGCATCGATCTGCGTGAGCGGGGCCGTGAAGGCCAGATAATGGCTGACGTAGTGGACGTGTTGCGGGAGCTGACATTGAACGTGGAAGAGGTGCAGCAGAATCAGCGAGAACTGGAGCAATATGTGGAGGAGATTGATTCCGACCTCATGTCGCTGGAAGAAGACGTGTATCTTCACGATGACGACACGGAACGCGTCCCGTTAAATGGGGCCAAAGATGCTCCCATATCGTATATCGAGTTGGAGTGCCCAGTATGCGAGCTTGAAGCCTCCTACAATGAAGCCCTCTTCAGTCAAGATGGCATTCAACTAACCTGCCCGCACTGTGGAAACGTGGTCTTTGACTCGGACGAAGATTACCTGATCGTTGACGAGGAGGACGAGTCGTCGCGCGAACGAGAGGGGGAAGCGTTTGACTAGGACTCCTGTCGCGTTTACCCGATGAGTTGGCCGGTTCGCCTGGGAGTCGGGGAGCCAAAATATCTTATGCCCCGCACATCCAGGGATGACTCAACAATCCGGGGCGGACGGATCGGGGCGTTTTGAGACGCTCTTAGCGCGTGCGGACTGTCCCGGCCTCATGACACGACGCCCGTCCTGTGAGGATTTAAGAAAGCCCGATTGCGCAATGCACAGGGCGGCATGCTCTATTCATCCTGTCATTTGTGACGCGCACCTCGCCCTTTTGGGGCCGAGATGCGCGTCGCGTTGTTCTGGTCCTTGCCGTCATTGAGAATGATCCCCACGTGGCGTGGTGGTTTCTATTGTCCGCCACTGCCCGCCTTCTCTTGGCCTGCGGCGCAAGGCGCGGGGGTGTGATCATGCAGCTGAAGCAGAAGCAAAACTTTAAAAGACAGGCTTGACGGGTAACAGGTAGCCCGTTATGCTATCACTGTCTCAACTGTATTAGGTGTAATAGTACACGACAAACAAGGAGAGCGTCATGTGGCTTCGCGTCGATCCGCGCCGGTCCAAACCGCTATACCAACAAATCGTCGATGCCGTCAAAGAGGCGGTGGCCAAGAAAGTGCTCGAGGAGGGCGAACGTCTCCCATCGGTGCGCGAACTCGCAGCGTCGATGACCTTAAATCCTAATACGGTGGCCAAAGCGTATCAAGAACTTGAACGGGCTGGGGTGATTGAAGTCATCCGTGGGCGGGGCACCTTTGTCGCCGCGCTCGGCGCCAAAAAAGACCATGCACGGCGCCTAGCCGCCATGCAAGAGTTAATCAAACAGGTATGGATTGAGGCCCAACACCTGCAAATGAGTCATGACGACCTCCTGAGCTTCGTGCAACACACGATTGCTGAATGGGATCGCGAGAAAGGACGGGACGGGAAATGAGTGTGGCTGTCTCCTGCCAAGGGGTCACCAAGCACTTTCAGGGGCGCGTGGCATTAGACGAAATTCATTGGACGGTAGAAGCGGGCCGCATTCACGGGCTGATCGGTGCTAACGGGGCCGGCAAAACCACGCTGTTGCGCCTCGTATTGGGCATTTTGCGGCCCGACCAGGGCCGCGTCACCGTCCTCGGGGACCTGGCGGGCCCAGGAAACGCTCGGCTGCGCCAACAGGTGGTCTATGTAGCCAGTCACCAAGCGTTGCCGCGCAACCTGACCGTGCGCGACTGGCTGCGCTACTTGAGTCTTCTCTATTCGCGTTGGGACGAGGATGTGGCGACGCGTTTAATGACCGCTCTGGAGATTGACCCGGCAGTGCGCCTTCGCAATCTGTCGACAGGGGCCCAGGCCAGTTTCAAAATTGCGGCGGCCCTCGCCGCACGGCCCGACCTGCTACTGCTCGACGAAGCCTTAAACGGCATGGATGTGGTGGTCAAACACCAGGTTATAGCCCTCTTGCTAGATTGGGTAGCTGCTCAAGGGACGACCCTGGTTCTGGCCACCCATACGCTGGATGACGTGGAGCGCATTGCCGACGCGGTGTCCATCGTCTACCGGGGGCGCATGCTGCTAACCGAAGACCTCGAGCGCTTAAAAGACCGCGTGCAGCGGGTTCAGGTGGTGGCTGGACCCGAGTGGATGCCGGCCGTTTTGCAGCATCCGGAGGTCATTGACGTCGACTGGCGCGGGCATGTCGGATTAGTGACCGTCGAAGGCCCCCTGGACCGCTGGAGCGAGCGCTTGCGCCAGGCGGGAGCGCTCATCGTCGAGCCGGTGGATGTTGATTTGACGGAAATCTTTCGCATGGTACTCAAGCGGGAGGGATATACACGTGATGCAGTGGCTTGGCATGCCTAAGGATGCCATGAAGGCCGTTTACTACCGGGAGTGGCGCATGAACCGGGCTCTTTACCTGGTTGCCGGACTGTTAACGATTTTACCGAGCGCGCCGGTGCTGTGGTCTCCGTTTACGGTACCCCACCGCTTTATCCGCCAATTGTTGACCGCGTTTGTGGTGAGTAACGCCCACGGTGCGGGCGGTGCCTCGGTCACTTGGGGAATTTTGCTGGCTGGTGTCCTGGGACTGGGCGTCTTTTGGAACGATCGCCGACGAGACGGGCTCGAGGCGGCCTTGGAGGGTCCGCTGTCGCGCCGTGCGCTGATGGCCGGCAAGCTCTTCATGGGGTTTCAGATAGTCACGGCGGCCCAGGGGTTGTTGTTTCTCCTTTGGACGGTAATCGCGATCAGTGTAGGCCAGGCTCGCCTGATTGGCCCGCTGGCCTCTGGCGCCATCCTGACGTTAATGGCATCCGCATGCGTCTTCACGCTGACATTGGCTTGGAGTGCCGTGATGGGCAGCCCCTTTTTCGTGGCGCTGACGACCACGCTATGGTTGCTGGTTCCCCGCGTGGTCGCGACCGTGGTCGTCAATTTGACATATGCGGCCCGCATGACAATGCCCGAAGCCGCTGCCATGACTGCTACCGTGACGCACATTCGCTGGTTCTCCCCGCTGGTGAACTTTTACCCGGCCAATGGGCAGGCGCTCCTCTACGCCGGATATTTTGCGCTCTGGGCGGTTGCCGGGGCCTGGGCTGCTTTTAGCTGGTGGGATCGCGTCCCCTTTGAGCGCCTTCAGGCGCCGCTATGTTTTCCAGGCTTGTGGAACGGGGTGTACGCGCTCCTGGCTCTTGTCAGCGGTTTTGTGTTTGCTACTATAGGGCGAATCTGGGGACTCGGCGGAGGCACGGAGCCGGGGCTGTACGCGCGTACGCTAGCCCTTGCTATTCTTTTGTGGTGGCTGTGGCGATGGATCCTGACCCGGGTTGGGTGGTCCCGGGATTCGGCGTAATCGAGACTGAAAAGACACCGACGATTCGAGGAGATGAACGCATGACGGATGAACTCGTGAATCAAGCGGATATCATGATTGACTGCCAGGCGGTGACCAAGCGTTACAGGTCGGTAGTGGCCGTCGATGACCTGTCCTTGCAGGTGCGGCGCGGGGAAATTTGCGGCTTTCTAGGACCTAATGGGGCTGGGAAAACCACGACCCTGCGCTTACTCCTGGGTCTGGTCGCGCCCACCTCGGGGCGGATTGTCATCCAGGGGGTCGACCTTCAAGAGAATCCCGTAGCGGCACTCAACGGGGTTGGGGCAATTATCGAAGAATCTCATTTCTACCCCTACTTGACGGGCGAGCAAAATCTCCGGCAAGTCCTGCGGGTGCGCGGACTACCCCGCGACCCGGGGGTGATCGGTGACCGTTTGGCTAAGGTAGGTCTGGCCGAGGTAGCCCGACGTCGGGTTAAAGGCTATTCGCTGGGGATGCGCCAGCGGCTAGCGCTGGCCATCGCGATGATACAAGATCCGTCGATTCTCATTTTGGATGAACCCATGAATGGGCTCGACCCTGCGGGCATCAGGGACTTCCGCCTGCATTTGTTGGATTTGGCCCACGAGGGCGTTACGATTCTCTTGTCGAGTCATATCCTCTCGGAAGTTGAGCAGTTGGCTACGCGTCTTGTGTTTATCAATCGGGGGCGCGTCGTCGGTGTCGTTGACCGCCACGAGGCGCCGGAGGCTAGAGCCTACGTCCGTGCCGCCGACTCTCAGCGCCTTCTCACCTGGTGCCAATCGCGCCAACTGGCAGCAGAGCCATTGGACGACGGCGGGGTTGTTGTGCCGTTGGAGCGATCGGAAGAGATGGCGACGCTGATTCGCGAGTTGGTGAATGACGGCGTGGACTTGCTGGCGGTCCATCCCTATGCGCACGATTTAGAACGCCAATATCTTGATCGCATACCGGCCCACAGAGAGGAGGTGTCCTCCGGTGCTTGAGTCTCATCGTCCGCTATTGGGTCCGTTGTTCCGCAACGAGTTGGAAAAACTCTGGGCACAACGCGGGCGTACGCTCATGATCGCACTCCTGGTCATTGTCGTGGGAGGGGCGTGGCTGACGTATCGCAGCCAACAACAGGCCCAAGACAGCGTCCAACAAAGTCTGGTTGTCGTCAAAGGGCAACTTCGGCAGCTCCGCCATCAGCTGAAAACAGCGTCGGGAGGCGCCAAAGCCCAGATCGCGTCGCAGATACGAGCCCAGGACAGTGTGTTGCAGCAGATGCAAAAAGAGGGGACAGGCATTAACGAGGTGCAGCAGATCCGCGCGCTCACGGTGCAGCTTCGTCGCGAACCGATGGCTCAGCGGGGGAGCACGCTCGAGCAACTGGCGTTATCCCGGGCGCTGGTGCATCACGGGATCACTTATGACAATCCCTCCCTCGCCGACGGATGGACGCTTCCGGGTGCGGTCTTTGCGAGTGCGGCCATGCTCATCTTTGGCTTGGTGGCTGCTGGACTGGCTAGTGATCGGGTGTCGGCGGAATTCGAGGGCAGAACCTGGGGGCCATTGCTCCTGAACGCTCCGCGGCGCATGGTGGTGTACGGGAGCAAACTGGCCGCGGCGCTAACCGTCACCTGGGCCTTCATGCTTGCAGCGGCTTTGGGCTTTTTTGTGGTGGGCAGCATCTTGATGGGCATGGGGAAGCCCGACGTTCCCGTGTTGGTGGGTGTGCATGTGGCATCCTTTCCTCACGTTCCGCAACTCATGCCGACGATTCAGCCATTCCACACGATTCCCCAATGGCTTTATGACCTGGTGGCGTTAGGCCTTTCAATGATCACCGTTGGGTCCCTTGTCACGCTCTTTGTGACGCTCTCCCTGGTCACGCGCTCCACAGTGCTGGCCCTCAGTGTGAGCGTGGCTATCATCCTCAGCGGTGTTCTCGCACCCGTTGTGGCGCATAGCGCGTCCTGGCTCACCGTCATTGATCCGGCGGTCTACCTGCCGCTGGTGGCGGCCTGGACCGGTCAGTTAGCGCTACAATACCAGGTCGCCGCTTTTACTTTGGAGACCGGACTTGTCGTAACCGGCGCCTGGGCAGGAGCCGCGGTGCTAGTTGGGCTTCTGACCATCCGTCGGTTAGATCTGTAGCGCCAGCAATTTCTAAGTACTCCCTGAGGGCTGGTTCACCGTGGCCGTGTCATCATGACGCTTTACACGCGTGTGCTTCATCGGTAGCCTAACACTGACATGCAGTAACGGCAATTGGGTCCTCTTTTGTGTGAGGCTGGCCAACCGTGCCATGACGCCATAGCCAGGCGGCGCAAGCTCCGGCCTTCAGGCAGCCTTGAGGCCTGGGTGGCAAACATTCGCCAGGATTTCTTGCACAAAATGTCAACACGGCTCTATCGCGAAAACCAAGCGATAAGGATTGAGACGTTATCCGTCCAAGGCATGATGCAGAATCCGCGATTCGCTCAGGTGATGGGGGCTCAAGGCTTTGGCCAGTTTTTCGAGATGTTGAAATATAAAGCGGAGCGCTACGGCACGTGGTTGGTCGAGGCGGATCGGGGGTTTCCGAGTAGCAAGCTGTGCTCGACCCCAGGCTGTGGGTATCTCTACAAAGACGTAACCTTAAAGAACGGCGTTGGACCTGCCCCGCCTGTGGCGTGACGCATGGTCGCGATCACAACGCGGCAAAAAATTTGAAACGGTTGGCAACCGCAACTCCCTACCTATGGCGACGGTTTCGGTCACGAGGCCGACGGTGTCGAGCAACCCCGGCATTGGCGGGACAGTTACGCCTGTCAGAGACGAAGCGACACCCCCTTGCATCGCGAAGACGACGCCCTGGCACCCCCATGGGCGGCGAAGCTTTCCGCCAGTGACTCGTGGTTTTCGTGGGCCCGTAAGAGCATCGCTGGTCGTCAGCGACTACGGTGCTGCTCTAACCTAGGGGACGCGGATGCTCAAATTTCCTGTATGGCGACGGTCTAAGGCGGTGACCTGTCCCATAGATATTAAGCAACTGGGACGAGGTCCCGGGGTCAGGAGGTGTAAGATGGATCCGTGGCACTATTTACCAAATCCTTGGCGTACGGCTTTGGATGAGGTTCTGCGGCATCACGACACCACCCTGGAAGAAATTCGCTTTCGGATTGGTCGGCCCGTGCATCTGTACGGTGCCGGATGGAATCAGCCGCTCCGTCACGCGTTGGTTCCGGATCGCGTGTTGCCAGCAGAGCTTGATCGCATTGTCAGTATTTTAACCGATCACTCGGTATACTCGCGGACTGAGGAACTGCGGCAAGGATATTTGACCCTGCCTGGCGGACATCGAGTCGGCATTGCGGGCCGCGCGGTGAACGACGGCGGTCAGGTGACAACCGTGCGCCAGGTGACGAGCCTCAATATACGCGTTGCGCGGGCTGTTCAAGGGCCCGGTGAGCAGCTTTACCGGCGCTTGACGGCCGGCGACCGGCGGATGGGCTCGTGCCTCATCGTGTCGCCACCGCGCGGAGGAAAAACAACGCTATTGCGGGACTTGGTGCGCGTGCTAGGCGATGACGGGAGGCGTGTGGTCGTTATTGATGAGCGGTCGGAGATCGCCGGTTTCGGGGGGGCCGGCGCCTCCGGCTTCGGTTTCGATCTTGGGTATCACACCGACGTGTTGGACGGTTGGCCTAAGCCCGCCGGCATTGAGGTCGCGCTCAGAACCCTGGGGCCGGATGTGATTGCTGTGGATGAGCTCGGAGCTGCCGCTGACTATACGGCTGTGTGGCAAGCCCGATATTCGGGCGTTGAGGTCATCGCCACGGTACACGCCGGGTCCCTTGAGGAGTTGACGCGGCGCGAGGACCTGCGCGCCTTAATGTCTGGGGGAGCCTTCGACGTGGTGGTTTTTCTGTCCCCGCAGCCTCTGGCCGGGACCATCACCGAGATTTTGTGGTGGGGAGACCTGAGGCCATCATGATTTGGCTCAAACTGGCCGGTAGCCTTCTGGTGATAGGATCGACCGCGGGATTGGGGCGATTGAGCGCCCGTCCGTATGCGGAGCGAGTGGGGACACTAGAAGAATGGCAGCGCCTTCTCAAACGGTTGATGACGCTCATCGAGTGGAAACGCTTGCCTCTAAGCGCTGCACTCGGTGAAGCTGCCCGTGGATCGCCGCGCCTGACAAGTGTGGTTGCCCACCTCATCAGTGAATTACAAAACCGCGATGAGGAGTTTTTTATGGCCTGGCGTCGCCTTCTGGATCGCGTACCCGCCCTATGGGCAGAAGATCGGGCGGTGCTCGAGGATCTTGGACGCGTGTTGGGCCGTTCAGATATTGCCCATCAGCACGAACACTTACGGGCAGCCGAGCAAGAATTAGACCGATTGATTCGTGAGGCGCGTTGGCAACGTGTGCACGAAGGGCGTCTCGGACCTGCGTTATTAACCGCCGTAGGAATCATGCTGGCAATCGTCTTGTTGTGACAAGGAGTGAGGCTATGGCGGGCGTGGACCTCATCTTTAAGTTGGCGGGCATTGGTATTTTAGTGACCGTCGCTTATAGCGTGCTCGAGAGGCTTGAGCGAAAAGAGTGGGGACAGTTGGTGGCATTGGCAGGGCTGGCCATTGGCTTTTTACTCGTGCTTAGCGAAGTGGCCCAGCTGTTTCAGTCCGTCAAAACCATGTTCAACCTCTAGGGGGAGCGCTATGCTTGGTCTCATGCGCGTCGTGGGCCTGGGGCTCGTCGGGTTGGTGGTGTTGTTGGTCCTTCGCGAGGAAAACCGCGCGCTGACCCTTGTCCTGCGCATCGCCTTGGCTGTCGGGCTACTGATGTTCATCGTGCCGGATATGGGTCGGGTCGTCGCCGATTTGGTGCACTTGTCAGAGTTGGCTCGTATCCCTGTTGCCTATCTGACTCTCTTGCTGAAAGTGGTGGGCATTAGCTATCTCACGGTCTTTGTCGCCCAACTGGCGACAGATTCAGGGGAAGCCAATATCGGGACCCGTGTCGAACTGGCGGGCAAGATCGCCATTTTGCTGTTAGCCATCCCCTTGATTGCGAGTATTACCGAAACCGTGTTGAAAATGATTCCCTCTTGAGAGGGGAGGCCGCCTACGATGTTCAAACGATGGTTAGCCGTCGGCGTTGTCATCCCTCTAGCGATGTCTGGTCCTGTCGCTTATGCCGATAGCGTATCGGGATTGGTAAACCAACAGCTGCAATCGTTGAACACATCGATCCTGGAACAAGAAATTGCCCGCATGATGCAACCAACCGGCGGCCCGGCTCTGCCCACGGTTCAACAAATCGTCTCGCGTATTTTGGCTCACCAGATGCCATTTAATCCAATGGCATTGCTAGCGGAAGTGGGGCGCACAATTGTCGGCGATGTGATGGTCGAAGCACGGATCTTAGGCGTCATCTTTCTTCTTACAGTATTGGCGGCGCTGCTTGCGCGATTGGCCGACGCCTTCGAGGGGCAGGACCACAGCTTGGCCTCGATTGCGCAAATCGTTGTGGTGTCCGCCCTCATTTTGGTGGCGCTGCATTCCTTTCAGGTGGCGGTAGGACTGGTGGAGACCATTGTCGGCCATTTAGTGCACTTTATGGAATCTCTCATCCCACTGCTCATGGTTTTGGTGGCGGGCAGCGGGGCGGTCGCGTCGGCCGGTATTTTCCACCCGTTAATGATTCTGGTGACGAACTTAGTAGCGGTGTTGACCAAACGGTGGGTGTTGCCGTTGGTGCTCATGGCCACATTGGTTGAACTGGTAGGCGTCTGGCTTCCTAAATTTTCCTTGAAGACGCTCGCTGGCCTCTTTCGCCAGGTGGGACTCACCCTTTTAGGGGGATTGATGACCTTGTTTTTAGGCGTGATGGCGGTCGAAGGGGCGGCGGGGGCGGTGGCGGACGGGGTTGCACTAAGGACGGGCAAGTTTCTTGCCAACACCTTTGTGCCGGTCATCGGCAAGATGTTTTCTGATGCCATGGAAGCCGTCTTAGGGTCGTCGCTCTTGTTGAAGAACGCCGTCTCGGTCTACGGCGCCCTCGGGATTGCGGTGCTTGTCACCTTTCCCCTGGTTAAGTTGTTCGCGATGATGTTGCTTTATCGCGTTGGTGCTGCCGCCTCCGAACCTCTTGGGGTCCCTAGCGTGGCCGAGGCCTTAAATCTCATGGCTAGTGCCTTAGGTTGGCTCATCGCGGTGGCCGGTGCGGTGGCATTGATGTTCTTTTTAGTAGTGACAGTGATGGTGGGGACCACTAACGGGGTGCAGCTCTAAATGAATACCATCGGCGAATGGTTGCGCGTGCTCATTGTGGTGGTGATGTTGGGCAATTTGGTGGACTTTGCCTTGCCCAAGGGCGACCTCAAACGCTATGGAGGGTTGGTGGTGGGCCTCACAATTTTGGCGGTGATGATGCTGCCCCTGTGGCAATGGCTACAAGGGTTGGACGCATCCTTTCACGCCCCGGTTATCACAGGCTATACGAATAGCGCCAGTGGGTTTGACACCGTTGTGGAAAGCGAAGAGCTCCATCAAGCTCAGGCTATCGTCATGAGCATGCCTCACGTCGTCGATTGCCAATTGGTGCCCGCGGATAACGGAGGGATCGTGGCCGAGGTGACGATTTCAGGTCCTGTCCCCATCCATGAGTTACGACAGTACGTCCACGCAGCGTTGACGGTAACCATGGGGCGGTCGTCACCGGTGACGATCAATGTGGTGCACATCAAGGGGTAACGGTTAGGAGGAACCGTATGTCAAGCAACTTCCGTGAATGGTGGAATCAGTTTATCAGTCAGGATCGCAAGACATTGGTCCGATTGGTGATGGTGGGCTTGGCGGGGGTGCTGCTCTTGACCTTTGGAAGTTTTGGCATTCCGCGCCCCTCGCCGCCTCCAGCGAAGCCTGCGGCCCAAGCACAGCCGTCCACGCCGCTGGAACGGCAAGAACAAGAAATTGCGGGTCAAATCACCCGCATTTTGCAAAAAATCCCGGGTGTCACTCAGGTTTCCGTGGCGGTGACCTTAACGCGCAGCATCCAGTCTCAGTACGTCGATAGCTCAGGCGTCGGTACCGGCACTGAACCGGTGGTGGTTTCGACCAATAATGGTCAAACCGTGGTGCCCTTTGATCAAATTGGGCCCTCTGTGGGAGGGGTTGTGGTGGTGACGCCGTCAGCCACTCGCCCCTTTATCCGCGCGGAGCTATCGCAAGCGGTCCAAACCTTGTTGCAAATCCAGCCCTATCAGGTGTTGGTGTTGCCGAATTAACACCGACGATGCGGCCCCGTCACATGGGAAAAAGGAGGACGATGTCATGCAGCGACCCCAATTGATTCGATTCGCGGCATTTGTTACGGTCCTGGCAGTCTTGTTGGGATATGTGGTCTATCACCGCACTAGTCCCGAGGCCAGCGTTTCGACCGTTAGCCATCTCAGTGTCCAGGCTCGGGCTCAAAACCGGCTTGTACAGTTGGAAAACTACTTTGTCAACTTCCGCATGCGCCGAGACCAACTGATGTCAAAGGAAATCGCGACGCTGGAAGCCTTGACCAAAAATCCCGGCATTTCCAAAAGCGCTCGCGATGAGGCAGCCCGCACGATGGTTGAAGATACCCAGGAGTTGAAGGCGGAAACGCGCATTGAAGGGCTCTTAGCAGGCCGTGGATTCCCTCTGTCGGCCGCTACCGTGACTGCGAATCAAGTGGTCATTCTGGTGGCAGCCAACAAACTCACGACGCAAGATGTGGCCCAAATTGCCAATACGGCCACCAGCGTGACGGGTTTACCGCCTCAGGATGTGGTGATTTTGCCCAAATCGTAACGCCCGGGGACGGCTCGCCGTCCCCTAGACATCGTGCTTGGCTTATGGTCTATTAATCATGGAGAGAAGGGAGAGGTGCCTCTGTTCAAGAAAATCTTGGTCGCCAATCGCGGGGAAATCGCTATCCGAGTCATGCGGGCTGCACGCGATCTGGGCATCAAAACGGTGGCTGTGTATTCCGAGGTGGACAAGGATGCGCCGCATGTGCAGTATGCCGACGAGGCGTTCTTCATTGGGCCGGCGCAGTCCACGCTCAGTTACCTGCACATCCCCAATATTATTAACGCGGCGGTGCACACGGGCGCAGATGCGATCCACCCAGGCTATGGCTTTTTATCAGAAAACGATCATTTTGCGCGCGTGTGCGAAACCTGGGGCCTCATCTTTATCGGGCCATCTGCCGACGCGATCCAGAAAATGGGGATCAAGGCGGAAGCGCGCCGCTTGATGCAACAAGCCGGGGTGCCGGTGGTGCCGGGTACTGACGGCACGGTGACGGACCTTGCGGAGGCCGAACGCGTAGCGAATGATATTGGCTACCCCATCCTGGTCAAAGCCTCGTTTGGGGGTGGGGGTCGGGGGATTCGCATTGTGGAATCCCCGGACGCCTTGGCAGAGGCGCTAGAACGGGCCAGTCGGGAGGCTCAGTCGGCGTTTGGGCAGGGCGATGTGTATTTGGAAAAATATCTTATGAACCCGCGCCACATAGAAATTCAAGTGCTGGCGGATGCCCAAGGCCACGTCATAACTCTCGGGGAGCGCGAAAGCTCCCTGCAGCGCCGTCGACAAAAGGTGTTGGAGGAAGCGCCCTCGGTGGCGATGACCCCTGCCCTCAGAGCGCGGATGAGTGAAGCTGCGGTGCGGGCGGCTCAGGCTGTCAATTATCGCAGCGCCGGGACTCTAGAATTTTTGCTCGATCAGAGCGGTGAGTTTTATTTTATGGAGATGAATACGCGCGTGCAGGTGGAGCATCCGTGTACCGAGCTCATCACCGGCATTGACATTGTCAAAGAGCAAATTCAAGTCGCGGCGGGTTTACCGCTCAGCGTGCGTCAGGAGGATGTCGCACTTAACGGATGGAGCATTGAATGCCGCATCAATGCCGAGGATCCGGATATGCAGTTTCGTCCCAGCCCTGGCAAGGTGACGCGGTGGCGCGAGCCGGCCGGACCGTGGGTTCGCGTTGACGGGGCAGCGCAAGAAGGGTACACGGTGCAACCGTTTTACGATTCGCTGCTGGCGAAAGTGGTCACCTGGGGCCGTGACCGGCGTGAGGCCATTCAGCGCATGAGCCGGGCCCTCGCTGAATTTGAAGTCGACGGAGTGAAGACCACGATTGGGATGCATCGGGCCCTCATGGCGGATCCGGCGTTTCAGGCGGGGGATATCCACATTAATTTCCTGGCCGAACGGTTTAAAGGGGCCTAAGTCGGTGTGAAAACGCTGTCAAGGAGGTATCCTGGATGGAAGAGACCCGACGCGGCGAAGTGCCGCCGGTGCCCGTGGTGCAGCTAGCCAATGATGTCATAGGGGACATTGCGCTCCTAGCTGCGCGAGAGGTCAACGGCGTCTGCGACTTTACGGTTGGCCATACGTCATCGACCCGAGGGGAGGTCTGGACCCGCCGTGTGAATCGGCCTGTGCGGGTAGAGGTTCAGGACCGCACCGTCCAGTTATCGCTGTATCTTCTAGTGGAGTATGGCGTGCGCATTCCGGAAGTGGCCCAAAAGGTACAAGATGCGGTCAAACACCGGGTGGAAGAGATTACGGGGCTGAGAGTCCAGTCGGTGGACATCCATATCCAGGGAGTGGCGCTACCCTTTGAGGACCCGACGAGCCACGACATGTCCTCAAGTCCGTAGGTGCCGCCAGAGGGAGGGGTGACGTGGCGCGTCATCATGCTCGTGAGTTGGCCCTGCGCGTGTTATTTGAACACGATTTGGCCCCCTCGTCAGTCGGCGAGGTCTTAGATCGGAGCCTTAAGGGGGCATCGCTGGAAGATGGTCAGTACGCGCGCAGCTTGGTCGAAGGCACAATTGCCGAACAAGCTAGGATTGATGAATGGATCCGGGCAGCCGCTCGGGGATGGCGTTTAGAGCGCATGCCCCCGATTGACCGGAATATTTTGCGTCTCGCGTGTTACGAGATGGCCTGCGAACCGGACCTGCCGGTTTCTGTTATCATTGACGAGGCGTTGGAGTTGGCGCAAGTGTATAGCACGGATGAAGCCAAGCGGTTTGTCAATGGGGTTCTGGGCACCATTGCTCAGCAACTGCGTCCGGATGGTGATCGCGATCGACCGCAATAGCCAAGCGTGGGTGTTGGGAATTGATACCAGCGCGTATACGACGTCGGTGGCATGGGTTTCACCTTCCGGCGTTGTGCGCGAGGCGCGTCAGCTTTTGACGGTGCCTCCCGGGACACGAGGGCTCAGGCCTAGTGAGGCGTTATTTCAACACCTTAAAGTCCTTCCTGGCTTGTTAGCCGGGCTCATGTCTACAAAACCACCCGGGGAGCTCGGAGGTGTTGCCGTGTCGGTCGCGCCGCGGCCGGCGGCAGACTCCTACTTGCCGCCATTTTTAGCAGGAGAGCTGGCCGCGCGCAGCATCGCGACGATCAACGACGTCCCTCTTTGGACTACGACCCATCAGGAAGGTCACATTCGCGCCGGGATGGTGGGAGCCCAAATGCCGCACGACATCGCACGGTTTCTCGCACTGCACATTTCCGGGGGAACCACGGAGTTGCTGTCTGTGGCTGTGGAGGGGTGGCGGTTCTCACTGCATCGGCTTGGGGCCAGCGACGATCTGTATGCCGGGCAATTTGTCGACCGCGTTGGGGTGTTATTAGGCTTGCCCTTTCCTGCGGGGCCCTTTCTCGATGAACTGGCAGAAAGCACGGATCTTGCCCATCCCATTCCCTGGAGCCGGCCTCGGTGGCATGACGGTCTTTGGTGGACAAGTTTTTCGGGACCCGAGACGGCGGCTCGGCGGGCCGTGCAACAAGGGGTCGAAGCTGGTCACGTCGCCAAAGGGGTGATGGAGGCTATCGCCCGGAGCTTGGCTGCCTTGATTGCCAAGGCGGCGGAGCCCCAAGATGTGTTGGTTGTGGGAGGGGTCGCTGCCAACACCCATATTCGCCGGCAGCTTCGGGCGTGCCTAGAGCCTTATGGCTACCGGTTATGGTATGCCGATCCGGGATGGAGCCGGGATAACGCCATAGGGGTCGCGTATGTAGGGCTGGATGCGTGGCACGCAGCCACTCAGGGGAAATCGTGACGCATCCAGCACCCGAAGCTGACGCGGTGTCACGTGGATGCCGATGCGACGGAACATCGAAAGGAGGAGGCGGTGCCTGGCGACCCGATGGGATTCGGGGAAAGCGGGCAGCGCAAGCAAATCATGGAGACGCGTTATTTTGATGGACGGGCCGTGGCGACTCAGATGCGCGAACAACTCGCAACCACGATTCGTCAGCAGGTGTTGCAGCGCACGACGCCGCCAGGCCTGGCTGTCATCTTGGTGGGCGACGATCCGGCTTCCGATATTTACGTCCGCCAAAAGCGCAAGGCGGCCGAAGCGGTCGGCATGCAGTCGTGGGAATACCGGTTAAACGCGAGCGTGACCACGGACGAGGTGGTTGACCTCGTCAAGACATTGAATCATCAGCCTAACGTCCATGGCATTCTCGTGCAATTACCGTTACCCAATCATATTGGGCGCGAGCCAGTCATTGAAGCCATTGATCCCCTCAAAGATGTTGACGGATTAACGCGCGTCAATCAGGGAGCGCTCATGAAAAATCAGCCGGGTTTAAGACCCTGCACCCCGAGCGGGATTATCGCGTTGCTGAAGCATTACGGGGTAAATCTGGAGGGGCGGCGCGCGGCCGTGATTGGCCGGAGCACTTTAGTGGGACTGCCGATCAGCTTGATGCTCATGCAGCAGCAGGCGACGGTGACCATGATTCATTCACACACCCAAAATCCGAAGGAACTTTGCCGCACGGCCGATCTCGTGATTGTCGCCGCCGGCAGGCCGCGCCTGGTCACGCGAGAATGGATCCGGCCCGGTGCCATTGTCGTCGACGTGGGCATTCATCGCTTGCCCGAAGGGTTGTGCGGTGATGTGGCCGCGGACGAGATGGACGGCTATGCGGGCGCGCTGACGCCGGTGCCTGGGGGCGTGGGCCCGATGACCATTGCGGCCTTGTTACAGAATACCTGGCAAGCGTATGCGTCTCAGGTGGCGCAATGATGAAGCCGATAACCGTCAGTGAACTCGTGGCCAACATTCGCCGAGTCATCGAAGGGGTCGCCGAATGGCAGCGGTTAACCGTCGTGGGGGAACTGAGCGGGGTGAAGCATCACACGTCAGGTCATTGGTACTTTACCCTCAAAGACGAGGGGGCGCAAATCCGGGCGGTGATGTTTCGCCGCGATGCGGAAACGCTGACGGCGCCGCTAACGGATGGGCAGCAAGTCCTGGTTTATGGCCGTCTCGGGGTTTTCGAACGCGATGGCCAGACGCAGTTATACGTGACGCGGGTCACGGAACTCGGGGCAGGCTGGCAATACCGGCAACTCGAGATGTTAAAACAGCGGTTATACGAAGAGGGCTTATTCTCGCGCCCCAAACGGCCCTTGCCGCGGGTGCCGCGCCGAGTCGCGGTCATTACCTCGGCCAATGGCGCCGCGAGGCACGACATCGAGACCGTGATTCGACGCCGCTACCCCACGATGCCCGTGCGGCTGTTCCCGGTGACGGTGCAGGGGCGTGAGGCCCCACAAAGCTTGGTGGCCGCCTTAGCCGCGATTGATCCGGAGGTCGCGGATGTGGTGATTATTGGCCGGGGGGGAGGGGCCAAGGAAGATTTGGCGGCTTTTAATGATGAGTTCGTGGTGCGGGCGGTGTTTCAGTGTCCGGTGCCGGTGATTTCCGCGGTAGGGCATGAAATTGACACCACGCTGGTCGATTTAGTCGCGGATGTGCGGGCGCCAACCCCGTCGGCGGCGGCCGAGCTCGCCGTGCCAGAGTTGCGCGAGCTTTTGCGGTGGCATCGATCGTTACGCGATCGGTTGGACCAAGCGCTGGCCCACCGCTTACAGTGGGAACGCGACCGACTCGCCGGGTGGGTCGACCATGGGTTGTTGGCCCATCCGGGCTCGCTGTTTCGCGAGTATCGCCATCAATTAGACCGCCTCGAGGAGCGGCGCGACCGGGCCTTTGAGCGGCGGTGGGCTGAGTGGCGCCATCAATTGACTCAGGTCAGCGAGCGTTTGACATTGTTGGATCCGACGCTGCCCTTGGTGCGCGGGTACGCGTACGTCACGCGTGCGGACGGGCAATTAGTGACGCGGCGCATGCTGGCCCCTGATCAACGGTACCGCGTGCATTGGAATGACGGATCCGCCACGATGCAACTCGTGGGGTCGGAGGGGGATGAGCATGACTGAGGATGCGGAGTTAGACCAATACGAAGCCATCATGGCGCGGCTGGAGGAAATTGTGAAGCTCTTGGAGACGGGGCGCGCTCCCTTAGGGGAAAGCTTGCGCCTTTATCAAGAGGGCAAGCGGCTCAGCGAACGAGCCAACCAGCTGCTGCTAAGGGCTGAAAGCCTATTGGCCGAAGCGCAGGAACACGAGGGGTAATGGCTATGGATATTGGGACATGGATGGAACAGGCCCGTCGGCAGGTGGACCAGTGGATTGATCAGGACCTGGCCTCGATGGAGGTTCAACCAGGGTCCGTGGAAGAAGCCATGCAGTATTCGCTGACCGCCGGGGGTAAGCGCCTGAGACCGCAACTGGTGTTGGCGGCGGGGGAATACGTGGGGATTCCCTGGGAACCCTTGAGACCGGTTGCGTTGGCGGTGGAATATGTCCACACGTACTCTCTCATTCACGACGATTTGCCAGCCATGGATAACGACGATTTTCGCCGCGGGCGCCCCACCTCTCACAAGATGTTTGGCGAGGCGATGGCTATTTTAGCCGGGGATGCGCTTTTAACGGAGGCCTTTGTCAAAATGGCCGAGTTGTCAACAACCGCCTTTGAGGCCGGGGCGGTGCTCCGCGCAACGCACTGTTTGGCGGTGGCCGCGGGCCGCCAGGGACTCATTCGCGGCCAAGTGCGTGATTTGGCGGCAGAACATCAAGAGATTAGCGTCGAGGCGTTACGAGACATTCATTTAAAAAAGACCGCGGCATTATTTGAGGCGTGCGTGAAGATGCCGGCTTTGCTCGTTGGCCGGATGGGAGATGCTGACGCGTTAGGGCACTTTGGGCAGCACTTCGGGTTGGCTTTTCAAATGGTGGATGATATTTTGAATGTAGTCGGCGACCCGGCTGTGCTTGGCAAAGCGACGGGGACAGACGCAGGATTGGGCAAGGCCACGTATCCGCGGTTGGTGGGGTTGGATCAGGCGCGGGTGTTGGTCGATGAGCAAAGCCGGCTGGCGTTGGCCAAACTGGACCAAGCCCGGCTGGAGACGTTAAAAGGGATCCTGACCTATGCTCAACGCCGCAGCTGGTAAATAGAAGAGGCGGGAAAACGATGGGAAGTTTGCTCAAGACAATTGAGTCTCCGGCGGATTTGCGCCGACTCAGCGTGTCGCAACTGGAGCAGTTGGCCCAGGAGATTCGCGAATATATTGTCGAGACCACCGCACGCACGGGAGGGCATGTGGGAGCGAGCCTTGGGGCTGTTGAGCTCGTATTGGCGATGCACTATGTCTACGATACCCCGCGGGATAAGGTGGTTTTCGACATTGGGCACCAGGCGTATGCCCATAAGTTGATTACCGGTCGTCAAGAGACCTTTGCGAGTATTCGGCAACTGCGCGGACTGTCCGGATTTTTGAAACGCCATGAAAGCGAATATGATGTCTGGGAAGCGGGGCACGCGGCCACGTCGCTGTCGGGAGCTCTGGGCCTGGCGGTAGCGCGGGACCTGAAGGGGGCGCAGTATGAGGTGGCCGCCCTGATTGGCGATGGGGCGCTGACGGCAGGCATGGCTTGGGAAGCCATGAATCAATTGGGCCACTTAAAGACGCGCTTAGTGGTCGTGGTGAACGACAATTCCATGTCCATTGCCCCCAACGTGGGAGCGTTTTCTCAATATTTAACCAATTTAAGAACGGCACCGAGTTATGTCCGGTTAAAGCAGGACATCGAGGCTGTGCTGGAGTCCGTCCCGGTGTTCGGCGGATCCTTGCGTCGGGCTGGGGAACGCATTAAAGATGTCTTGCATCACGCGGTATTGCCAGGCAATGTGTTTGAGGAACTGGGATTTAAGTATTTTGGGCCGGTGAACGGACATGATGTGGGCAGCCTCATCGTGGTTTTGCGCAACGCCCGGGAATTTGACGGGCCGGTGGTGATTCACGCGATTACCCAAAAGGGGCGCGGGTATCGCCCGGCCGAGGAGCGTCCGGTGCAGTTTCATGGGCCGGGACCGTTTGACGTATCGTCTGGGCAAATGATTAAGAAGACCGAACCCCCGACGTACAGCCAAGTCTTTAGCGAAACCTTAGTGCAGTTGGCTCGAGAACGCGAAGAGATTGTGGCCATTACGGCGGCCATGCCTGACGGGACGAAACTGGATTACTTTCAAAAGCATTTTCCCGATCGGTACTTTGACGTCGGTATTGCTGAACAACATGCGGCGACATTTGCGGCGGGTTTAGCGTTGGCGGGGCTCAGGCCAGTCTTTGCGGTGTACAGCACGTTTCTTCAGCGGGCTTATGACCAGGTTGTGCATGACGTGAGTCACCAAAACTTGCCAGTCCTGTTTGCGATCGACCGAGCGGGGCTGGTGGGCGGCGACGGTGCCACCCACCAAGGAGTGTACGACATTGCGTTTTTGCGCACCGTGCCGCGGATAGAGATTGCGATGGGTAAAGACGAGGGGGAGCTTCGGAGCCTTATTAAGGCTGCGCTGGATCGGCCCAACCCGGTGGCCATTCGCTACCCGCGCGGTCCCGGGCGGGGCATACCCTATGAGGACGAGATTCCTGAGATCCCCTGGGGGCGCGGGGAGTGGCTTCATCATGGGCGCGACGCGACCCTGGTAGCCCTTGGACCCATGGTGTACATTGCCTTGGAGACGCGGGAGAGACTCGCCCGGCAAGGATATGATGTGGGGGTCGTGAACGCGCGGTTCGTCAAGCCCCTGGACCACGAGTTGCTGCGCCAAGTGGCCTCGGAAACCCAGGCCATTATTACCTTGGAGGAACACGCCATCCATGGTGGCTTTGGATCGGCGGTCGCGGAATGGATGGCGTTGGAAAACGTGCGTATTCCCCTGCGCTTGGAAGGATTGCCCGACGTCTTCATTGACCACGGCCCGCCCGATTATTACTTGGCAATGTACGAGCTCGACCCCGAGGGGTTAACGCGCAAAGTCAGCGCTTGGCTTCAGGATTTGCGCACGCCGACGGTTCATGACTAAAGATCGCACGCGCTTGGACGTATGGCTTGTCACCAATGGCCTGGCCAGCACGCGCAGCCGTGCCCAAGCGTTGATTTTGGCTGGCCACGTGCGAGTGAACGGCCATGTCGAGACCAAGAGCGGGCGCCTTTTAGCCCATACCGATCAGGTGGCGGTGGCCGATTCTCTCCGCTATGTGAGTCGCGGAGGCGTGAAGTTGGAGCGAGCGTTGGAGGTCTTTGCCATCCAACCGCGGGGGTGGGAAGTGGTCGACGTCGGTGCGTCCACCGGAGGCTTCACCGACTGCTGGTTGCAACATGGTGTGGAGCGCGTTTATGCGGTTGACGTTGGGTATGGCCAGTTAGACTGGCGTCTTCGGCAGGATCCGCGAGTGGTGGTGATGGAGCGCACCAATGGGCGTCAATTGTCGTTAGAAGTGCTGAGGCGGAGCCAAGCGCTGGATGGTGCCTCGGTGGACGCTTCTTTTATTAGTGTCCGTCTCTTGCTGGCGCCGCTCGCGGCGTGTTTGAAGGCTGGGGGGACGGTGGTGGCCTTAATCAAACCGCAGTTTGAAGCAGGGCCCCAATGGGTGGGAAAGCATGGCGTGGTGCGCGATCCGGCTGTTCACCGTGCAGTGTTATCTCGTGTGGTGAATGATGCGCAAAAGCTGGGGTATGCGCCACAAGGTCTCACCTGGTCGCCTATCAAAGGCCCCAAGGGCAACATTGAATTTTTGTTGTACTTGGTGCGTAGGGCAGGGGAGAATGAGATACCCTTTAACGTTGACGATGTGGTGAGCCAGGCCTGGCAAATGGGGGATCGAGATGCCTAATATCTTAGTCTGGCCCAATCCTGAAAAAGAGCAAGTGCGGGGCTTGGTCGGCCGTTTGGATGCCTGGTTTTCCTTGCACGGCGTGAGCATGGTCATGCCGGAAGAGTTAGCCGATGCGGTAGGCATGCCCGGGCGTGGTCGCTATTGGGATGAAATCGCGCACATGGATTTTGTCTGTACGGTGGTTCTCGGGGGCGACGGCACACTGCTTAGGGCAGCCAAACAATTAGTCCATATTCACGCCCCGATTTTAGGGGTGAATTTGGGTCACCTGGGTTTTTTGACTGAGGTCGAAGTGCCAGAACTGTATGCCTCGCTGGCCTGGGTGCTCAGTGGCGAGTTTGTGCTGGATGAAAGACGATTGCTGCACGCGACAGTGCTGCGAGAAAGTCAGATCTTAGCAGAATTTGACGCGATGAATGATGTGGTGGTGGCCAAAGGACCCTTTGCCCGTTTAATCCATCTGGAAACCTTCGTCGACGGCGCCTATGTGACGACCTACCCGGCTGATGGCCTCATCGTGGCCACGCCCACCGGTTCAACAGCCTACTCATTGTCCGCAGGGGGGCCGATTTTGACGCCAGGGCTGGACGTGACCGTGGTGACGCCGATCTGCCCGCATTCCTTTTTTGATCGATCGATTGTGATCCATCGCGATCAAGAAGTCCGGATTCGCATTCGCACCATTCATCGCGACACGTTGGTCACCATTGACGGACAAGAAGTGCATCCACTCGAGGACGGTGATGAGGTGGTCGTGGTGTCGTCACCGCAAAGTGTTCGCCTTGTGCGCCGTCCCGGGTGGAGTTTCTTTCAGGTTTTGCGCGGATGGCGCAAGGGTCACTAAGGGGTGTCCCATGATTCAACACATTGACGTCGAAAACTTTGCTTTGTTTAAACGAGCCCGACTATCATTGGACAATGGATTTACGGTGATTACGGGCGAATCGGGGGCGGGAAAATCACTACTCCTGGAAAGTCTCTCCGCCACCTTTGGTGCCCGGTTGGCCGCTGAGCGCATCGGCCCATTTGCGGACAAGGTGCGGCTCAGGGCTACATTGGCGATGGCGCCCGATGATCCGCGGTGGCAGCCATTGGCGCAATTAGGCATAGAACCGGACACTGTGTTAATTGTCGAGCGGCTCTCCACTCGCGACGGGCGGACAACCTATCGCGTCCAAGGGGAACCGGTCCCGGCATCGTCTGTGAAAAAGCTTGGCGAAATGACGCTACACTATGTGGGCCAAAACCAAGTATCACAGGTGATAGACCCGGCGTTTGCGCTCGCGTGGCTCGACCGTTATGGACACTGTGAGCCATTGGCGGAGCGCATGAGAGACGCCTATCTCGCTTGGCAGCACAGGGAGGACCAACTCAAAGCCTTAAGCGACAGTTACCGCCAGTTGGCTGATCTTGACGACAAGCGGCGGGAGCTCGAGGAGCTCACGGCATTCAACCTTCAACCCCAAGAAGATGAGCGCCTTCACGAGGAGGTCAGGCGCTTACGATCCAGCCACCAAATTATGGAATTCAGCGGTGAGTTGTACCGCATTTTAGAAGGCGGGGAGGAAGGGAACAGCCTCATCAACCAAGTGGCGAGGGCTGTGGGGTTGGCTGAAGCCTTAGCGCGTGTCGACCCCAAGTTAACGGCAGTGCTGAACAATTTAAAGGAAATCGAAGCTGTGCTTGGGGATGTACGGCTCGAGGTAGGGCGATGGCAAGCCGGTTTGGATCTGGATCCCCACCGCTTGGACTGGTTAGAAGATCGGCTGGACGCGTTAAGTCGCCTGAAGCGCCGCTACGGGCCCTCGTTGGATGATGTGATACGGTATCGGGATACACTAGAACAAGAAATTCGGCGTCTGGAAAATTTTGAGTGGGAATGGGCGAACATGGTGCGCCAGCGCGATGCGGCATTAGAGTCCGCTCAAGAGATTGCTCGGGAGCTCTCGTTGGCACGGCAAGAGTCTCTTTCACGGGCGGCTGAGGAGCTGACGGCGACCATTCGCGGATTGGAAATGCCCACAGGCGAGATTCGGCTAGAACAGCAGCAAGGGACCCTTACCGCGCGGGGGTGGGATTTCATCGAATGGTATTTTTCCGCTAGTCGCGGCCAACCCTTAAAACCGCTGTCCAAGGTGGCTTCCGGCGGCGAATTGGCTCGCGTGGCCTTGGCCCTGGCGGTTGTGGGCGGAGCCGCCCGCGAGGCGGTCTACGTCTTTGATGAAGTAGATCAGGGCCTGAGCGGGGTGAGCGCTGAACGCGTGGGTGAATTGCTGCAACGCCTCGGCAAGCAAAGTCAAGTGATTGCTGTTAGTCACCAACCCGTGGTGGCGGCGCGAGCCAATCATCATGTGGCGGTCGTCAAACGCGTGGTTGGGGCCACCAGCGCGGCAGAGGCATTATCGCTAGATCGCGCGGGGCGCATTCGAGAGTTGGCCCGGATGCTCAGCGCGTCTGGCGACGCGATTGCCCTACGCCACGCCGAGGCCCTATTAACCCAGGGGATGGCAGACTTCGCCAACGGTTGAGGAGAGTTTATGCGCATTTTAATGGCCAGTTTGCCTATCGGTACCGGACACGACATTGCGGCCCGGGCTCTAGCCGAATCATTGGCGCTTCGGGGCGCGGAGGTGGAATTTTCTCATCACCTGGTAGCGGATGTGCGATGGCAGGCGCGCCTCTATTTCTTTGGTATTCGCTTTGTCCCTAGCGTCTATGGGACGCTATTTCGCTGGGGGGATCGGGTGCGCTACCTTTGGGACCGACATCGTCGTGAGTGGCGAGAAGCGGGGCGCCTCGTCTTGGAGGGAGTGTACCAGGCGTACCGGCCCGATGTGGTCGTGGCCACCCATCCTTTTGCGTTGACCGGCTGGTCCTGGGTGAAGGAACGCTACCCAGATCTCAGGTTGGTCGGCGTGCTCACAGATTTATCCGTACACCAGTTTTGGTACGAACCGTTGGCCGACGCCTATTCGGTGTGGTTGCCGGAACAAGTGGAAGACTTAGGGCGCTTTGGCTTTGATCGGAACCGCGTGTGGCTCTCTGGTATTCCCATTCGCGCCTCCTTTAACGAATCGATACCGCTGGTTGGCACGATTCGCCGCGGCCCGTTGGTCTTGCTAGGGGGCGGCCTGGGGATGGGGCCGTACATGCGGATTCTGAAGAAGCTGGCGACCCTGCCTTATCCGGTGCTGGCCGTCTGCGGTCACAACGAAGCGCTGCGCTGGCGTCTCGACGAACATCGCTGGCCCGACCGCGTTCACATCGTCGGCTATATTGAGCATATGCCCTCGTTATTAAAAAATGCGCGCCTGGTGATTGGAAAACCTGGCGGCGTAACCGCCGCAGAGGTATGCCAGTCCCAAGTTCCCTGGGTGTTGACGCATTGGATTGCCGGACAAGAGGAAGCCAATCGCGACCGCCTCATCGAGCACGGCTTGGCGGTGCGCGGCGATCATGAGTTGGAAGATGTTGTCATGCGTCTTCTCAGTGATGGGTCGGACTTGCGCGAGCGCATGGTGGTCAATCAGCGCCATTGGGCTCGGCCGCACGCGGCGCAAGATCTGGCTGCACGCATTTTGACTTTGTAAAATGTCGTTGGGTTTCCATCGCCTCAGGGCGACCATGCCGTTTTTCGCGACGCGGTGCTGAGCCATTTCCTCCGTTGCTAGCACATCCCTAGACTCCCGGGTATGTCGGCTTTGTTGTTTCGGACACGTTAAGGGTCAAGCAGGGAGGAGGGGATAATGTGAAACGGTTGCAGCAGCGCTGGACCCAATGGATTGGGGCACTCTTGGCGGTGTTTACCGTCGCGGTGGGAACCAGTTCACCGGTTCGCCAGATTTGGGAGTTTCCCGCCCGACTTGCGATTATTCAAGGGCAACGGACAGTGATCCCCTGGTCGCAATTCTTGCCGGTAACCGTCAGTAGCTCTGCGCCAACCATGTCGGTGGTCCGCGACGTCAACCACTTGGCCCTTTCGTCAGCGTATGTCGGTCATTATCAATTAGTCCTGCGGTGGTTTGGGTGGCTGCGTTGGCGGGGACTGCCGGTTGACGTCATACGCCCGGTATCGGTGGTGCCGGGCGGCGAATCATTAGGGGTTCTGGTTCATTTTAAAGGTCTCGTCATCAGTCAGCTCATGCCGGTTCCGGTGGGTCCGGCGGATTGGCGCGATCCGGCCCTTCAGGCGGGGTTGGAAAAAGGCGATGTCATTTGTGCGGTTGATGGGATGACGGCCAGCAATGTTAACGTGTTAACCCACCGGGTAGAAATTGATGGCGCTACGCATCATAAAGTGTGGTTGCGCGTGATGGGTGCGCGCACTCTACGCAACCGCTGGGTCACGCCAGTGTGGTCAGTGGTGCGGCATAGTTACGCCATTGGCGTCAAAGTGCGGGAGCGGGCAAGTGGAGTGGGCACCTTAACCTTTTACGATCCCGCCACGGGTGAATTCACGGCGCTGGGTCACAGCATGACGGATGGGCTGACGCGCCGACCGGTTAACATTTTGCGCGGTTACGCCACGGGAGCCGATATTGTCGGGATTGTGCCGGCAACAGCGACGGAGCCGGGGCAAAAGGTGGGCGTCTTAGCAGGACCTGCGAACATTTCCGGCCAAGTGACAGCGAACGGGGAATTCGGACTCATTGGTCATTTAAATCACGCCCCGATTTGGGGCCCTCGCGAGATGTTGCCGGTTGCCTTGCCCAATCAAGTTCATCCCGGTCCGGCACAAATGATTACCGTTGTCCACGGTGAGCGCCCTGAAGTCTTTCGCATTGACATCTTAAAAGCCAAATATCAGAGCGCGCCTGAGATCAAGGGTCTGATCTTTCGGGTGACCGACTCGCGGCTCATTCGCGCAGCGGGTGGCATTGTGCAAGGAATGAGTGGTAGTCCCATCATCCAGGATGGGCGCTTAGTGGGCGCTGTCACCCACGTCTTGGTGAACCGGCCCACATTGGGTTTTGGTTGTTACGCGTACTGGATGGCGACGCAACCAGCATTTCGTTCACCATCGGCGGGCGGCCAGCGCGTCGCCCGCGATTAAGACAGGTCGTGCCAAAACCTTCGACAAGAGCAGGAATTTCGCCGAGCAATCGAGAATCGTTCGTCAAATTACGCTATTTGCCTTCTCACCCGGTTCCAGCGCGTCGGTGGGGAAAAACCGCGAACAAGCGTGGATTGAGGGCTTGGACACGTGTCTGGCCATCTCATGGCTGTCGCGGCCAGTCAGCCCATTTTGTCGATTTAAGGAAAACGGTGGCACATTTGCTAAGGTGACGAATAGCAGGAAATCATGGAAAATCAGAGAAGAAGGTTACGCCACAAGAAATCGAAATATTTACGGCAGGGGGCATCAACGTTGGCAATTGAGGTTTTAATTGCGGACGACAACCGGGAATTTTGCGAGTTGTTAAAAGAAGCGGTGAGGCAGGAAGAAGGGTTAGCTGTGGCTGGCACAGCTAATCACGGAATGGAGGTGTTGGATTTTCTAAGCCGGCAGGTCCCCGATGTTATTGTCCTTGATATTATCATGCCGCACCTTGATGGGATTGGCGTTTTAGAACGGATGAACCAGATGGATTGGGACAAGCGCCCTAAGGTTGTCGTGTTGACTGCCTTCGGCCAAGAAACCATGACGCAAAAAGCGTTAGAGCTCGGGGCCGATTACTACATTTTGAAGCCCTTTAATCTGAAGGTCTTAGCTGCGCGCATTAGGCAGTTGGCGGGGTCCCCGGTGCCGGAACGCAAATCAACCTTGCCGTCCGGCAAATTGGCTTTGGTGCCCGTGAAACATTTAGATGTCGAAGTGACCAATATGATCCATGAAATTGGGATTCCCGCGCATATCAAAGGGTATTTATACCTGCGGGAAGCTATTTTGATGGTCATTAACCGCGTGGATTTGCTAAGCGGGGTAACAAAGGAACTCTATCCGGCGATTGCGCAAAAATACAAAACCACCCCGAGCCGGGTGGAACGGGCTATTCGGCACGCCATTGAGGTCGCCTGGTCGCGCGGGAACGTGGATGTCATTAATGGCATATTCGGTCACACGGTCAACCGCGATCGCGGGAAGCCGACGAATTCCGAGTTTATCGCGATGGTGGCGGATAAACTCAGGATGCAAATGAAAGCCAGTTAAACGGGAGGGAGAGTCACGTAACGGCGCCAGTGGGATGCCGCCCCCGTATTGTGACCTGACAACCCGCTATCGGCAACGTTTATAGAGGACGATTAGCTGCCGTCCGGGACACCGGAGAACAGCTGGGCCATTGAACGCAGACCCTGCATTGGCCCGATGGGTGTATCGATAATTTTGCCAGGGTTTACGGGTGAAGTGCCTTTTCGTCAGAAGCAGGAAGGGGTTTTAGACGGCGTGCGCTGAAGGGCACGCCGTGTTTTTCGGTGCGCCCGGCATGGGCGTGTGCTAAAACGGAAAAGCCCACCGCAAGGTACGCGTGACGGGAGCGAAGTCAGCCGAGGCCATACTAGGCCAGCGCGGCCGCGCTGGCTGAAGGGTCGAACATGACCAGAAAGTGGGGCAGCTCATGGATTCGCGGGACACACCACGACAGCCGAATATCTCGCTAGCCGAGAGCCTCGTGCCGGATGACCGGATGAAGCCCGGAGGGCCGCCACAGGCGCCGAGTGGGCCTCGGCCTCCGGAGCCTCGACACCCGACGCGCCGACGCATCAACTCATGGAGGCCATTTTGGATGAGCCGAATCTCAAGCTGGCGCTACGCCGTGTGTGCACCAATGACGGCGCACCGGGTATCGATGAAGTGTCCACCGAGGAGTTCATGGCACTACCTCCGCGAGCACTGGCCGATGATTCGCACGCCACTACGCGAGCGCACCTACTATCCGCAGCCTATCCGGCGTGTCGAAATCCCGAAACCGCCCGGAGGCGTCAGGATGCTCGGAATCCCGACCGTGGTTGACCGTGTTATCCAACAAGCCATGTTACAAGAGCTCACGCCTCTCTTTGACCCCACGTTTTCGGACCTTAGCTTCGGCTTTCGACCCGGGCGCAGCGCGCACCAAGCCGTGCGCCAAGCCCGCCGATTCGCCGAAGATGGGGCCAAATGGGTCGTCGACCTCGACTTGGAGAAGTTCTTCGACCAGATTAATCATGACATCCTGATGGCGCGCGTCGCGCGCCGGGTCCAAGGCTGCGCGGGTCTCCGGCTCATTCGCCGCTATCTCCAAGCCGGGCTCATGTTCCATGGCGTAAGCACCCCCCGGACGCTCGGGGCAGCCCAAGGCGGGCCACTCAGTCCCTTGCTCGCCCACATCGTGTTGGACGACTCGGACAAGGAACTGGAGCACCGGGGATTGGTGTTCGTCCGTTATGCGGACGACGCGATGATATTTGTGCACTCCCGTCGGGCCGGGGAGCGGGTCTTGGCATCGGTCACCCGATACCTGGACCGGACGCTTCATCTCCCGGTGAACCAAACCAATAGCGCGGTTGACCGACTGACTCGGCGCCCATACCTCGGGTTCAAGGTCCTGACGCACCGGGGCCAATACCGCATGGGGTTGGCCCGTGAATCACGGCGGCGCGTTAAGCGCCGCCTGTGGGAACTCACGGACCAACACGCGCCCGGACGACTTGAGACGCGCATTCAGCAAGTCAATCGATACCTCGTGGGTTGGATCGGCTACTTTGCGCTGGTGGATACGCCGACGCCCCTGCGGGACCTCGACAGCTGGATTCTCCATCGCGTCCGGGCCATCGTCTGGCGCCGGTGGAAACGCGTCCGGACGCGGTACCGGGAACTCTGGGCTCTCGGGGTGCCCGCGTGGAAAGTCAGGGAACTCGCCAATGTACGCAAGGGCCCATGGCGCATGGCCGCGGGGCCCTTAAACAGCGTGTTGACCGTGAGCTACTGGGATGCACAAGGCTTGCACCGTCTCCTCAACCTGTACGAGGTAACACGTCTACGCTGGTCATGAACCGCCGTATACCGAACGGTACGCACGGTGGTGTGAGAGGGCGCGGGTTAGTCACCCGCCCCTACTCGATTTTGTGCAAATAAGGAAGAGGTACCCGTCGTCGATCATGCGATTGCGTGCGACATGTTTCCCAACGGTGTTATGACGACAATCCATGAACTCTCCCGCCGCCTAACCCTCACGGGTTGAGGCGGGGGTTTCCGGGATCGCTCCCGAAAGTTCCTGGCTCAT
>JAPNUR010000017.1 GCA_026627385.1 Bacillota bacterium | reverse complement strand
GTGAGCGAGGTCATGACCTGGCTGCGGCAGCATCGCTATCCCCGGGCCGCGCAAGAAGCGCCCCGGATCTGGAGTGCTTTGCAGCAGCGTGCCTTGGAGGCCTCCCCGGGCAAGCGCCGGGCCCAGGTCTGGGCGGTGCGGGCGCTGGTCGCTCAACTCCAGGCCCTGCACACGGAGCATCAGGCCTTGCGAGAGCACCTCGCCGAGCTTTTTTTGGCGAGCCCGGATGCTGACCTCTGGATGAGTGTGCCGGGGGTCGCGGTGACCTTGGGCGCTCGTCTCCAGGCCGGGTTTGGTCCCCACCGGGACCGGTTTGAACGGGCAGAGGCCGTTCAAGCCTTGGCCGGCACCAGTCCCGTGCTCTATCAAAGCGGGAAACTCAAGCGCGTGCTGATGCGTCGGGCCTGTGACAAGCATTTTCGGGCTGCCGTGCATCAACTGGCTTTTACGTCCCTGTCGCGCTGTACCTGGGCTCGGGCGTACTACGACCAATACCGCGCCCGGGGCCATGGACACCATGCCGCCTTGCGCGCGCTGGCCAACGTCTGGCTGCGGATTCTCTACCGCATGTGGAAGACCCGTCAGCCCTATGACGAGGCCCGATTCTTGGCCGACCGCGCGCGCCACGCGGCCTAATCCCGGACGCCAACTGAGCGTGGGCGATCGCCCCCTGGCGACCGCTTCCTGGGGTATTGCCTTCATCCCCTGTCACCCGTCCTCCTGTGAGTTATCCACATCATTGACATAGACCGTCTTTCAATTAATGGATCGGTTCTCATGCCCACTTATCCTCGGACTGTTCGGTGGACTTTCGTGCCAGAAACGTGCCATGGATGGTGGAGATCCAGGTTTTCCTCGGCTCCGACAGTCCTTGGTTCATTCTATCGTTGAATTCCAGAGAAAAACAACCAAGCGAGAACCCCTTCGAGAAATCAGGGACCGCGGTCCAACCCTCCCTTGGGATGATAGGGCGCATTCAGCTCCCAACGTCCACCTCTGATGAAAATCGAAAGGACACGGCGCACGGATTTCTTTTCGTGCGCCGATATGCTTCAATACGGGTAAAAGATTGAGGAGGAATTCAGGGTGCTCTCGGTGGGTGACTCCATTAGCGAAACGTACTTGGTCGACGCGGATTTGGTGGCGCGATTTGCTGACGTGGTGGGCGATGCCAATCCCCTTCATTTGGACCCCGTGGCGGCCTCCCAGTCCCGCTTTGGCCGCCCAATTGCGCACGGCACGCTGATCATGAGCTTTATCTCCGGCTTATTAGGTCAACGGCTGCCGGGACCAGGCAGCATCTACCTCTTGCAACACAGCGAATATCGCTCCCCAGTCTATGTGGGCGACGAAGTGACGATTACCCTGACCGTTGTCCAGCTTTATTCGCGCCGGGTCGCGCGTGTGCAACATGAGGCCAAGGTCGGCGAACGGCTGGCGGTCACCGGCTACTCCGACGTATTGCTGCCATCGCGGACCACGCATGAGGTTACAGATTCTGTTTGACGATGATGGCATTAATCACGTTGGCGGCTAAGTCCACGCGATCGGCGGCGTTCGAAAGGTGGCGGTACACCTCGCGCATTTTAATCAGGTAATGCACCGGGGTATCCGGGGAAAAATGCGCAATGGCCTTACGGTACACTCCCTCCATTTTATTTTCATAAGATTTGGCTGCCAGAGCGTGGCGGTTGCTCGTTTGCCCGTCTTGGGTCAGTTGCGCCACCGCGTTCACCAACTCCACCACGGCATCGTGCAGTATTTGCACCATTTCGCGGATAAAATCGTCCGGCTCAATTTCGTAAAGGTCAATTTCTTTAATAGTGTTTTCGGCATAATCGGCAATATCGTCAATGGCACGCGACAATTCGTTAATGTCTTCGCGGTCAAAGGGCGTGACGAACGTCTGCGCCAGCCGGTCCATTAATTCGCGCCGGACCGCGTCCGCACGGTGCTCCTGTTCCCCGGCTTCCTCGGCAATGCGGGCCCGCTCCTCGGCGTCGTCGCTGGCAATATAGCGCAAGACTTTTTCCACCATCACCAAGGTTTCTTCGAGTTGTTGGGATAACAATTGCGGAAAACTATCATGCGTACCCACAATCAAATCGCGCCAGCGCATGACCCTCGCCTCCTCTTCATCTTCTTAAAAGCTATGCACCAGCCGGTTGACGCCCATAGCCAGGGCGCCCATGACAATCGCCAACGGCAGCGTGAGAAGCCAGACTTTAATAAACTTGGTCACCGTCACCCAGCGCACCTGATACGGGTGCAGGGCGGTCCCGGTACCAAATAAGCTGCCGTCAGTGGTCTGCGTCGTACTGACGGGAAAGCCCAAAAGCGCGGCGCTGGCCACGGTCACGGCTGCACTTAGCTGAGTACTCACCGCCTGCATGGGACGCAAACGAAAGATGTGTCCGCTCACCGTCTTGGCAATGCGTAAACCCCCGGTAAAAAAGCCCACCATCCAAAAGAACCACGGAAGCACGATGGCCCATGGCGTGACATGGTAGTGTGTCCCATGAGACACTAACAAAAAAAAGAGGGCTGTGAGGCCAATCGCCTTTTCCTGGTCATTGGCGCCATACGCCAACCCCTGAAAAATCACCGTGAGCACTTGGGCACGCGCCCCGCCAAAGCCAATGTGCGGGTAGCGGCGCATGGCCATCCATAGGAGCGCGGTCACCACAAACGCCACCCCAAATCCTATGACCACCGATCCCACCAAGCCGACCAGCACCTTAAGAATCCCGCTCCAGTGCACCCAGTTGAGATGGCCATCGGCAAGCACCGCGCCCACCATGGCGCCAGCCAATGCTAGCGTCGTACTGGTGGGAATGGAGAGATACCACGTCACTAAGAGCGTGAGCACGGCGCCTAAAAGCGACAGCATCAAAACCACATGCCCCGCCACTTGAAAATCGACGATCTCGACTGCAATGGTGTGGGACACCCGCGTGCCAAAAATCAGTGGTCCGGCTAAAATACTTGTCAGCAGCAAGGTCACCACGACCACCGGGCGAAGCCGGCTCGACGACAAATACGTACCGATAAGATTACCCCCGTCGTTGATGCCAGAGACACTGGTAAACGCCACAATAAGTAACAACACGAGGACATCAACGACCGTCACGGTGCTCCCCCTTCCAAGTCCGCTAGGCCCGTTTAGCCAATGGGCTTAACGAAACCTTAATGTGATATTAACACAATCTTAACAATATCAACATAAGGGAAGCCCCGTCAATAAAAAAGAAATCCTCAACGAAAGTTGAGGATTTGGCGGAGGCTCTTATTCGGGGTCCGACATCTCTTCCGGTAACTCGTCGTCCCAGTCCCCGGCGTGGTATGCCGTCATGCGCCGCGGAGGCTCTTCAGCGGCAGGAGTCTCGCTGGTTTCCTCCTTGACGGCGTCTAACCCCCCTTCGCGATCGGCCTCGCGTTTGGACAAGGAAATGCGCTTCTTTTCGGGATCAACCTGCAGCACCTTCACTGCAATTTCCTCGCCAATCTGCACCACTTCGGCCGGATTATTGACCCGGTAATCCGCGAGTTGCGAGATGTGCACCAGCCCGTCAACCCCGGGCTCAAGTTGCACAAACACGCCAAAAGTCGCCAATCGCACCACCTGCCCGCGGTAAATGCGGCCTTCAATGTAGCGTTCCGCGACCTTGTCCCACGGGCTCCCCTCAACCTGTCTCAAACCAAGGCTAATTTTTCCTTTTTCCGGATTTAAGCGCAGCACTTTTACACGGATGGGCTGGCCGACTTCTAAAAGTTCCGAAGGATGGTTAATGCGGCCCCATGACATCTCGCTAATGTGCAAAAGACCGTCGACGCCACCGAGGTCGATAAACGCTCCAAAGTCCGTGATGCTTTTGACGGTCCCGTCCCAAATTTGCCCTTCTTGAATTTTTGACCAAACCTCTTCTTGTTTGGCCTTTGTTTCCTCTACAAGCACATCCTTGCGGGACAGAATCGCTCGCCGCTTATGGCGGTCAATTTCCACCACCCGCACCCGCACCGTCTGACCTAAAAACGGCTCTAAATCGTGCACAAAGCCTGGCGCGATCAATGAGGCGGGAATAAATCCGCGCAGGCCCACATCAACCACCAGTCCGCCCTTAACGACCTCAACCACAGGCGCTTCCAGGACTTCGCGGGTCTTCAACGCGTCTTCCAATCGCTCCCACGCACGCTCTTCGTCAGCTCGGCGTTTGGATAATTTCAATGTGCCTTCTTCGCCCTCGTAGCCTAAGACGTACACCGAAATGACGTCACCCAACTGCACTACATCTTCAGCCCGCTCTATGCGCCGATGGCTGAGATCGCGCAGATGGATGATGCCCTCAGATTTAGCCCCCACATCGACCAATACACCATCTTGCGAGATGTGCACCACCTTGCCTTGGAGAATATCACCAGGTCGGGCATCTCCTCCGAGGCCATAGGCCAGCGATTCCTCCATCTTCAGCGCTTCTTCCATCTCGTTATGTGTCTCGTTAGGGGCCCCTTCCTGCTTCTCGTCATCCATCAGTGCCGACCTCCCAATTCCATTCCCACACAGCCAGGGAAGGCTATTCTCTCCCATCTTACAACGGATTCAAGGAATATCCAACCATTTCATCAGATTGCGCGGGAGACCCCGGCCTTCAGGCCAGGGAGGGATCGCGCGGCGGCGCCAGCCGCGGCCGCGCCCGCTTTTCCGAGCAGGGCATGAGCGGTTTCTGGTGTTTGTCCAACACGAACACAGCCATAGGTTCCTCCTCGCCCTTACGGGCCTTCTAACGCGGACGTTGCCGCCCGTCTCCCCTCGGGGTGCTTGGCCACCGGCTCCTGCCATCGCGGGCCGCGGTGAAAACCTTCGGCGCTTCCCTTTTGCCAGCATGACCCCACCCTGCCAGCGTCCGGAACTGAGGCAGCATCCCGGAGTGGGTTTCAGCGATCTGTGACCAACGTCTGCACGGTGATTCCGCGCCCCAGGTCAACCCAGCCTGCTTTCCCAAGCTCCGCCCTTCAGGGCGGAGTAGTTCACCGCGTTCCCATCGCTTCTCCGCGTCGAATCAGTTCGCGAATTTTTTCCATGACCAGTTGTTGCGCCTCTTTCTTGGCCATAGCCGGATCCAGCCGGAACGGTGGCCCAATGACATAACGAATCGTGCGCCGAAAGCCGTACCGTCCCGAGATGCCGATGGGTAACAGCTGACACCCCGTCTTTTGGGCTAGGTAGACCACGCCGGAACGCGCCTCTTGCGGCTCCCCCGTCTCGGATCGGTGGCCCTCGGGAAAGAGCACAATCACCTCGCCGCGGCGCAAAATGTCAAGGGAGTGGCGAATGGCTTGCCGGTCAGGCCGCCCGCGGCGCACCGGATATGCCTGAACATATTTAAAGATCCAGGGCAAAAACGGATACGAAAACAATTCCACTTTCGTCATAAAATGCACCGGTCGCCGGAGAATGGCGCCGACCATCGGCGGGTCAAAGCCACTGCGGTGGTTCGCAATGACAATCAGCGCGCCATCTTTGGGAACATGTTCTAGGCCGGTTACGCGAACCCGGAAGTATAACAACAGCACGGTTCGCACAACCCAATAGAGCGTCCAGTAGACAATCATTCCCCTAGTCGCTGGCGACACGTCTTGAGCATGATCGCCACAACCTCCTCAACGTCCATATGGGTGGTGTCCACCACCACGGCGTCGTGAGCGCGGGACAGCGGGGCAAACGGACGGCTAGAATCAAGCATGTCACGGTGTTGAATTTCTTCCCGAATGCGGTCAAGCGATACCGCGTAGCCTAGCTGGCTAAGCTCTTCGTAACGGCGGTGCGCGCGCGCCTCCAGCGATGCGGTTAAGTAAAACTTTACCTCAGCGTCGGGCAGCACAACAGTGCCAATATCGCGCCCATCCATAACCACGCCACCTTGGCGGGCCAACTCGCGTTGGCGCGCCACCATTTCCTGCCGCACTCGCGGAAACCCGGCCACTTGAGCGACGCTGGCGGTCACTTCGGGGCGCCGTAGCGCGTTGGTGACATCCTGGCCGTCCATAATCACCCGCACTTGACCGTGCGGGGCGGGGTACAGTTCGATGGTGGTTTCATCCAACAATTCCGCAAGGGCAGCCTCGTCCCGCAAATCGACGCCTTGCAACAGCGCTTTGTGGGCCAGCGCGCGGTACATGGACCCGGTGTCGAGGTACAAAAATCCCAGCTGAGCTGCCAACAGCCGAGCCACTGTGCTCTTGCCAGCACCTGCCGGACCGTCCACGGCGACCGTTCTTTTGCCGGCAACGTTAGCCACGCGGCGTCACATCGGAACTCAAATCTTCTCGCAACACCACAGCTCCACGCAGATAGACGTGTCGCACTTCGCGCGGCGATCGCGGCGTCTCCGCGTGCATCAAGACGCGAATGGTTTTCGGCAAACCGTGCGGAACGTCCAGTTCCCGCATGCAAATCACGGGAACATACTGCCATCCGATGCGCCGTGCGGCCTCCGCTGGGAACGTCGCGTGCAAGTCCGGTGACAGAGTAAAGCAGATGCTGGCCATGTCATCGGGTTGAACCTCGTTGTGTTCTGCCATTGCTTTCAATAACTCGGCTGTGCGTTCGAGAATCTCCTCGGCTGTATCGTGCTCGACCGTTGTCGCGCCACGTATCCCCCGAATCACCGGTACTGCCTCCCTTAACGTGTTTCACACCTAGCGAGACCGCTCATCCTGCGCCTCAGCTTGAATCCGCTGTTGGCACATATCGCAAATATAAGCCGGATCGTCGGAGGACTTCAGTCGTTCGTATTCGGCCGTCCACACGGCAATTTCTACGCGGCGGCCACAAACGCGGCATTTGACTTCCATCGGCATTTCCCTCCTCCGGATTTATGGTCCCCGCTATCTTACCCATTGTGCAAGGATTGCGAGGGCAATGCAAGAGGCTTTCCGAGAATTTGCTACAATTAAGGAAACCGCCAAGGAGCGTGGTTAGAACGCATCGCGGATGGCTCACCCCCCTTCTGGATCAACTACCAGTTGGGGCCCGACGGCAAGCCGAAGACTACTTGATCCAGGATCGCCTAGTCCGGCGCTGGCAACGGCCGCCACAGATTTTCGCGGCCGAACTCCGCGGCTATCGCGACGTGTATCACCCCCACCTGGTCGGCGTCCCTGACCAGTTGAAAGGCCAGTGCGATTGCAACCGGCGGGGATCAACTTGTCCGCATCTGGCGGCTTTGGCACTGGATTTGGACCGTCACCCCCACTGGTACGTCCAAACTCCCTGGGATCTGTTCCTCCAGACCCGCGAATGGCTAGCCCATCCCCCACTGGATTGGCCCGATCCCTGGCCATGGCTTCCCGAAGAGCCCCTCGCCTGGCAAAAACCGTACGCGAGCGACCTCTTGCCCCACATCCTGGCGTCCTTAGAGAAGGGCAATCCACGGGCGCCACTGGATGTGACCTGGCCTATCTGGGCAGACCTTCACCCCAGCTGGCTTACCGCGAGCCCCATTCACGAAGCCTTTGCAGCCTGGCTGGCAGCCCGTCTGCCCTTTCGCCATCTTCACGTGAAGCTCTGGGTATGGCTCAGCTGGGCACAGCCAGACCTCGACCTGGCCCCCGTCTATCTGGCGTTTCCCGAATCCGATGCCGGCGCCATGGTCAAGGAAGCGTTGGCCCTGCTGTTTGGCCCCGCCTTGTGGCGAGACGCGTCCGATGCCCGCCAAATCGCCCTCCTCAAAGTCGTGACCTGGCTCGACCCGGCATTAGCCGCCGAGCTCTGGCCGCGCTTCCCCCAGCACGGGCCCTGGGTCTTGGCGGCCGCTGACGCCTATTACCAAGCGGGTGAGCAAGAAAAAGCGCAAGCGACCTTAATCCAGTCCTGGCCGGAAGATCCCGTGTCTCGCCGCGCCGCGCGCCATCGGCTCATCGCGTGGCTGCCCCTGGCGGACAGTTTGCCCCATCGCCTGGCTCTGGTCATCGAGGAGCGTTCGCTAGAACTCCTAGAGCCCGTCCGCCACCTCTTGAGCCGCGACGATTGGACACAGCTGACCCAACAGCTTAAGGAGCATTCTCAAGACGCACCTCCAACGGACGCCCAGGAGTAAGACCCGGAATCCGACCGCGCTTGGCAACGGGCTTCCCGTCCACCATCTTTAAATCCATCGTCATGTCGAGTGGGGGCGCGGCGGCAATGTAACTCCCGATGCCAAACCCACTGACGCCAGCCTCCTTCAGCGGTACGATGCGGTCGGGGGTAATGCCGCCGGAAACAAAAATGCCGACGTCGGGGAAGCCCGCCTGATTGAGCCGCGCGCGCACTTCGCGCACCAAGGCCGGCGTGACGCCGCCACGCTCGCGCGGCGTGTCGAGGCGAATGGCGCTGAGGCGTTCCCCGAGTGCACGGGCGACCCGAATCGCCTCTTCCGCCTCATCTTTAAAGGTATCCACGAGGACAATCCGTGGGGCATCGGACGGCATCACCGCATCGTACGCCAGCGCCGCGTCTACTGTATCGCCGATGATTAAAAGTAACGCGTGGGGCATGGTCCCGGACGGAATTTGCCCCGCCTGACGCGCGCCGAGAATGCTGCTAGCACCGACCGCTCCCCCCACCAGCGCAGCGCGGTCCATCACCGACGCGACAGCGGGATGCACATGCCGCGCGCCAAATGAGACCACCGGCACCGGGTTCGCCAACTCGACCACCTCGCGGGCGCGCGTGGCCCATCCGGAGGAACTGGCCAAAATCCCTAAAATGGCCGTTTCGTAAAGGCCAAAGTCGCCGTACCGTCCACTGATGCGCATCACTACCTCTTTTTCCGCCACGGCGCTACCTTCTGGCAGCGCCTCCACGGTGACCGGCAAATGGCGGAGAAGGGCTAGCGTTTCTTCGACGCCAGCCAAAATCCCGGCATGATTGGCAAAGATCTCGGCAGTCACTGGTAAATGGCTCAGCTGAACATGCTCTAAAATTTGTTGGGTGCCGACAAAATAGACGTCAGCGGTGAGGCCGCTCAGAATTTCCTCGGGTGTGGCCGAACGAATACCGCGGTCGCTTGGGTGAAAGGCTTTCACCGCTTCGATGCTTTTGACCACCTGGTTGACGTTGTCGCCTGTAGAGCCCATGACCGTTTGTAGTCCTTTCCTTTCCCAGTCCAATTAATGCTTTGAGATCTTGTACCTCCCGTTGAGTCAAGGCGCGGACCTCCCCTGGCGCCAACCCCTCTAACCGGACGGGCCCGTATTGAATCCGCACCAGGCGGGTGACCGGATGACCAATGCTGAAGAATAACCGCCGAATTTCGCGTTTGCGCCCCTCATGCAGTGTCACCCTGAGTCGCGCCTGGTGATCCCGCACGCTCACGAGTCGCACCTCATCAGGCTTCGCCATCCCATCGTCAAATACGATGCCCCGCCTGATCCGATCGAGGTGACTGTGGCCTGGCACCCCCTGAACCCATACATCATAAACCTTCGGCACCTGGCTCGAGGGATGCATGAGTGCGTGCGCCAGTTCTCCATCATTGGTCAACAACAGTAGCCCTTCGCTCTCGCGGTCTAATCGCCCCACGGGAAAAACCCGCCCAAAACGGTCGGGGATAAGGTCCGACACCGTACGTTCAGCATGGGGATCGCGAAGCGTGGTCGTTACACCTGGCGGCTTGTTGAGCGCCAGATAGACACGGGGCTGGGTTTTGGGGGTGACCCGCTCTCCATCCAGCGTCACCACATCCACTGTCGGATCCGCGACATCACCCACGCGAGCCACTTGCCCGTTAACCGCCACGCGTCCTTGGCGGATCCACTCCTCACAGGCGCGACGCGATCCTAATTCCGCCTGCTGCAAAATGCGCTGCACGCGAATTTTCATGCTCCCCAATCCGTTTCAAAAATCACTTCCACTTCCACTGAGGCATTCATGGGCAAGGCAATGACCCCTACCGCCGACCGCGCGTGTTGGCCCGCCTCCCCGAATAACTCGGCGAATAATTCGGACGCCCCGTTGATAACCGCCGGCTGTTCATGAAAGTCCTCTGAACTTTGGACGTATCCCACCACTTTAACCACCCGGCGAATGTGGTCCACATCGCCCAAGGCCGCCCCTGCCACGCTCAAGGCGTTTAACGCGCACTGCCGGGCTGCCTGGTAAGCCGCTTCGGGCGTAACCTCGCGTCCGACCCGGCCTTTCGCGAGTAATTGCCCCTGGGAAAAGGGCAGTTGACCCGATGTATACACCAACGATCCCACAATTACTGCCGGGACGTATGCGGCCACCGCCTGAGGCGGCGCGGGCAACTCGATCCCGAGAGCATGCAATCGATCCCGAATGCTCACAGTGTTCCTCCTCATTAAGCCCACACGACACACATATGGTGAGACAGGCTCGTCATGATGGCTAGCTTGAGACGCGCGCGGGTTCAGTATACCAGGTTTCATCAGCCAGGTAATCGGCGGAGGCGAGAAATGCTCAGTCACGTCATTGATACGCTGTCCACATGGGCCATTCCGGTGTTAGTCGCCTTTATTCCCTTGTACGGGTGGTTAAAGAAGATCCCCATTTTCGACGTGTTTGTGGAAGGGGCAGCGGAGGGGTTTTCTATGGCGCTGAAGACATTGCCCTTTTTGGTCGGCATCTTGGTGGCGCTAAACATCTTTGAGGTATCTGGCGCCTTAGACGCGGTCATCCACATGCTGGCCAAACCCTTGAGTTATGTGGGTGTGCCGGCCGCGGTGGTGCCCTTGATTTTGGTGCGTCCCCTGTCAGGCGGGGCGGCAATGGGCATCGTCACCAATATTCTCGGGCGATACGGGCCTGATTCTTTTATTGGCAAGCTAGCGTCCACGTTGCAAGGAAGCACTGACACCACCTTTTATGTCCTAACCCTCTACTTTGGCACCGTCTCCATTCGCAAAACCCGCTACGCGCTGGCCGTGGCGCTCATCGGCGATCTGGCGGGGTTTGTGGCGGCCGTGGCCCTTTCACACTGGTTGTACCATTAACGCTGGCGGTGGAAGTAACGAAAAAGGCGATCAACGGCAATGGCAACGCCCATCGAAAACGCGGTGGCAATAATCGTCGGGCCCACAATCACGGTCGCATTGTGGGAACCCTGCGCCACCCGTAAAGCCACCACCGTGGCCGGAACTAACGTCAACGTCGCGGTATTAATAGCCAGAAAGGTGATCATGTTAGCTGACGCTTGGTCCTTGGTGTCGTTCAACTTTTGCAACTCTTCCATGGCCTTCAGCCCAAACGGGGTTGCGGCACTACCCATTCCCAAAATATTGGCTACCATATTCATGACCATGTTGCCCATCGCGGGGTGATCAGTGGGGATGCCGGGAAAGAGGCGCGACACCACGGGAGACAGTGCACGGGCCAGCCCCCGCATCAGTCCAGATTGCTCGGCAATGCGCGCCAGGCCCAACCACAAGGTCAAGATGCCGATAAAACCAAACGCCACTTCCACGGCCTTTTCGGTGCCGCCGATAATGGCTTCGGTGACGGGAGCCATGGAGTGATGAACGCCCGATACCACGATGCCGCCCAATATCAGCAACAGCCAAATGACATTAACCATAGCGCTCCCCCTTGTCCAGGGGAGTATATGCGAGCGCCCAGGCTTATTGACCAAGCAACATGTTGTCGATGAGCCGCGCCCGCCCCACCGGCACGGCCACCGCTAGCAGCGCCGATGACGGCAAGGAGGCAGGACACGCCTCAAGGGTCCCCGGGTCAACAATTTCCACGTATTCCGGAGTCAAACCCGCTTCGTGAAGCGTTGCGCGGACCAGATCAATCAGGCGGTCGCGGTGGCGTTCGCCTTGTTGATACCGTTCCTTTGCCCGCACGAGGGATTGGTAAATAGCTCCCGCTCGTTGGTGCTCTTCCGGGGACAGATATTGATTGCGCGACGAGAGGGCCAGGCCACTCGGTTCCCGAACCGTTGGCACGCCCAGCACGGTGACAGGAAAGTTGAGATCCGACACCATCCGGCGGATAATCGTCAACTGCTGCCAGTCTTTTTCTCCAAACACGGCAACATCGGGCTGCACAATATGAAACAGTTTAGCGACAACTGTCGTTACCCCGTCAAAATGCGTGGGGCGGGTCCGCCCGCAAAGCGCACCCGCCATGGAGGCAACGCTGACCCGGGTCAAGCTGTCGCCTTGGGGGTACATTTCTTCCACCGAAGGCGCAAAGACGACATCAACCTGTTCGTCCGCCAACGCTGCCATATCGTTCGCGAGTTGGCGCGGATAGCGATCCCAGTCTTCATGGGGAGCAAATTGCAGGGGATTTACAAAAATCGACACCACCACGCGTTGCGCTTCCTGACGCGCGCGTTTGACCAAGGCCAAGTGTCCTCGATGAAGAGCCCCCATAGTGGGCACCAACGCCACAACATCGCCGCGCTGACGGGCGCCCTGGCTCCACCGGCGCATCTCCGAGATTGTATCAACCAGTTGCGTCATTAATGCCCTCCCTTTATACCGCGCTCGATGAGCTGCCACAGCGCTTCCGGCGAAAGAATCCCCGTGTACGTTGCCAGCAGTTGGCCGTGGGACAGCACGCGTAAATGCGGCACCGCCTCGACCCCCAAAGACATCGACACGGGATAATCGGCCACGGATATGGACCGTGCCATGACCCGTCCGGGATTCATCAAGGCGAATTCTTGGGTGATCCGCACCACATGCGGCGAATGGGGGCAGGTGGGCAGGGTCAGCACTTCCAAGATCACCTCGCGGTTGAGATTGCGCACGGACGACACTAAGCGGCCATGGATGCGAGGCCCGAGACCTCCTGCCAGCGACGCAAGAATCCCCAACAACACGCCAAACTGGTAACCACTGGGATCACCGACCATTTCCACCGGCGCCCAAGCCCAGTCCCTCGTGTAAAATCGCAAAGTTGGGCGATCTGTTACCCCAAGAACCCGCGCCAAGGGGTGACCATCATCCGTGATTTCTTGATACAAAAGATGGCCTCCTGCAAGGACGGCCAATTCCTGCAACATGTTCCGTAACGTCGCTGACTGACCTTCGTCAAAAAATCCGTGGATCGTCACCGGGCGACGAAATCGCCTGAACACCGCATCCAGTGTGCGCCGATCGCGATGCGTAAAATATCCAGCCGTCACCGGCGTATCCCCTCTACACCTTCCTTGGATGACCTAATTTCTGCGCTTTATCATACCATCAAATGGCGTCTCCAACACGTCTCGGACCTGTCCGCAGTGCGGCTTGATCGATCCGCGCAACCGGCCCGACCCAGCCCATTTTCCGTGTATCAGCTGCGGGTTCGCTGGCCCCGCCGATCCCATCGCTGCGGGCAACATCGCCCGTAGGGCGGCTGTCAACCCGCCGCACCCGGCAGGCGCTTCCGCCTAGCTGCAAGCCCCCGGATTTATCCGTGGGGTGGTTGACGAACAGGCGCATGCCTCAGACCGGGTCCGGTGTCCTAAGACGAGACATCTTTCGAGGCATCGCGATGATCCCCGGGCCAGCTCAGGCGGCGGCGCGCGGCCAAGAACTCGTTGCCCAGTTGGTCCAAGCGTCGGACAACGCTGTCGTGATCGTCCTCCCAAAAGAAAATGTCAATTAAGCGCTTTTCAAGGCTTCCCCGCCGCTCAAGGTGGCGCAAGATCACATCCAATTCCCCAATCACCGACCGAAAGAGGTCAATTTTTTCGTGAAGCAGCCGTAAGATATCCTCTTCAATCGTTTCTACCGCAAACAAATTGTAAATTTCTACAGTTTTGTCTTGCCCGATGCGGTGAACGCGACCAATGCGCTGCTCAATACGCATCGGGTTCCAGGGAAGGTCAAAGTTTACGACAATATGGCAAAATTGTAGATTAATGCCTTGGCCGCCCGCCTCGGTGGATACGAGAATGCGGCGGCCATCGCGAAACCAGCTGACCAGCGCATCGCGCTGGCGCAGCGTCAGGCCCCCATGAAAGGCCCGAGCTTCAAACCCTTCCTCGTTGAGGAATTCGACCAACGCTTCTTGCGTCCCCCGGTACTCGGTAAAAATGAGCACGCGCTCGTCCACGTGGCGCGCTAACTCTCGCACCGCGCGCATTTTTTCCGTAACCCCGAGGGATTCGGCCAGGAGCACCAGCTCTTCTAGTTTCTCACCCAACCACTCTGATTCCCGGAGGGTCGGCAGGAGCGCGCGCGGGGAGGAGCACAATTCTCGCTGGAGAATGAGGAGCGGAAGGATGGTGCTATCTGTGCGAATGCGCATGCGATATTCGGCCTTGAGCGCCTCCGTAATTTGGTCGTACAGTTGACGCTCGGGACCCGTTAAGCGCAACGGAACTAAGGTGACCTCGCGCGAGGGGAAGGATAGTCCAACCTCTTGGCGCTGATGGCGTATCATCACTTGACTCAATAAGTCCCGCAGCGCTTGGGCATTCTTGGGCGTGCGCTTGTCGAGGATGAACTGGCGATAAAAGCGCAAATAGGGACCAAAAAGGCCAGGCTTCACCAGATTGACCAGAGCGTACAGTTCGGTTAACTCGTTTTCCATGGGGGTAGCGGTTAAGAGCAGCATAAACCGACACTTTAACCCTTGCACCAGTTGATAATTTTGCGTCCGCGGATTTTTGAGGTGATGAGCTTCGTCGACAATGACCAAATCCCAGGGCACGTATTGCAGTTGGTGAGACAGCGGCGGCTTTTTCGCGGAGTCAATCGAGAGAACCCACAGCCATCCGCGATCTTTCGGCCCTTTTTGCGCCGTCCACCCAAATTTCGCGGCCAATTCCTGCACCCACTGCGTCTGAAGTCCGGCGGGGACCAGGATTAACACATTTTGAAGCCCATAGCGGGCTTTGAGCTCGGCCGCCACCAGACCTGCCTCAATGGTCTTGCCGAGTCCCACTTCGTCGGCGAGAATAGCGCGGCCGTCGAGCTTGTCAACCACCGTCAGGGCGCTCGCCACTTGATAGTCATGGATCGCGAGCCCTTGGTTCACGTGAGGGGCCAACTCTGGCCATGCGGCCAATTGGTGAACACAATCCAGAAGCTCTTGGTCACCAGCCATGGCCCGTCTGTCCTTTCCACAGTCGATGTCGCCGCGCCAGGTGAATCAAGTCGATGCGCGGCCCCACCCAGTGAAAGCGCGGGCCGTCGTCCTGAAGTGCCTGAAGAACCGTCTGGACTGTCCAGGTGTCAGGAGCACGCGTCAGCTCTTGAACGGTGATAGGCATGGAAACGGTGGCGGTTGCCGTCGCGCGCACGCTATACGGCATCACCGTGGTTCGTTCCGCGCCATTTTGGAGGTAATCCAGATAGACGCGGGCGCCTCGGTCGCGTTTGAGCCGCGCCAGCGTGGCCTGCTGAGGCATCACCTCAACCACCAATTCCGCCAGCGCGCGCATAATCTCCAGAACGATATCCTCGGCACAGGGTTCAATCGGAAGGTAAAAATGTAAACCCTTCTGGCCCGACGTTTTCATCAAATAGGGCACATCAAGCAACACCAACAGATCAATCACGGCGCGCGCTACCGCGATGACATCGGCCCAACCGGCGGGCGGGTTCGGATCTAAGTCTAAGATGGCCCAGTCATGATCTCGGGGGGCGTCAACAAGCCCCAGCGGCGCGTGAAATTCTAATGCGCCGCGCCCGACCCAGTCCAATAAATCCGCCACACTATAGAGAAGAATGGGCGTTCCGCTAGGCGTGTGTTTTTGATAAAAGGCGCGACTATGAATCCCGTGGGGGTAGCGCTTAAGCGTCAACTTGCGCCCGCGGCCCCATTCAATCAGGTAAGGGCCCACCTCCGCGTAGTACGCCACCACATCACGGCGTCGAATGTTAACGTCGGGAAACAAGAGGCGATCAGGATGAGGAATGCGTTGGGCTATCGCGTCGTCAATCGCTAAACGCCCATTGCCGGATGCGGGCATGGCGTAGACGCCCCCTTCCCGTCCGCTGCCGATACTCCACCTGGACGCGAATGGGCACGTCCAAGGAGAGGCTCGAACCCGAAGCGGGCGTGGGCCAGTTCTTGGGCGCCCGTAGGCGCGCTACCACCTCGCGCCCCTGGGGATCGCGCGAGATCGCCCACCACCAGTCCCCCGCCCCCGTTTGGCTTGCTTGCGCAACCCAGAGATCCTCCTGGTGGAGCACTAAAAATTTTTGCCACGCATCGGAACGTCGCCCCGGCTCATAGGGACTCGTGAGGCGCTTGGCCATGACCCCTTCCAACCCTAAATCCCACGCCGCCTGGAAATAGGCCTCCCCTTCACCGACGAGCCCGTCTGCAACCACCACCTTAGGGGAGCCGTGAATCCATCGGCGTAAGACCTCTTGCCGACGTGTTAACGGTTGGTCCAAAAGCCATTGGCCCCGGGCATAGAGGCAATCAAACACCACCAACACATAACACCCTGGCCCCGCGTGGCGTATCGCGAAAAACGCTGACTGGCCGTCGACCCACTTGAGGAGCTCCCCATCGACGATCACATCGTCAGGCAATGCGTCGCGCAACGCCGTTAATGCAGGAATATCGGCCAACAGGTCCCGCCCGCTGCGCGAAAACACATGAAATTGGCGACCCGTATGCGCCAATGCGCGAAAACCATCCCACTTAATCTCGAACCACCAGTCGGGGCTCGAAAACGCGCGCGGCGCTGTTACGGCTAGCATTGGGGGAAGAAAGTCATCGACCTGTCTCATGCTGTTCCCGTACCATGCTGCTGGTGTTTAAGCACAGACGCTTTTAGTCGTTCCATCAAATCCACGACCTCTCGCGGACGATCGCCGGGGCGCCCCCCCACCTCAACGGGTTCCAGAGCCTCCAGCTCCGCCAGGCGCTCTAGCCGGTATTCATTGGGATAGTCCTCCGGACGAAAGGTCTCAGCCATGTAGGAGATGAGCGTTTTCGCCATCTCCACCTCCTTCACCGTCAAATCGTGCACGACCGGACCTATGCCAGCGCCTTCGTGTCTGAGACTCTCGGGGTAGTACATGCGGTGCAATAAGAGTGTGCGATCATTGTAGGGCCGAACGACGGCTAAGCGCGGCTGATCTTTCAGTTGAATTTTCGCCAGGGCCACGCGCCCCGTCTCTTCCATGGTGCGGAGCAGAAGGGCATAAGCTTTTTGTCCGCCTTCGCCAGGCTTCAACCAATACGCCGTCTCGTAATAGACGGGATCAATCTCGGCCAGCAGCGGAAAATTCAAAATGGTAATGACATGATGCGCTGCGGCTTCCGGGATTTTGGGGGGAATGACCACCCACCGGCCGTCCGGTCTTAACGTCGCCTTCTGGATCTCATCGGCACCGATGGCACGCTCGCAGACGGGACAATACTTTTGATAAACAATACGACTGTGGCACGCTCGATGAACCCAATGGCTTTCGATCGTGTCGCGGTCCATCGCCTTAAACAGCTGAATCGGGATGGACACCAACCCAAACCCGAGAATGCCGCGAAACAGCGAGCGCATCGGCATCACGACACGGTCGGATCGATGATCGTGGTCTTTTGCCGCGTATGCGCGGGGTTTTCGCGTTCCTTCCATAGCCCCTGCACCTGGTCAATGAGCTGGGGAATGTTATTGGCTAACGACTCCCACACGTCGCCGCGGTCCACCGACAACAGCCGCACGTTATCTTGGTACATCACCAGAAACCCCACTGGGTGCACGGTTACCCCCGCCCCGCTGCCCCCGCCAAAGGGAAGACTACCGTGATCCGTGCCGCGGCTGACATACTCGCCGCCGCCCGCAGCAAAGCCAAACGAGACCCGCGAAACGGGGATAATGGTGCCGCCGTCTCGGGTCTCCACGGGAGAGCCGACTACCGTATTGACGTCAATCATGCCCTTAATGGACTCCATCGCGGTCTTCATCAAATTTTCAATCGGGTGCCCACTGCCGGCATGCTGGGGATTGGCTGTGTTTTCCATCATGGATCCGTCCTCCTTCTGAACTGTCCCCAAAGGGCCATTCCCATCGCCAGGATAATATCGGACGGCCGCAGTCGAATTATACTGGTAAATTCGACGCTGAGGCGCGATTCATGCCAGAGGGGGAGAATGGCGAGCCCCGGCGGGGAGAGAGCCAATGGCGCCACTAATGCGTTTACGCTTGTGGCGACGAGTGCCGAAAGACGGCCAACCCACATGGCGGTCCGCGCCGCGTCATCACATCCTATAGCAATCGTCAATTGGAACTTTTCAATGGCTAGCCGGCGGCCAAGGTAACGGAGCGGGCGAATGACGCTTATAGCCGTCACAAAGCGCCGCCTGACAAGGGTTTTCCACAGGCGGTTATCGCGAAACCGGACCGATCGCATCTCGGCGGGATTCATAGTGATCCGGTGGCGAAATGGACCATAGCGCACCTCCAGATTCCCCAGGGGGGCCGAGGATCCGACCTGAAGCGCAATATAAAGGCGGAGGGGTTGGCGTAAAAGCAACCACACTGCCGCTCCCCCTACCACGATGCTACCCAAGACCATGATGGCGCGAGTAATAGCAATCCCCCTGAATTAGCATGCCCTGAGATTGCGCGCCAATTCTTCCATAAATGACACTCTCACTCCGTAAACTGCCACCACCGTGAACGCCTGTCCCCGAGAGGCGTCACCTCGCGCACCGGATCAGAGGTCGTCACTGGTGCCGCTAGCGCTACCGACAGGCCATGCACCGCACGTCACCGTGACCAAGTCTCCGCAACACCATGCGTATGTCATGGGATTCAGATCCTGCTAACGCGAAGTCTCGACGTCAGCGCCCCTCTGTCACCGGGCGCTGTTGTTCGCGTCATCGAAGAGATGAGCCAACGTCTTTGGCCTGAGGCCCGTCATCTCTCCTGTAGGGCGGTGGCTTCCCCAAATGTTCACGCGATCAAGCCCCTGGAGCCACTCCGTAAAACCAACGCGAGTATACAACCCGGGCGACAAGCCGCTGGACTTTCAGTGCGGCGACCGATCAGGAAGGAGATGTTGATAGCGGAGGCAAATCCTCTAACGACCTTAGGCCAAACTGACGCAAAAACCGTCCGGTGGTGCCGTAAAGGATCGGACGGCCAGGCACCTCCTTGCGCCCGACCTCTTCAATTAATTGGCGATTGACCAGCGTTTCAATAGCCCGTTCGGAACTCGTTTGCCGAATGGCTTCAATTTCCAGTCGGGTGATGGGCTGCTTGTAGGCCACAATAGCCAGCACTTCCCAACTCGCGTGGGACAACGGCTCGGGCCTCTCATCGACTAGCAATGCCTGAAGATCGTCAGCCAAATCCGGATGCGTGGTCAGGCGCACCCCGCCATCGACCCATTGAATCGCCAACCCCGCAGCCCGTTCGCTTAAATGCAGAGCCAATGCCTCCACCAAGGTTGCTGCTTCGCGCTCGCTGAACTTGAACCAGGACGCGATATCTTTCAGACTCACCGGGTCGGCGTGAAGAAACAAAAGCGCCTCTAATAGTTGCTGCTGGCGGTTCACAAGCTGTCCTCGCACTGCAGGGTGATTTGCAAAGGACCAAACGGCTCGTGTTGTTCCACGCTCACGCGCCGTTGATGCCAGAGATGGACAATCGCTAAAAATTGACTGACGCGCCGCGCCCACGGCTGGCCCGCCACTAACTCGTCAAACAAGGCCGGAGAACGCCGGGCCAGTGCATGCATCACCTGAGACATCTCGTCCGCCAGCGAGTCATAGGAACGGCGTACCACATGCGTACGCTGGGGTGGCTCTGGCGGCAGCGTGGGGAAAGACCAACAAAGCGTCCAGGGGCTGGCATCGCGCACAGGTCTCGGCGGGGGTGATCCAAGGCGCACGGGCCCCCCCCAGTACCGCGCGGCCTGGTGCTCCATCCCCTGGAGTTCCGCAACCGCCTGGGATAGCCATGCGGGTCTGGAATTCAGCACCTCTCGACTTGGCGCCTCCTCCGCGACTGGTTCCGGCCGCACCAGCCCCTCCGCCTTTTTTCGCACAATCCAGGCAGCCGTGGGCACCTCTTCACTAGACTGCAACAAGTCACTGTACTCGCGCCAGCGGCTACGCACCCATAGCGCTAATTCTGAGACATCCATCTCACAGGCAAGCTCCGGATGCCGACGTACGCGTTCCGCCAGCGCCATTAAGTCCAGTACCTCTTGTGTTTCCCCCATATCAAGCTTTTAATGACGTCACCAAATCTAGCGGGCGGTCCTGGCGCATGAGATCCTCCCAACTTTCCCGCTCGACCCATAACGACACATCGCCATCGTGGACCAAGACCACGGCCGGCCGCGGCACGCGATTATACGTAGACGCCATCGAATAATTGTAGGCACCGGTTCCCCACACCACCAAGAGGTCACCCACCTGCGGATCGCGAAGCAGCGCATCCTTGATTAAAATGTCGCCGCTTTCGCAGTAACGACCTGCCACGGTCACCACCTGCTCCGGGCGATTTTCCGGCTTGCCAGCAACTTCTGCCGCATATTTCGCCTGGTACAACGCTGGCCGGATGTTATCGCCCATCCCGCCGTCCACGGCAACGTACACCTTTTCATCAACCACGTGCTTAACGGCCTCGATGGTGTAGAGCGTACAGCCTGCCTCTGACACGATGGAGCGCCCGGGTTCCAACCAGAGTTCCGGGGGGGTGGCGCCTTCCGGAGTGTACTCCATCAGGGTGTCTTTGACGCGTGCCAATAGCGATTCCAGCTCCGGCGGGCGATCTTCGGGCTGATAACGAACGCCAAAGCCGCCGCCGAGATCGAGATACCGTGGCCAGAAGCGGGCGCGTTCCCACCAACTGCGGCTGTACGCCAGCAGCGCTTGGGCATTGGCCACAAAGGGTTCGCCTTCGAGAATTTGTGACCCGATGTGCGCGTGAAAGCCGTCAAGGCGCACATGGGACATGTCTAACGCCACACTGACCGCCTCGTCAGCAATTCCCTCTTTGAGGGCAAAGCCAAATTTGGAATCAAACTGCCCAGTGCGGATAAATTCGTGCGTATGCGCCTCGATGCCCGGTGTCAAGCGCAATAGGATCGAGGCCACCATGCCGAGCTCTCGCGCCATTTGATCGATGCGCCGTAATTCGTCGAGCGAATCTACCACAATTTCTCCTACATGGTGGGTTAACGCTAGGCGAATTTCCTCGCGCGTTTTGACATTGCCATGAAAGACAATCCGCTGGGGATCCATCCCCGCTGTCAGCGCAGTCACCAGTTCGCCACCGGATACGACATCCAGCCCCAAACCTTCGCGCGCTACGAGCTCCGCCATGGCCCGGCATAAAAACGCCTTGCCCGCATACATCACCTGTCCTGGCACATGGAGTGACGCCATCGCCTCCTGAAACCGACACATTCGCTGATGCAGGGTGTGATAATCCAGGACGTATAAAGGCGTACCGTAGGTCTTTGCCAAGTCTTGAAGGTCGACGCCTCCGATGCTAATTTGGCCATTCGACGATTTCATGTAGGTATCCGGACGCATGTAGAGACCCCCGTCAAAAAAATGGAGACGCCCGGTGAGCGTCCCGTGCTAACGTAAGCCTAGCACGTCCCAAAACCATGGGTCAACTCTTCGCTGTGACTCCGAAAACTGGACCGCATTCCCCCAGTTTCTTACAACCAATCGCTTCCAAGGGGCCAAGCCGACAGTCTTCACCGACAAGGAAATCTTTTCTCCTACGACAACGATCCCTACGAACGGGTGAAGCGCCGCGCGGTGCGCTGATGTCAACATTCGCAAAAACGTCCTGGCGGGGCACGACCTACGCCTATCCCTCTTCCACTCCCCTTATTGAGGAGAGACACTGATTAAATCCGCTGACGTCGCTTAACGGGCGGACGCCGGTGGGTGGGATCCTTCGGATGCGTCAATGCCGGGCGCATGATTTTGCGATTGAGCGGCTTTCGAGACAACTCTGCCGCAAAGGCGGGGCCATTAAATGGCAGCAATGGCCAGGCATACGAGCTGCCAAAGGAATCGTTGGTAAACAGCACCGCCATGGGGATGAGCATGCCAAGGGCAAAGCCAAGCCAGGGCACCGCTACCAGGGCGAACGCACCCGTCATCAGCAAGAGAAACACGCGCATTAAGCGCACGGCATTGCCAAAATCGATGTCAGGGGCGGTGTAGGTGCCCACCGCGGCCATCGCCACAAAGACCATGGCTTCGGCATCAATCAGGCCCGCCTTAATAGCGATGTCGCCTAACAGAATGGCGCCAAAAAAGCCCATGGATTGCGTCAAGGGATCGGGACTAAAGGTTAACGCCAATCGTAAAAGGTCGACGCCGATTTCCAACCCCACCAATTGCCAAAATATGGGGATCGCTGTCGTCGTGGGTTTTAACAAGACGTCAAGTTTCCCTGGAAGGTGTGTATGGGTCACTAAGAGCGCATACCATAGCGGGGGAAGCACCCAGGAAATCAGCACCCCCAAAAACCGCACCCACTTGAGATAGCTGCCAATCATGACATCTTCGTGATATTCTTCGACCGACTGCAAAAACGAAAACACAGAAACCGGCAAAATTAAGGCGTTAGGGGAGGTATCGATGAGCACCACCACGTGACCTTCAGTCAGATGCTCCGCCGCCACGTCCGGCCGCTCGGTGAATTTGCCATTGGGAAACGGGTTCCACCAGGGCTTTTTGACAATCCACTCTTGAAGCGCCTTCTCAGACATGGCCATGGCGTCACCATCAATCGCCTTCAAGCGATCCCGGATTAAGCGCACCACGCGGTCATCGGCGATGTCCTTAATGTACACGAGCGCCACGTCGGTTTTCGATCGTCGACCGACCTGCATGGCTTCAATGCGCAAGTTGGGATCGCGAAGGCGCCGCCGAATTAAGATGGTGTTAAAGATTAAGGTTTCCACAAAACCATCTTTGGGACCCCGCAGCACGCGCTCAATAGACGGCTCGCTTGGATTGCGATCCGGATATTTGCGCACGTCGACAATAATCACATGGGAAACGCCGTCAACCAAAAAAGCCGCGGGACCTGAGAGAATTTGCTCGCCCGCTTCGTCAAGCTCACTCATGGGCGTAACCTCAATGAACGGTACGGTCACATTGAGGAGGCCTTTCATCGTCGGGTGTTCAAGCGCGTCTTGGGGCAATTTCTGAAGTTGCTGCATAATAAGGGTAAGGACGGTTTGATCAATAAAAGAGTCAACACAGACCAAAGCGCACCGATGGCCGGCCACTTCAAACTCCCGGACGAGGATGTCGAACGACTCTTTATACCCCAGGTAGCGCTTTAGCCAGCTTAAATTTTCGTCCAAACTTGGCGACACCGATTGCTTGGCGACGCGCCCCTTCCCTTGCACGCGATATCTCACGGCTGGCATTTTAAGTTCCCCTCCCGTGCTTTAAAATTTCTTCCAGCGCCCGCCGCGTCGCGGGCACCCCGCGATCGAGCGCGTCCCACCCTTCCATTTTTCCGGGATCCCCTAGGCCCACGATGGGCCCGCGAAAGTCTGCCAAGACATCCACCGTGTCGCCGCGCAGCGTGTGGCCGGCTACCGGATGTCCTTTTTTATCCACCGCATGGGCCGTCAACTCCCCGTGTTGGTCCACCGACTCCTGCACCGATACTCCGGAGACCGGCCGGGTATTGGCGGCCACCGCCACCACTCCCATGACCTCAATTTGATCCGAGGCGAGCAGCGTTTTGAGCGCCGCTTCCCCAGCGCCCTCTCCCCGCTCGCCGCGGTCATCCACCATCACCACAACGGGGTCGCGAGGGGCGTGAAGAATGCGATCAATTAACTGAGAACCGGAGAGGGGCGTTGGATTCCCATGTGATGCGGCCAGCGGGTGGCAGGACAAATCCTCGCAGGCGGTTTTGATGGCTTCGAATGCGGTGTCGTCGCCGTCGGTGACCACGATCACACGCGGTTTCGCATGACTCATGCATATCGCCTCCTACTCTGCAATTACGCCTTGGGCTTAAAGATGACCGAAGCGAGGAGTCCAAACAAGACAGCGGATTTAATGCCGCCGCTGGCCGCCGTCAGCCCCCCCGTGAGCAGTCCCAAGGCTCCTTTTTGCTGCACTGCCTGGCCAATGCCTTCCACCATGGTGTAGCCAAAGCCGGGCAGTGGCACCGATGCGCCGGCGCCTGCAAACTGGACTAACTTGCCATACAGTCCCACGCCGCCAAAGAGTGCCCCTAACACGACGAACAGCACCAGCACTTGACCCGGGGTGAGTTGACTGAAATCCATTACCAGCTGAGCTAACACGCACATGAGTCCACCGACCAAAAACGCCCATAAAAACGTCACGCGTGAATCCCCCTCCGCGATATTTGGATAGCGTGCGCGATGCAGGGAATCGTTTCACCTTGCTGGTAAGTGGTCGGTGAATAGAGGGCACCCGTGGCCACCAACATCAGGCGCGTCCATTCACCCGAGGTCAACTTCCCTACCAGGGGCCCGGCAAACACACTGGCTGAGCACCCGGGACCGGATCCCCCGTTATGCGTATCCTGGCTCTTTTGGTCATACAACTCGCGTCCGCAGTCGTGTAGTTCGGAACCAAACGGCGTCCCTAGTTGTTCGCCATAGGCCTGAAGCATTCGTAATCCAAAGTGCCCCAGGTCGCCTGTATAAATAGCATCAAAGTCAGTCAGGCGTTGGCCCATATCCTGAAGATGTTGCATAATGGTGTCGTAAGCTGCAGGCGCCATAGCACTGCCCATGTCGTTGGGATCTTTTCCGCCAAAGTCGACGACGCGGCCCAAAGTCACGGCCTCGACCGCCAATGGCGTTGGTGTTTGGCCCAAAATGGCCACACCCGCGGCGGTTGCTGTCCACGCCGCCGTCGGGGTCCTCTGATATCCGAGCTCCAGCGGAAAGCGGAATTGACGTTCGGCTGTCGCATGATGGCTCACGCTGGACACCATGACCGTCGCCACATCTGCGGCGCCCACCAAAAGCGCCCCTAGGCCCATCCCCTCGGCAAACGTGGCGCAGGCGGAAAAAATGCCAGCCAAAGGACGCTGATGGGATCGGGCGACAAAGTTGGTGCTGATGACCTGGTCTAGCAAATCCCCGCCAATCACCAGTTGGATGTCATGCCATTCGTATCCCCGCTTTTTCAACGCGATCTCGTAGGCCTCTTGGAGCAAGCCCTGTTCGGCCTTTTCAAAACTTGGATAGCGGGTCCCTTCGTCGGCCCACACGCGGTCGAAGGCGTTGCCAAAAGGTCCCTGTCCCTCTTTGGGCCCCACTACCGCAGCTGTGCTTTGAATGTACACCCCACTGATGGCATACGTTGCCGCACCTCGACGCCTGACCCCCACCTTAGGCAACCCCCGTGAGTAGGTAGCGCACCGCCCCGACGACAAAGGCCGCGGTCATGCCATAAACCAAGACGGGTCCGGCAATGGTGAAAAGCCGCGCCCCAATGCCCATCACTAAGCCTTCCGCCTTATACTCCATGGCCGGTGCCACCATGGCATTCGCAAATCCGGTGATGGGGAGTGAAGCGCCCATCCCGCCGCGCTTCACCAGCCGGTCATACCATCCTAATCCGGTAAGCAACGCCCCCAACCCAATCATGACCACGGACGTGGGAGCACTCGCCTCTTTGGCGGTCATGCCGTGGCGCATAAAAAACCATAAAACCCCTTGACCAGCAAGACAAATGAGGCCTCCCACAACAAAGGCCCAAAGGGCGTTTTTGGCGATGGGGCGCTTCGGCATCATTTCACGGGTCATAAGCCAATACTGCGTCTGATCGACAGGCAAGGCCGTCCCTCCTACAAAGACTCCCGAACTCCGTTTGGGAGAGTTCGGGAGTAGTATGAGCCAAGCCCGCCTTTCTCACTCATGGAGAACTCCGCCGTTCATCATCGCTCAGGGCTTGCTTGAGACGTTCTAAAGCGCGCCGTTCCAGCCTCGATACCTGGACTTGGGACACGTTCAGGTGCTTAGCAACATCCACTTGGGTCCGCCCTTGCACAAAACGCATGCGCAAAATGTAGCGCTCGCGTTCGTCTAGTAGTTGAAATGCTTGATCCAAGGCTAACCGGTCCAGCCATTCCCCTTCGCTCATGCTGTCACTAATATTGTCCCCTAACGCCGCCTCGGTGCCGTTGGGGGTTTCGACCGGTTGGTTTAAGGAGGCCAAGGGGCGCACCGCCTCTAACGCTTCCGTGATGTCCGCCACGTCCACATTCAGTGCGCTGGCAATTTCCGCGGCGCTGGGTTCGCGGCCCAACTGCTGGGCCAACTCGGCGCGAGCCGACTCTACCCGCAGGCCTAGTTCGCGCAGTGAACGAGCTACCCGAATGGGCTGGTCATCGCGCAGATGGCGACGAATCTCACCCATGATGAGCGGCACGGCATAAGTCGAAAACTTCAGACCGCGACTCGTGTCGAATCGATCAATGGCTTTTAAAAGGCCGATAGCGCCGACTTGGAACAAATCATCGGGTTCGTAACCACGACCCGTAAAGCGATGCACGATGTGCCAAATGAGGTTCCAGTGGCGCTCCACCAGTAGTCGCCGAGCCTCGGCGTCACCTGCTTGCGCCCGGCGGTATAAACTGGGCTCATCGATTGGCCCCTCGGACCCGATTTCCTCATTGGACATCGCGCGACAATTCCCCTGACCAGGTGACAAAACGCCGCATGTGAACCCGCGTCCCTTCTCCTAAGGCGGATTCCACCTCGAGGCCATGCATAAAGGATTCCATAAACACAAAACCCAGTCCCATCCGTTCGGGATCGGCCGAATGCCCCGGTTCTCGCGCCTTTTGAATATCGGCGATGCCCACGCCCCAGTCTTCCACTAAAATCTCGATGCCCGCCTCGTCCAGTGTGACGTCTACTTGAATCCATCCGTCGGCACGGCCTTGGTACCCATGAATAACCGCATTGGATACCGCTTCTGACACCGCGACTTTAATTTCTTCGATGTCGCTCAACGTAAAGCGGGCTTGTCCCGCCAATTGAGCCACAGCGATCCGCGCTAAGCCCACGTTGTCTGCTAACGATAAGAATCGCAATTGCACCCGATTCAACATCACTCGCTCCTTACGCCATTCGTAATCCCCTCAAAGCCTATGCTTGCGGCTGCGGGGTTGTCGGACGTCCCTCCGGACTTTCGCCAATACTGATAATGGAATCGATTCCGGCTAATTCCAGGACCACCTTCACCGAAGGCCGTACCCCTTCGAGGCGCAAGCTCCGGTTTTGTTGCGTCAGTCGGCGATAACGGCCGAGAACGACCCCTAACCCTGAACTGTCGATAAAAGGCACGTCTTCTAAATCTAACACGAGATCCTTGTCACCGTACCGGTCGATCAATTGGTCTAAGCTATCCCTGAGCGGTTCCGCCGTTTTCAAGTCCAGGTCTCCTTTAATGCGCACGTGCACATATTGGCGGTGAACACTATGAATAATCGTCATATGAGCCTCCCCGGGGCGATTCTCCCCAACCTCGCGAATCTCCCAAGTTTTTCCTCTATCATAGCGTGCGACCCATAAAAAAAAAGGCGACTGATGGTCGCCCTTATAGCGGATCTTCGTCAGATTCCGCGCGTGTCGACTCCGCGTGGCCCCGCGGTTTTTCCCGTAACGCGTCCCAAAGCACCTCGTGCTCGCTATCAATAATATCTTCCACCAGGGCCACCCCGTCCTGGGTGTCTTCAAACCCGATATACGTTTCGTCGTAGTCGACGGCGGGCGGAGTGTCCTGAGGCGTGTCGGAATTGCCCCAGCGGCCTACACTTTGCCAAAAATCGCGCGCATCCGGCTGGGCGCTGGTGGTGGGGTCGGAGAGCGCCGGCCAAACGAACTCTTCGGAGGGCGGTGGCGTGTAGGGCGGCAAATGTTGTTGACAGTTCAGGCAATAAAGGGCATCCGGCATGGCCTGTAGGCGCTCGGCGCTAATGCGCGCCCCGCAACGATCGCACCAGCCATAGCTACCCTCGTCCAGTTTTTCCAGCGCTCGCCGCACGCGGTCCAGATGGCGCGCCAATCCCATCGCCAAGCCCACATCCAACTCGCGGGCAAATGTTTCACTGCCAAGATCCCCCGGATGGTTATCGTAGGCGCTGAGCGCCTGAATGCTGTCTTTTTCATTAACAGCCAAGCGCTGTTCAATGAGGCGCTCCATTTCCTGAAGACGGTGTTGAATGTCCACTAAATTCATTCGCCATCTGCGGCGCCCGTATTCCGCCATTCAGGCCGGAAGAGCGCTGCTTCCCTCCTCCTTGACATCACACATGATGAAGACCCAATCCTAAAGCATCCCATCGCCTCTGAACCATGGTGAAGGAACTCCACGGTCCCATCCCTTTAACCGGCAATCCGCCACACCGCGCGCCAGGCGCGCCCCAGCCAGCTTGCACGCGACACCGACGTGTCGGCCACTACGGGAATGCTCAAGACTACGCGTCCGTCCCGACGGATCACCAGATGGCCGAGCACCTGTCCGCGTCGCACAGGGGCAACCACGGTCTTCGGCAACTGAAGCTCTTTTTGAAGAGTGGCGCGTTCGGCGCGAGCCTCTGTCAAATACCCATCCGCAGCAAAAATGGCCTTGACCGACCGTTGGCTACCCCGGGTGACCCCGACAACCCCGGCGACGTCCCCGCGGTGGGCGACTGCCCGCGTTTCAAAATGTTGAAAGCCCCAGGTTAATAGGGTCGACGCATCATGAAAACGGATTTTGGAGCTGGGAGCCCCTAAGATGACCGCAATCATTCGCGTCGGGCCGCGTTTAGCCGTCGCCACGATGCAAAAGCCAGCCTGGCTGGTATAACCGGTTTTCAACCCATCCATGCCGGGATATTGCCGCAGGAGACGGTTATGATTGATGAGCCATAAGTGACCACCTTTGCCGTTACGCAGCGTACGGTCCTCCCACATGGCCGTGTAGTGCAACAAAAGCGGCATGCGCACCGCGTGTAAGGCGAGGATACCCAAATCGTGGGCCGTGGTATAATGGCCGACCTGATGCAATCCATGGGGATTGGCAAAATGGGTGTGAGACATCCCCAGTGCCCGCGCCGTGCGATTCATCTCGTCGACAAAGGCTTCGTTGGAACCGGCGATGTACTCGCCCAGCGCATAAGCAGCGTCGTTCGCGGAACCAATGGCAATGCCTTTCAGCAACTGATCGACGGTCAGCCGTTCGCCGGGTTCCAGCCAAATCTGCGACCCATTGACGCGATAGGCTTCCTCGGACACCGGCACCAAATCCTCTAACCCAATTTGCTTCCGGTTAATCGCGCGAATGGCCAGATATAGCGTCATGAGCTTGGTGACGCTGGCCATCGGCAGTTCTTCCGCCGCATTTTTTTGAAACAGCACTTGTCCCGACAATCCGTCAATGAGTTCCGCCGCCTTGGCGGTCACCACCGGTTCGGACACCTGGGCCGCCCGAACCGGCGAGACCCATCCCACCATGATGGCAAATGACCAGATCGCGACCAACGCTCGGCCCCACCGATGCATCATATTGCGCCTCCCCAACGATTTGGGCTTAGTATCGCTGAGAAAGCCCCATTTATACGCCCATAGACGGGGGCGTCAGGCGCGTGGGTGAGCGCGGTCATAGACTGGGCGTATGCGCTCGCGGCTCACGTGAGTATAAATTTGTGTGGTAGCAATATCTTGATGGCCCAGAAGCTCTTGCACCGATCGTAAATCGGCGCCATTTTCCAAAAGGTGGGTGGCAAACGAATGGCGCAAGGTATGGGGACTCAGCGGCTCTGCGATCCCCGCCTGAGCGCTATACTCCTTCAGAATCTTCCAAAATCCTTGGCGCGTTAAGGGGGCGCCGCGTCGGTTTAAAAACAGCACGTCGCGACTTTTGGCGCTGACCAGCCGGGGCCTTACGCGATCAAGATATGTCTGTAACCACTGCAGCGCCACCCGTCCCATGGGGACATAACGCTCCTTCGATCCTTTGCCCAGGCACCGCACTCTGGGAGGCTCCGCCCACCAATCGTTGACCGTCAACTGGCACAATTCACTCACCCGAAGCCCCGTCGCATACAGCAATTCCAGCATGGCCCGGTCACGCATGCCGAGCAAGGTGGTCACGTCAGGGGCTTCAATAAGCCGCACCACCTCCTCGACACTTAGCACATGCGGCAAAGCGCGATGCGCCTTGGGAGCGTCCAGGGTACGCGTGGGGTTGTCCTGAAGGCGCCCTTCCCGCTCCAAGTACCCGTAAAAACTTTTGAGCGCCGACAAGCGGCGCGCCCGTGTGGACGGCGCACGCCCTGATCGCTTTAAGAACTCCAGGTACTGTAAAAGCTGGCTCTTCGGGGGCCCTGGAAACGTCTCGCAGAACCGCGCAAAATCCATCAAGTCGCGCTCGTACGAGGCCACCGTATTGGAAGCCAGGTGCCGTTCGTAGGTCAGATAATGCAAAAATTCCTCGATGGCGGCCTTGATGTTTTACGCCTCCTTAGGATCAGAACGCGGCTGGCTCTATGCCAACGCCAGGACCGATTCCACGGGCGTGTAGGTCAGATGATGGGCATCCGCGACGGCCGCAAAAGTGACTTGGCCTTTATACACGTTAAGGCCGCGGGCTAACACAGGATCGCGCCTGAGCGCCTCTTCCGCCCCTCGACCCGCAAGGGCTCGCGCATAAGGTAGCGTAACGTTAGTTAGCGCTAATGTCGACGTCCGGGCTACCGCCCCCGGCATATTAGCCACCGCATAGTGAATAACCCCGTACTTTTCATAGGTCGGGTGGGAATGCGTGGTCACGCGATCAATCGTTGCGATAGACCCCCCTTGGTCAATGGCCACGTCCACGATGACCGATCCCTTGGGCATCCGTTGGACCATCTCCTCGCTAACCAAGTGCGGGGCCCGAGCGCCCGGAATCAGTACCGCCCCCACGAGCAGGTCGGCTGTCGCGACCGCCTCGGCAATGTTATACTCATTCGACATCAAGGTGCGGATGCGCCCCTGAAATTGATCGTCCAACTGGCGCAAGCGCTCCGCATTAATGTCGATCACAGTCACCTCCGCCCCAAGCCCCAAGGCAATCCGCGCCGCATTAGTTCCCACAATCCCCCCGCCGATCACCACCACACGGCCCGGCAGCACCCCCGGAACCCCGCCTAACAACACCCCACGACCCCCATACGCTTTTTCCAAAAATTGCGCCCCGATTTGCGTCGCCATCCGTCCGGCCACCTCGCTCATGGGCGTCAAGAGCGGCAAGGACCCATCGGCCGCTTGCACCGTCTCGTAGGCAATGGCGATAATGCCCGACTCCACCAAGGCCTCGGTCAGAGCGCGTTCAGGCGCCAAATGCAGGTAGGTAAAGAGGACCAAGTCGGAACGAAAGTAGCGGTATTCCTCCACTAAGGGCTCCTTGACCTTCAGCACCATTTGCGCTTGTCCCCACACTTCCGCGGCATCTGGGAGCATGGTCGCGCCCGCCTCAACATATTGCTCATCGCTAAACCCGCTGCCTAGCCCCGCTCCTGTTTCCACCAGAACCCGGTGGCCGTCGCGGGTCAGCGCCAATGCTCCGGCCGGAGTCAACGCCACCCGATTTTCGTCCGCCTTAATTTCCTTGGGCACCCCGATGATCATCGTCACTCGCCTGTCCTTTCTCCACAGTTCCTACCAAGAGTGGTATCAGCAGCTGCCCAATTCTTTGGGCAACGATGGACAACCGCTGTTCACGGCAGCCCCTTTCCGGGGGATTCCCTCAGGGGGAAGAGCGGCTTTTGAAGCCACGATCCGCTCCGTCCCGGCTACTCCGACGGTATCCGCTCGGTTGCAGGGTACACCTCAGGCGCTGTCCGGGACAAAGCCGGTGCTTCCACGCCTTGTGGCCTGCCGGGGGAGAACCACTAGGCCCCCCGCGACTGCCGGCATCCCCAGGCCGCTGGCCTCAGTGCATAATCTTGCCACGCATCCAGTAGGATCGGCGCAGGTTCTGCCGTGTCATCCAGCCGGTGCGCGGGCCGTCTGTCGGGCCACGGCCTCCTCTTCCCCGGCGCGAATGCGTCGCCAAATGCTGTGGTAAGATCCCCGCTTGGGTCGACACCCCGTCTTCCGTTGCCGAACAGCAGTCGCATGGAGCCTCCGAAACCTCCGCTCTTCATGCTGCCGTCCGGAAACGAACAGGGTGTCTTTCCTTTTCGCGCCTTCAAACGCTACCGCCACCGCCAAGTTGTTCACCCCAGGTCCACCGTGGTCACGGGCAGGTCGCGTTACGGCGTCTGGTTGCGGATTTGTCCGCGTAAATCCGCCGGTTCCCACGGATGGTCACTCGTCATGATGTCCCGCGCCTTAGGAATGCCATCCCACACGTTCCAATTGAGCACGCCCACCACTTGCCCTTGATCGAGATAGTACACGACCCCTTCTTCGTTAGGCACCACCCAATCTTCGACCGTCTGGTAACGGGTTTCACAGCGTCCAATGGCCTCATAGCCATATTGAAAGAGGTCCGAGTAAAAAAAGGGGAGGTGTGTATAGGGTTTATCCGCCCCGGCCATGTTTTCACCAGCCAAGCGCCCTTGTGTGACCGCGTGATCTTCATGCAGCATGGCGAGGCGGCTCTCCTGACTCACCGCGACATCGCCAGCAGCCCACACGTGGGGTGCGCTCGTTCTGAGCCAACGATCCACGAGAATCCCCGGGCCCGTGGCGATGTTCGCGCTCTGGGCCAACTCATCGTTAAAGACGCTCCCGAGCCCGGCCACGACCAGGTCCCCGTGAACAGCGCCTCCCTCTTTGAGGTGCAACACGACACCACGATCCGTATCCTCCACGCGTTCCACCCATGATCCCGGCTCAAGCCTCACCCCATGTCTTTGGTATTCTTGCGCCATATGATGGGCCAACGGCTCCGGGAAAAATCCTTCAAACGGATACGATTGGGGGAAAAGCCAGGTGACCCGATGTCCCTGAGCCGACAACACGGCCGCCATTTCTGATCCAATGAAGCCTCCTCCCACCACCAGCACGGTGCGCGGTTCCTGAAGCGCTTGGTATAGTCGCGTGTGCGTCGCCACGTCCCCAACATAGTACACGTGTGGCGATGTCTCGGCCCACTCTCGGGGGCGCGCGCCGGTGGCGAGCAACACCTCCCCGTAGTTGACACTCACCCCATGTTCCGTCGTCAGGCGCCGGTCGGTAGGCTGAAGCCCCGCCACCCGGACATTTAACCAGAGGTCGGCCCCGTGGCGCCGCCAACTCTCCAGCCACATTTCCTCCATACGCATCCCCAGCCACAGCTTCTTCGAGAGCGGTGGCCGTTGGTACGGCGGATACGGCTCGTTTCCAATCACTAACATGCGGCCTTTGGGATCGCGGCGCCGAATGCCGCGTATGGCCGCATCAGCCGCCATACCGGCCCCGACAATGACGTAATCGTAATCCATCTTTTCCCTCTTTGCCTCCCTCTCTCACACCCCACTCTGATTCAGAGGCTCCGCGTCTGGCCGCCATCCACCCAAAAACTGGCTCCGTTAAGGAACGAGGCCTGAGGCGACAAGAGAAACGCTGCCAATCGCCCAAATTCCTCCGGTTGTCCGTAGCGGCCCAAGGGAATGGCCGCGATGGCTCGACCTCGCACCGCCTCCACCGACACTCCGGCGCGCTCAGCATGGTCGCGATCCAGCGCATCCAGGCGCTCGGTCTGGATACGGCCCGGCACAATCACATTAACCCGAATGCGGCGCGGGCTCAACTCATCGACCAGCGATTTGACCAAGGCCCACACGCCGGCGCGGAACACGTTGGATAGCAGCAAATGCGCAATCGGCACCTTGATTGACGACGAGGTGTTGAACAAGAGCGCCCCGCCCTCGCGCACCTGCGGCAAGAGTTGACGCACGAGCATGGCCGGGCCTAAGAGCACCTGTTGAAAGGCATCAATCCAATCAGCCTCGCTCAGTTCCCCAAAATCACCGGGTTTGGGTCCACCCGTATTGACAAACACGCCGTCGAGCGCTGTATCGGCCAATTGGGCTAAAAACGCTGCGCGCGACGCTGGGTCGGCCGTGTCCAACACCGCCTCTTGCCCGGCACGGCGACTGGTGCCAATCACTGTGGCACCTTCGGCCACGAGCGCCGCCTTAACCGCCTTCCCTAGCCCACGGCTCGCGCCCATCACCACGATGGTTTTTCCTTGTAGGCCGAGATCCATGCGACACCTCTTTACGCTAAAATCCCGTCGGGATCAAACACCCGCTGAACCCGCTGGGCCAGTTCCGCCACATCCGGACTCGCCACGGAAGGAGGCGGCTCGGTCCCCACCACTTCAAAGCGGCCGGTGCCGGGCGCCCAATAACAGGTGGCCTCATCCGGCAAGGCGGTTAGCCATTGGCGCTGGGCGCGCTCCCCCCAGGGCATCATCCCCACCCAATAGCGCCGCTCGGCAATCGCTTGGGATATGGAGTGGTACCTCTCCTGTTCGAGGACTAGCCACGCATCGCGACCCTCGCGAAAGTCCACCGCCCCGGGGATGACATCCGTCAGCACCGCCCTTTGTCCACTCAAGGGCAGCTCGCCGACGCACCAGATGGCGAGCGTCGACGCCGTGTTCTGGGGCTTAACCACTAGAATGCCGTCGGGACGCCCGGGATGCGCTAAAAGGCGCCGGACGGCGGCCATCGCGGTATCAATGGGTAAGGGTTCGCTGATTGCCGTGGTATAGTGCTCCGGAGCGGGCGAAAGCCTTAATGTCACCCGCGTCATCGCCCCTAACCGGCCCTGGGAACCCACCATCAATTTGGCCAAATCATACCCTGCCACGTTTTTCATGGTTTTACGGCCAAACTTGAGGCGCCGTCCGCACCCATCCACCCATTCGACCGCCAACACCACGTCCCGCCAGCCACGCCCGAGACTGTACCGCCAGTAAGGGGCGTTCACCGCTAACAGTCCCCCCAAGGTGTCGTCCATAAACGGCTCCAGTCCCGGAATATCCAACCCTTCTTGCGCGAGCAAGCGAGCCAGGGTCCCTGCATGAATGCCAGCGCCCACCTCAACCGACAAGTTGTCGGGATCCAGTTCGTGCACCTGGTCGAGATCGCGCAGATCCATGAGCGTTGCGCCTGAAGCAACCAGGCGGCGCCCCTCCCCCTGGATGCGAATGGTCACGCCCTGGCGACGTGCCCAGCGCATGGTGTCGCGCACCTCGCCGTCTGACGACGGACGCCATTTGGGCGCGGCCGGTTCCCGCTCCTCATCCTGCGGCGCGGCTGGCCATAGCGCCTTAAACGGATTCAAGACTCCCGCCGGATCAAAGCTCGCCTTCACCGCATTCATCACGGCGAGTTCATCATTGCTAAACATGAGCGGCAAATGCTCCGCTTTATCAATCCCCACGCCGTGCTCCCCGGTAATTGCCCCCCCCAGTGAGACACACGCCTCCATGATGGCGCGGTCAGCCATTTTAAGCCGCCGCACCTCATCGGGGTCTTCCGGGTCATAGGGCATGCTCGGATGCAAATTGCCGTCCCCCGCGTGAGCCGCGGTTAAAATGCGCATGCGGTACTGTCCAGCAATGGCCAACACCCGCTCCATCATCTCGTTCAGCCGCGGACGCGGCACCGTCACATCCTGCACCCACAAATGGGGCGCCAGCCGTGCGCTGGCACCGTAGTGTGCCCGACGCCCACGCCAAAACGCTTCCGCTTCGGCCTCCGACTCCGCCTTTTTAAAGGATATAGCGCCTTCGCGGCGAACAATGGCTTCCACGCGCTTGGCGCCGCGCGCGAGGTCGTCCGGCATACCATCAAGCTCCATAAGCAAGACCGCCCCCGCATCCAGGGGGTAGCCCGCATGGGCAAAGGACTCGACCACCACAAGCGACTCGCGATCCATCAATTCCAACGCGGCTGGATTCACGCGCGCGGCCACGAGCGCTGAGACGGCACGGGTAGCCACCGCCACCGACGGGAAGGTCATGAGCAACGTTTCTTTGGCAGGCGGCCGCGGGTGAATGGCCAACGTCGCTTCGACCACCAGGGCCAACGTCCCTTCCGACCCAATCACCACACTGGCCAAATCCAATCCCTGGCTCGTATCCCCGGTCCGCGGAAGCTCCACCAGGCGCCCGTCTGCCAGGGCAATGGTCAAACTCAGGACATGGTGCGTGGTGACGCCATACTTGACACAATGGGGTCCTCCGGAATTTTCGGCAATGTTGCCACCAATGGTGGAAATGCGGTGGCTGGAGGGATCCGGGGGGTAAAAAAATCCGAGCGGCTTTAACAAAAGATCTAAGTCGGCATTCACCACGCCGGGCTCCACGCGGACGTACCGATCGTCGGTGTTGACCTCCAGCACGCGATTCATCCGGGCAAAGGAGACCACCATCCCTCCGACCAAGGGGGTGGTACCCCCACTAAGATTGCTTCCTGCTCCGCGTCCAATAATCGGCACGCGAAAACGGGCGGCAATGCGGAGTGCCGCGGTAACCTGCTCCCTCGTTTGCGGCAGCACCACCACGTCGGGCCAATGCCGCTCGCCGGTCGCATCGTAGCTGTAGGCCAGCAATTGGTCACGATTGCTGATCACCGCGTGCTCGCCTAACTGCTGCTTGAGTTCGCGCCATAACGCGGCCCGCTCATTGTCCCCCAGGCGGGGGTAGCGCTGAGTCCATTGGCTGCGATCCATGGTTTGACCTAACTGATAACTTGGCATAGTGCCCGGAGGTTATACGTCTCCTGGTGACCCTCCGGTTCCTCCTTCCTTGTCTCTGGGCTTCCGATGAGCGCGCTGAACGTCGCTGGCCCACGGCTGGCCCACGGCGAAGAGGCGGCCCAGCCGCTCGCCAGCCTCTCGTAACCAGCCCTCCGTCTTCGCTAACGCATCACGCAAGGGCACCGGGCCGGTGACAATCGACCAGGCAGACGTCAATCCCGCCGCGTAAAAGGGCGTTAAGTCATCCGGGATCTCCCCTGCCAACACTACCACAGGTTTTTGTTGGCGCCGCCCTTCTTCCAGCACGATGGAGACGACTTTGCCCATGAGCGATTGTTCGTCGAGGCGCCCCTCACCAGTAATGACCACATCTGATGCCGCGATGCGCTGAGGCAAGTGGCTCCACTCCGCCCACCACCGCGCTCCCGGCTGCAAGGAGGCCCCCAGCGCCAGTAACGCAAAGCCGATGCCGCCGGCGGCCCCGGCCCCAGGATGATCCGCCAGCCCTGGGCGCACCGATTCCGCAAACTGCTGTAACGCTGCCTCGGCTTCTGCCATCTCCTCTAATCGCAGTCCCTTTTGCGGTCCAAATCGCTCGAGCGCCCCATTGACGCCTAAGAGCGGCACCCAGACATCTGCCAGGCCCACCAGCGGCTTCGCCAGCCGGGGGAGGACAACGCGCAGAACTTTGGCCCATGAACCCACGACGGGCGCCAGCTGACGGCCCTGGCTATCGTAAAACTTGGCGCCCAGGGCGCCTAACAGGCCAATCCCGCCGTCAACACACCCGGTGCCGCCTAAGGCCACCCATACCTCGCGTACCTCAGGGTGTTCCAGCGCCGCCTGAATCAACTCCCCGGTTCCCCGACTGGTGGTCGTCAGCGCCGAGGCGGCAGGCCGGCGGTCGGGCGGCACATATGGCGACCCTTCCGCCGATTCGACCAGCGCTATTCCCTGGTAGGACACCCAGTGCGCCACATGCGGTGCACCATAGGCGTCCGCCACCGTCACGCTGTGAACTTGCCCACCGCGCGCTTGCATCAAGAGGCTGCTGCCCTCACCGCCATCGGCCAGAGGGCAAGCATCCACACGGACCGAGGGGTACCCACGGCGGAGTCCTGCGGCAATGGCTTCAACCACCGCCGCTTGATTTAACGCCCCCTTAAACGCATCACAGGCCACCAAGACAGTGAAGGGTTTCATCTGGGCTCGTCCTTCCCCGCGGCTTGACGCTCGTTCACCGACTCCTGACACAGCTTATCACACAGTCCTATTCCGTGTGGTTCGCGTTTGCGCTCCAAAATTCCTGCCGCTTGACCTTTCAGCCCAATTCAGGAATGCTAGAGACGATTACAACGAGGAGGACGGTATGGTTACTATTGACAATCTCACCGTCAGTTACCGCGCCGCAGGACCTCCCGCGTTAGCAAATCTTAGTCTGCACATCGAGGGATCGGCTCTCATCATCGGGCCCAGCGGGGCGGGCAAGTCGACACTCATCAAAGCCATCGCTGGCTTGTTGCGGCCAACCCGGGGCCGTATTTGGTTAGACGGAGAACCCATTTCGCGGCGTCCGCTCGCCGCGCGGCGCAAAGTGGCCTATATGCCGCAGGAGAATTGGCTGCCTCGGGAAGCAACCTTGGCAGAATATCTGGGCGAGCTCGCCATCTTGGACGGTTATCCGCCCTCCGCCCGTCAACGAGCGGTGCGCGACGTGGCTGAGTTGGTGCATCTCAAGGCGGCTTTGCCGATGCGGCTCAAATGGCTCTCCGAGGGTATGAAACGGCGCGCGCTGTTAGCGCAAGCGCTGCTTCGACGAACCGCCTGGCTGCTTCTCGATGAGCCGACGCTCGGGCTCGATCCGGAAGAACAAGCCTCGGTCCGATCATTAATTCGTCATATTGCTCAGCATCGGCGAGTCATCGTGGCAACGCAATTTGTGGAAGATGCGAGCGCCGTCCCCGACCGCCTTCTCATCCTTAGACAAGGACGCTTGGCGGCTGACACCTCCTGGGATGCATTAATGGCGGTCGCCAACGGACGTCTGACGCGTGCCCCCTGGTCGTCCGCCGTGACCCAGAAAGGGCGCCTATGGGCGCCCGAGGCCGGTGGCAAGACGGTGATCCTGTACGAGAGGGAGCTCCGTCACCCGACGGCCGCGGCGGAGCAGGTCGCGCCAACGCATGAGGACGGCTACCTCTTATTGATGCATGACCGCGAGGGATGATGATGACGCACGACACGCCGCCATTGCTGACTGTGGATAATCTCGGCCATCGGGCCGGGTCTCGGTGGTTGATTCGCCGTGTCACCTTTTCGCTGAACCCCGGCTTTACCGCCCTCATCGGCCCCAATGGCGCCGGAAAAAGCACGCTCATGAGAACGCTGGCGGGCCTCTTGACGCGGGATGAGGGACGCATCGGCTCGCCGTGGATTCGCAGCGCCAAAGGTATTCATCGCCGCATCGGTTACATTCCCCAGTTTCCGGGCGTGTATCAACAGCTCACTGTCCGCCAGTCCCTCTTGCGGACAGCGGTTTGGGACGAGCCCACCGAATGGCGGGCCATTCACGACAAGGTCGACGCCATCATTGACCGCCTCAATCTCGCAGCCCTCGCGGATCGGCGGGGCTCCGAACTCCACCCGTCGGAACGCCGGCGCCTCGCGTTAGCCTCGGTGTGGCTGCGGCGGGTTCTGGTGGTGCTGTTGGACGAACCCACCGCTGGCCTCGATCCCGAAGAACGGCTACAGTTTTGGCAAGATCTGTATTGGCTGCGCACCCTGCCCGAGAGCCCGCGCGGCTATCTTGTCACCACCCACCTCCTGGCTGAGGTCGAGCGCTATTGCGACACCGTTGTGGTTCTCGAACAAGGACGCGTGACCTACCAGGAGCCCGTGGGTCATTTTATCTACCGCGCGGCCGGTCACACCTTTTACGCCCCAGACGGAGCCTCGGGACCTGGCGTGTGGCACACCGGTCGTGTTAGTGCTGAGGGATCCTGGGTGGTCTCCCTTAAGGCAGCGCCCGCCTTCATTCCGCGTCCGCCCGACTTGGTGGACGCCTACCTTTGGGTGCGCAATGCCGGGGCACAGGAGGTCGGTACCGTATGATGTGGTGGCTTATTGCTCGTAGCACCTGGCGTCTCGCATGGCGTGAACCGCTCACGCGCTTGGAACTCGTCATGCTCGGGCTCCTCACGCTATTAGCCGCGATTGCCGCGGTGGGATCGCCCACCGCTGGCGACGGAGCCATCGAAATGTACGGCGTGGCGTACGCCACCACGCCCTTTGCCTTGGTTCTCATCATTGGACAGCTCAATTCGCGGATGGCAGAAGAGGTGGCCTGGTGGTCGCGTCCGGTCGGCCGCGATACCCTCCTTTGGGGACGCTTTGTCGGCTACACCATGGTGGGGATAACATTGGTCGGCATCATGGCAGCCTGGGGATGGCTCATGATGACCGTCATCGCTCACTTGGGAGCTGGTTTGGGAGCACTCTGGACCTTGTGGTTTTGTCTATTGGCGATCCCGTCCGTCCTCACCATTGCTGGCGCCGCGCTGTGGCTCGCGATGGTTGCCCCAGGGGTGCGCTACTTTCCCCTCGCCATCGTCAGCGCTGTCCTCATTGCCTTTCTCGAATACAAAAGCACCCTGCTCACCCATGTCTGGCCCCACCTGCCCTTTTTTAATCCGTTTCCCGGATTTCTCGAGTTGGGCCTCGCATTGCCGCCGCCCCTGATCTCTTCTCCCTGGGTCGGGCGCTGGCTATGGCTGAATCGCCTCTGGTGGGCGCTGGCCGGCGTGGTGCTCCTAGAATTCGCTATTCGCCGGCGCCACCCGTACTATCCCTTGGCGCGCCGCCGCTTCCATCGCAATCTCCTCGCGGTAGACGTGTTAGTCTTGGTGCTCCTGGCCATTCCTTTGGCTAGGCTAGCCGGTCACCTCTCCCCGCCAATCCCCTCTGCCACGCTCGCCACATCCCAAACGTTGGCCCCGGTGACCACCTTGACGTGCACCCGCGACCGCGTGACTTTGGCCATGAACGCAGCGACGGGGTTAACCCGTATCGCCCTCAGTTGCCAGCCACACGCGGCGGGGCGCTGGCAATTTGTGGCCAATGGCGGCCTTAGGGTGTCGCGCGTGGTGCAAGCCGGCCGCGCGGTGCCAGTCAGTCCTAGCCACTGGATTTCCGACAGCGCTTACCGCGCATGGACTATCCGCGTGTTGCGATCGCACCAGGTCCTGCGCATGAGCCTCGCCGGTCGCCCGCTGCCCCAGCCAAGCCTCCTTCCCTATCCCCCCTTTGCGGTTGGTCAAGTGTACGCGGGTTGGTATCTAGGGCATGGACTCCTTGACGTGGCCAATTTATCTAATGGACTGCCATCATTCCTTCCGGCTCGTACGCCGATCACCCTCACCGTCACCGGCCTTGGAACCGAACCGACGGTAACCAACGCCCACTGGAATCCGCGCCGCCACACCTGGCAAACCACCCTCGGAAGCCTGGCCTGGACCACCGGCCCTATGATCGCCACTTATCGGGGACGCACGACGGTATGGGTGGCCCAGGGGGAAGACGGGATTCGCCAAAACTTCTTTTTGCCATACGTAGGTGCCCTGCGCTTGATGCGCCGGTGGCTGCCCCTGCCTCGTCGCATTGCGCTGGTGCCGTCTCCTGTCACCGCGTCCGCGCTCTGGCATGCGCCGTTGCTCTTATATAGTACCGTCCATCCCTATGTCCGACCCGTCGATCCGGTCAGCGCATCGCAAATCCCACCAACTAGCTACACCGCCACCCTCTTTTTAATTCACACCATGGCCGCGCCGCCATTGTCCGACCGCCAGGCGGTAGAGGATGAGGTGCTCGCGGCGCTAGCCGTGTTTTCGGGGCATCCCAACAACCAAGCACTATTACTGGACGAGATGCGCCGGGGTGACGTGAGCGGCTTCGGCCGGGTAACCCCTCCCATGGAACACGCGATCCTCCAGGAGTGGTCTCGCTGGCGTCGTGAACCCCTGGCCACGCGCCACCGCGCTGTCGACGCCCTGTGGCGCGAGTTGACCACGAAAGGGGGGGCATCATGAAGATCCGCGTCTGGGCCTGGGAACTTTGGATCCTACCCCTAGCTCCCTATAGCTTGCTGGCGGCTGCCTTGCTGCTCTTGGGACTCACCCATGGGGTGATTGAGTTAGCCCGCAACTGGCCGCGCCACTTTATCGAAAATATGGAGTCCTTTATGCCGCTCGCGGTGGCCCTCATTAGCACCCCTTTAATTCTGACCGATAGCGACCAAGGGATGGTGGAACTCAACGCCACCCTTCCCCATCGTGAGATTCTCTGGGTACGCTTCGGTGTCGTATGGAGCTTTTGTTGGCTCATCCTTCTCAGCGGTGCGGCGGTCATGAGCCTATTCTGGGGGCCGGTGCGCTTTTGGGCTGGCGTCTGGGCTGCGGTCGGGCCAGCCGCGTTTCTCACCGGTCTGGGGTTATGGGCCACACTCTGGTCGGCCCGCCTCTCCGTTGGCTATTTGGTCGTGATTGGCCTACCCGTCGCCGACTTGATTTTAAAAATTCTCGGCGCGTTTAGCGCCCTCCCCTGGCTGCAGCTGTTGGACATGTTCGCGTATCGCTGGAATGTGCCCGCCATGCCCTGGTGGATCGTCAAAGGGGTGATGCTGGCCGCAGGATTTGTCCTCATCGCCCTGGCGATTAATCAAAGCTCCCGCTATTGGTCGCGCACCTTCTAAAGCCTTGGTGGCATCTTCCCGTCGCCAGAGTCCAGCAACCTCATCGCGTCACCGGGGTGTTGGGCCCGCCGGGAGCCGCACGCGCAGTCGGCCGGTGACGGCAGGCCGTGCCTGTTCCCCCTGAAGCGTCACCTCAAAGTCGACGAAAGGATCCTCAATGCCGCTCACGGACGCCCGAATCGTCAACAATTCATGAGGCCGCACCATTTGCCGAAAGCGCACATGGTAATCGACGACGGCGGTCAACGGGGGCAGCGCCTCCAGGATAAAGCGCGCGATAAGGCCCATATTGAGCATGCCGTGCACGATTACCCCGGGCAATCCCAGAGCTCGCGCCACTTCGTCGTCGTAATGGATGGGGTTATAATCGTCAGCCGCGCCAGCATAACGCACCAACTGCTCACGCGTCACACGCACCGTAAACGGGCCCAATTCATCGCCGATCTGCATGAGGCGCCTCCTCGTTTTCGGTTACGATTAAGACCGCTTTGGCCCAAAACGCTTCCTGACCCCATTGATGAAACCCTTGGCTGACCAGGCTCACAATGTGCATCGACCCCCGCGCCGCGCGGCGCGACTTCACGTCGTCAACCCAGCCGCTCACGGTAATGACGTCGCCGGCACAGATGGGCTCGCCCAGGCGCAGCGTTTGCTCGCCATGAATGACCCCTTCAGCCGGCCACTGCACGCCGGGAACGTTCCAACTGAGTAACGTGATGGCGAACGTTGGGGGCGCCAGCAGATCCCGAAATCCGGCCGCCCGCGCAGCTTCAGAGGAAAAATGCAGAGGATTAGCAAGGCCGAGCGCTTGCGCGAATTTACGAATCGCCCCGCGTTCCACCTCACGCGTCTCGGGCAACGAATGCTCACCTAAGCACTCGCGGTCAATCCGAAACATTGCTCGCCCTCCGTTTCCGAAGCACGTGCCATTTACGAAGAGCGTTTCGGCATCTTTGCCCGGATGGCATCCCATTCGGCATCGCTCAAGACCTCCAATCCATTAAACATGCCCGCCCCCTTCAGCCATTCACCGCCGTCAATGGTGACCACTTCTCCGTTGATGTACGCGGCCTCATCCGAAATCAGGTACGCTGCCAGCGTCGTCAGCTCTTCATGGCGGCCTACGCGCTTTAACGGCACGCGCTCCCGAGCGGCCTCGGCAAGCTCCTCGGTGGGCATCAGTCGCGACCACGCGCCCTCCGTAGGAAACGGCCCTGGGGCGATAGCCACGTGGCGAATGTGGTAACGCGCCCACTCTACTGCGAGCGAGCGGGTGAGGGCCAAGACCCCGGCTTTAGCCGCGGCGGATGGCACCACGTACCCCGACCCGGTCCAAGCATAGGTCGTCGTAATGTTGAGCACCGTCCCGGGTTCGTGGCGCTCAATCCAGCGCTTGCCCGCCGCCAAAGTGCAATAAAAGGTGCCATGAAGCACAATATTGAGCACGGCGTCCACCGCGCGGGGAGATAACCGTTCGGTGGGGCTAATAAAATTGCCAGCCGCGTTGTTGACCAACACATCGAGATGACCAAAGTGTTGAAACACGTCATCGATGACGCGCTCGACCCGGTCCGCGTCGCGGATGTCCAGAGCGGCAATGTACACCGGCACCCCTAGGGCGGCCAACGCCGCCTTAGCCTCCTGAAGCACCTCCAACCGTCGGCCGACCAACGCCAACGCGCCACCGAGGGAGCCAAACGCCTCCGCCATGGAACGTCCTAACCCCGTCCCGCCGCCGGTAATCATAATCACCTTACCCTTTAATAAATCGTCGCGAAAAATCATGAGTCCTTCACCTTTCGATAACCGTGGCCATCGCGGGCCACGAGTCCGTTGGATTCACACCAGGCCAGATGGCCTTGGACCATCCACACCCCCAGGTATCGGTCAGCCGGCGCCAACAGATGGGCGTAAATCGCCTGGGCTAACTCTTCTGCCGTCTTCGGCTCCTCCTCTAGGAGGGCCAGGATCTGGCGCTGGCGTTCCGCGCGGTGCTGAAGATAGTAGGCGAGATAGGCTTCGGCGTCGCGCACCACATCCCCATGCCCAGGGCCAATGACGGCGGGTTTGAGCGCCCGAAGACGTACTAACGTGGCAAGATATTGGCCCAGATCGCCATCCGGTGGGCGAATCACGACCGTACTGTTTCCCAACACGTTGTCGCCCGCCAACAAGACCCGCTCCGCGCTAATCCAAAGGTTCACTTGCCCCGGCGTATGCCCTGGCGCCGGTAAGCACTCCACGCGCATCCCAGCCACCGTCCATGACTGAGGCGGGTCGGCCCAGCTTCCGGCATCAGCTAGAGCCAGGCGCGATTGGTCGCGCGGGTGCAGGTACACCGGTGCCGCCCAGCGCCGGCGAGCCCACATCGCGCCACCACTATGATCCGGATGATAATGGGTCACGACAATGCCCATCACTGCGGGCGATCCTAACTCTCGCCAATCCGCCTCCAACACCGCCCGCCCCGCCTCCTGGCCGTCGCCGCAGTCCACGAGGAGCACGACATGGTCATCGCCCACCCAGTAGCAGCGCGTGGCATCATACGGCGGAAGCGTCTCGGATGGAACCCACGATGCATAAACATGGGGGCTTACGCTCTCCATCGCTATGCCTCCTCATTGAACCCGAAACGAGCGAGTCCCTCCGGTTCACACCATGGTTAACCCGCCGGATACCGACACCACTTGCCCCGTCATATAGGATGCCGCATCACTGGCCAGAAAAAGGACCACGGCCGCAATCTCCGGCGGTTCCGCGATGCGCTTCAAAGGAATGCGGCGAATCATCTTGTCAATCAGGTGCTGAGCCTCCGCATCGGCGGTATTGTCATCTAAAATGGCCGTGCGCGTGGGGCCCGGCGCCACGCAATTAACCCGGATATTAAAGCGCGCCATTTCTTGGGCGATGGATTTGGCAAAGGCAATGACCCCGCCTTTGGCGCCCGCGTAAACGGCTTCCCCGGCCATGCCCACCCGGCCAGCGTCCGATACGACGTGAATAATGCTGCCCTGGTTTTGCTCGCACATCGTCGGCAACACCGCCCGGGTGGTGTAGACCGGTCCCCAAAAGTTGGTGTCCACCACCCGACGCCAATACGACTCCTCTTCATCCACAAAATGCGACGTTAAGGTATACCCGGCGTTGTTGACCAACACATCAAGGCCGCCTAACGCCCCCAGCACACGGGCCATACCGTCTCTGACGGCAACCTGAGAACCCACGTCCACCGCATCCGCCAACGTTAGGCCGGGCATCGCGTCCCACGCATCGTTGGCGCTCGCCTCATGGAGCGCCCAAATGGCCACCCGCGCCCCCGCTGCCAACGCGCCCTCAGCAATCGCCCGGCCAATGCCCCGGGCGCCGCCGGTGACCAACATACGCTTCCCTTCCAGGTGCATTAGCGGCCCAGCTTTCCTACGCGCGGGTAGGTCGCGTGAAACGTTTGCCGCTCGCGCTCATAAATCGCCACAAATTTTTCGGCTGCGAGCGGGCCCGACATCAGTTCCAACTTGCGCACCTCGAGCGGGTCGGCGTCGCGAATAATGCGAATGTCCTCATCCGACGGAGGCTCCGTCTCGCGAATCGGTCCCGGGGGCACATACAGTTCGAAGCCCGTGCGCGCGCGCACCTCGTCCAAGGCAACCCCCGGATGCAAGCTTTGTATCGCCATCTGTCCCCCAGGCCCGTCAAAGGTGAACACACCGAGGTCGGTCACCAGCACCGTCGGGGCCCCGTGGCGCCCTAATAACTGACGACTGTCACCATTGCCGGCACCACTGCGAAAATCGACGCGGGCCACGACCGACCGCAAGGAATGGTTTAAGATATAATAAAAGGTTTCGGACAAGTGCGAGGTGTCCTCCGGAATGCCCCGCGATCCCACTAACGCCACCTTGGGACGATGCCAATCGCCAATGCAGGTAATGTTCGTATTGCCGTATTGGTCAATCTGCGACGGATTAATCCAAATCCGGAAGCGATCGGTAAAAATGGCATCAAAAATGTCTTCCATCGTCAACGGGATCCCCTGTTGAACATCGGTGAGAAATTGCCCTAAGGTCAGCGTGGGCATGGGAGTCACGTCCATCCCCGACTCCGGCGTCGAAAGCACAGCCAAATCAGGCGCATAGCGGCGCTTGGCCAAATGCGCCGCAAGCGAGCCAAACGCGGTGACCGAGCTGACTAAGACTTCCCCGTGCAATTGCCGTGCCATCGCGGTAATGATCACTTCATCCACATTGAACTCGGGAGCCAACGGCATCCAAATCCCTCCCTGAATATATCATGCGGGGTTCAGCAGCCCGCGAGTCATACCTTCAGGCGCGACACCAGTTCTTCAGGGCCGCCATGATTCTCCAAGTATTGGCGGTGGTCGACTTGCACAAATTCGGTTTCATAGCGACGCCAGCCGTCCTCCGATTGAGCCGCCTTTAAGTATTCTTGAAGATGGCGCAAGTCCGTCCGATAATCGGGGGCGCAGCCTGTGGGATGCGCGCCCCAGGGCACCTCCACGACCCCTTTGGAATACACGCGCAAGATTTGCACGTCGCGGCCAAACCGCTGCAGTTCCTCCGAGGACAAAATCCGTTCGCACGACATGTAGGTCGCCTTGGCCGCCTTGGCACAGAGCACATCCACGTGCCCATCGCCTAAAATGACGCCATTACCTTGAACGTCGGCATAATTGACGTGAATGAGGGCCACATCCGGAGCCAACGCCGGAACTGCCACTAAGGGCTCTTGGCCGAAGGGATCGCGGATTTCCTTAAAGGCCGGGTTCACCGCCAGCACGTCGGTTCCCAGCGTAGCGTGGGTGGGCATAAACGGCACCCGCTTAATGGTCGCGTCAAGTCCCGCCATGACTGTGTATTCCGTCCACTCCTGAAACTCCGCCGTCGCTTCTTGGCGTGCGCGGCGAAAGTGCGGAGCCAGTCCTAACACTTCAAACCCCACAAAGGCGTAAATGATCCGCTTGACGCGCCCGGTCCCCAACAGCAAGTCCACGTCGGGGCCGCCCACGTCAACGATGACCGTCAAGTCCCGCTTGTCACTGCGCGCTAACGCCCGCACCAGGGCCATGGGCTTGCGCGAAATCGAGGAACCTCCAATGGCAATGGTGGCGCTGTCGGGAATGCGGTCAATCACGTCATCAATGCTCATTCGCTTGTCCATGATGAAAACCTCCTTTGGGCCGGTTCCTTACGAGGTTAACCCCTTGCCAAGCCATTCGCCCCCATCAATGACGAAGATCTCACCGTTAACAAAATCGGCGTATGGCGACAACAAATAGCTGGCCGCCTGCGCCATCTCCTCCACGGTCCCAAAGCGGCCCACAGGAATCTTGGCTTTGAGGCGCTGCGCTTCGGCGGGGTCCGCCCAGAGCGGCCGCGCGCCTTCGGTATCGGTAGGACCAGGGCACAAGCCATTCACCCGAATCCGGTAATGAGCCCATTCCACCGCCAGCGTGCGCGTCATCGCAACCACGCCCGCCTTTGCCGCAACCGAATGCACGGTGCGCGGACCGCCGGTCCAGGCATAGCTCGCCACGATGGAAAGAATGCGGCCGCCGCGCCCTTGTTCGATCATTTTTAAACCGGCGGCCCGAGTGCAGTAAAACGTGCCATTTAAGACGGTGTTCACCACCGCGTTCCAACCGTTGACGGACAATTTCTCACTGTCGACGACAAAGTTGCCCGCCGCCGCGTTGACCAAGCAGTCCAAGCGCCCTGTGGTGGCCAGAGTTTGATCCACCAAGGCCTCCACTTGGGCTGGATCGCGAACGTCGGTGGGGATGGCCAGCGCTCGGATGTCCTCGTCTTTCAGTTGTGCGACCGCTTGCTCTAGCCGTTCCGGCTTGCGTCCGGCAATGACTACCGTCGCTCCGAGTCGACCGAGTTCTCGCGCAATCCCAAAGCCGATGCCACTGCCGCCGCCCGTGACGATCGCCGTCTCTCCTTGAAATGTGCCAGAGGGCAACATGGTTTGTGCCATCCTCATCCTCCTTCAGTTGTCATCAATGGGTTAAACCCCCCGAAATGCGGGCGCTCGCTTCGCTAAGAACGCGGCGACCGCCTCTTGGTGATCCTTAGTCGCCGCCAACTGCTCCTGCATGTCCCGCTCCCGCTTCAACACCTCGGCCAAGGAAAGCGTCTGGGTTTCGTCAAAAAGGCGGCGTATACCCACGTAAGCGGCGGTCGGACCCACCTTGAGACGACCAAGCAACGTCGCCAATCCCTCCTCAAGCGCCTCGGAACTCTCATACACCGTCTCCGCTAACCCCAGGCGAACCATCTCCTCAGCCCCAATGGGTTGGCCCGATAAACAGTACGAAAGGGCGCGGGCGTAGCCAATAGCGCGGCCTAAGAAAAAGGTGGTTCCGGTATCCGGTGCTAGGCCGACATTCACAAAGGCCGGCACAAGCTGGGCACGCGCCGACACCACGCGAAAGTCAGTGGCCAACGCGAGTGCCATCCCTCCCCCCACCGCCGGTCCTTCCACCACCGCCACAGTGGGTTTGGGCAGCGCGCGCAACGCAAGAACTAGCGGTATGTATTCCTCTTCCACCAATTGCCCAAGGCGCGGCCCATGCTCGTCATAATAGCTTTTCATCTCCCGCAAATCCTGGCCTACGCAAAAGGCACGACCCGCCCCGCGCAACACCACCACGCGAAGGTTGGGACGGTCGTGGGCCTGATTCAGCGCCTCGAGCAACTCGCTGCGCATGGTACGGGTGAGGGCGTTCAGGGCATCCGGGCGATTGAGCCGGAGAGTGAGCACCCCTTCAGCTTCTAGCCATTCAATTTGCTCAAACAATTCATTCGCCTCCTTCGGGCACCTTCCAGCATTTTAGGCCACCTCAGAGCATCTGGCTTGCCGGTCGCGTGTCTCCGCTCGCGCAACAACGCCATCCTATTCGCCAGTCAAGAGAGGATTCCCTGCCCGTGCCCATGGGGCTCTGAAATCTTCTTGAACGAGCCCTCGTCCTCCGCTACACTCGATCCAAAAAGAGGTGACATTATGCCCTTTAGCGACACGCCTCCGCTGGTTCAAGCCGAGTGGCTCTTTGCACGCTTAGACGATCCTCATGTTGTCATTCTTGATTGTCGTTGGCAACTCACAAATCCGACCTATGGCATTGACGCCTACCGTCAGAGCCACATTCCCGGCGCACGCTACGTGGACCTGGGCCAACATCTCTCAGCCCCTCCTGGGCGCTACGGAGGACGCCACCCGCTGCCTACGCCGCAACAATTTCAAGAGGTCATGGAATCCCTGGGGGTCGACGACGCCAGTTACGTGGTGGTCTACGACGATGAAGCCACCGCCGCGGCGCGATGCTGGTGGTTGTTACAATATTTTGGCCATGGGTTGGTGTCAATGCTGGACGGGGGTTACGCTGCGTGGCTTCGCCATGGGTACCCTGTCACCGACGTTGAGCCCGCCATTCAGCGGGGCCACTTTACCCCCCGGCCCGATCCCCGTATGGTCGCGGACTACCAGACGGTGCGTCATTTATCCCAGTGTTTTCCTGTTTTCGACGCGCGCATGCCCGACCGCTATCACGGCCACGATGAGCCGCTCGATGCCAAGGCAGGGCATATCCCCGGGGCAGAAAACTACCCCTACACCACGGTTCTCAACCCTGACGGCACTTTTCGTCCGCTTGAGGACTTACGCCAGATCTTCCCGCTGGCACAGTCTAAAGAGCCGATTGTTTACTGCGGTTCGGGGGTCAGCGCGTGCGTCAACATCGTGGCGCTCCGCTTAATTGGAGCCGATCCGCTGCTATATCCGGGCAGCTGGAGCGATTGGATCCAGCATGAAGATGCGCCTATTGCGGCAAGTCCGCCGTCGGACTCATAGCCAGCCACAACATCAGTCGGGCCAGAGCAAAGCCGCCAATGACATCGATGGCCCAATGACCCCCGGTGGCCACGACAAGGAGGCCAGCCAGAGCCGCCACGACCCAGGTCGCCACCGGCCAGCGCTGAAACCAGAGGCCCAGGGCGTAGGTGAGGCGATAGACGTGGCCACTGGGAAAACTGCCGTGAAAAATCGCACGACCTGTCCCCACGCGTCCGGCGTGGCCGCCGAGGCGGCTGAGCCATCTGAATGCCAATTGCGGCGTCACATTGGTGGCCATTTCCAAGTGCGCATAAAAACTCGGCTCCGGCGTTGGCTTCGGGAAGGGAGTGTGCACCGCAATTTTCAACGCCACTTCGCACACCAGACCCATGGCAAAAGCCCACAACCCCCGCCAGCCATAAGGGCGGCGGCGAATAAGCCACGCTAGAACCCCGACTGAGGTGAGGGGAAGGCCGCCGAGCACCCAAATCAGATTTGCCGGCGGCCAACTGTCGCCGAGTCCCCGAAGCGCGTGCGATACCGCGCGGTCAAGGTGGATGATGAAGGTCCAGCGGGCCAAGATGGCCGCCGCTACCAGCGCCACGAACCACAAGACATGAGGCCAGACAAGGCCGACGGGACGATGATCCCACACCCCACGTGCCTCCCTGCTGAGATTGTGATACTCATCAGGCTAACAGGAAATTCTCATCCGTGCAACGCTTAACCTAACATCATGGGAGCGCGAAACAACCGCTCCACCAACGGCGGGATGGTGTCCGCCCGTTTGACGTGGCCTAGGCTAAGGCGCGCGTCCTGGCGCGCAATCGCCGTCATCAGCGTGGTGGCCACATGCCCTTCCACGGTTTCCGGCAGTTCCGGGACCACGATCAGCCGGTAAGATTCCAAATTCCAGGGGGCCACCACTGTGCGTACAACCTCCAACAACTCCTCTTCTCCGCGGTCTGAGGCAATCCAGAGATCCCACCCGCTCACCCCACTCACCGCCACAACTTCCTTGACCCCGGCGATGTCTTTAAGGGCGGCGCACCACTCCGGGCGCGGCGGATCCGGTTCAGGCGCCCCATGACCGGTGCGAGCGCGGTCGCTCCCCGGGGAGGAGGTCAACCACGAGGCCCGGGCATTGAGGTCGTATAAGCCCAGCGCCGGATTAGCCAAGAGGCAAGGCAAATCCATAGGGGACGCAGCCAGGCGGCGCCGGTCGGGAGCGACAACCAGAAGGTTTTTCTCGTCGCCTTCGCTAACCCGTGTGAGCGCGGTCACCGGGTTGACCAAGCGAAGGGCGCCTGAGGCCGTCGTCGACCGAGAAGATTGCCAGATGACCGCAATTCCCAGTACCCAGAGCATGGTGGTGAGAAATCCAGCATCCAACATGCCTCCGTTGTCTGAGGCCAGGACCACCTGGGCCGCCTTGGGGGGCAGGGCGCGAATCAGGGATCCACTGACCGCCACCGCTATCCCCGTACCCGCATACGCGTAGGGGTGCGGATCATCCCCGTAGAGCAAAAGCCCGATAACGTTACTTTCCACGGGGACAGCATCCAACAATCCGGGAGCCTCTGCAATAGCTTGGCGCACTGAGGGCGCGCCCGCGTCAATTTGATCTCCTGCTTTAAGCCAGCGCACCGCCAATGCTTTCGATGCGGTAAGACGCTTGACTTGACTCACCGTGTCATCGGAAACCACCACCCAGCTCACTTCAGTATGGCGCACGCGTTCCAGGAAGAGGCCATCCAGCGTTGCCAGGCTACGGACCACCACCGCGCCTAGGCGTGTTAAAGCCATCCAAGCCACCATCAAATCCAGGGTGGCCTCTCCATATAACATGACCCGCGTGCCCTGGCCCACGCCCGCCTCACGCCACCAGCGGGCTAGCCGCGCACTGTCCGTGTACAGCTCGCGAAAGGTGAGCTGGCGCCCACCGCGGTCGCGGTCGTCGCGAATTGCGACCTGGTCAGCATGATCCGTGAGGTGACGGTCGACGGCATTGACCGCAAGGTTGGCGTAGCCGCCGACAAACCAGCGCTGATCCTTTTGCTCGTACCGCCAAGGCACGAGCCACTCGAGGGCGCGAGCTGCGCCTTCCCACCCGTGTTCCTCCTCGCTCATAGGTGTCCCTCCCGATCTTTCTTTCTCTGTTCTCGCATCCTCGTCCGGAATCTAATCCACCATATTCTCTCAGTGGCCGAAACTTGCCACCCAGGGACAGTCCTGAGTTCGGCGGCATAAACGCCCGCCCCTGGTGGAAAAATGGTCACAATTGATTGCTTTACTTGTCGTTTGTGTTATTATTAACGCCGAGACAATGATTGCACTGACGACAACTATCTCAGTCCGAGGTGATGGCGGTGACGCAAGGTCAAACGCCGGCTCCACCGGGTTCAACGGGCCCCACTGAGGCGCAAAGGCGGGCGCTCAAGGCCGTAGTGCATTTAATTCGTCTGGTCGAACCCTTAATTGTTGACCTATGGCGGTCGCACGAGCTCACCCTCGCGCAGGTCCAGTGTTTGCGGATTTTAAGCCTGCAGCCGGAACAAGCGGGAGAGTTAGCCAAAAAACTCTCGATGTCCTCCACGTCGCTGACGCGCGTGCTGGAACGCCTAGAGTCTCGGGGGTTGGTTGAGCGCACGGTCGACCTGCACGATCGGCGGCGCATTTGGGTCCAGCTGACCGAAACTGGTCGGTCTACGGTCAGTAGCCTCACCAGTTGGTACCAGAGCCCGCTATTTCAAGCCATCCAAGCCATGTCAGCGGATGAGACGGCTGAGCTCACGCGCGTGCTTGAGGATTTTGCGCAAGCGGTCCAACGGTTGGACAGTGCGGAGGGCGTCGACAGTGCGGCATCATTGTCAGAAGAGCTGCGTTAGGAGTTTGTGAGGAGGGAGAGCCGTATGGCCACCGTGGCATCGCGTTCGCGGGCAACCGCGCCACCAGGTCCTGGATATAAGTGGATAGCCCTATCCAATACCACATTAGGGGTGTTAATGGCCACCATTAACTCCACCATCCTGATTATTTCGCTACCGGCGGTCTTTCGGGGAATCCACGTCAATCCCCTGCATAGTGGCCAAACCAGTTTGCTATTATGGATTTTGATGGGCTTCAATGTCGCTACCACCATTCTCCTGGTCTCTTTTGGCCGCATTTCCGACACGTATGGACGTGTCAAACTGTATAATCTCGGGTTTTTGGTGTTCACCCTGGGATCGATTTTGCTGTTTCTCACGCCGGGCAAAGGGACGGCGGGCGAATGGGAGCTCATTATCTTTCGGTTTATTCAGGGAATTGGAGGCGCCTTCTTGTTTGCCAACAGCGCCGCCATTCTCACGGATGCCTTCCCCCCGAACGAGCGCGGCTTCGCCCTCGGGCTCAACCAAATTGCCGCCATTGGGGGCAGCGTCATCGGCCTGGTGGTGGGCGGGTTGCTCTCGGCCGTGGATTGGCGCGCCATCTTTTTGGTCAATGTGCCCGTCGGCCTGTTTGGGACAGTCTGGGCGTATATCGCGCTGCGCGAGCTAGCGACCACCCGTGAAGCCAAGCGCATCGACTGGGTGGGCAATCTATCCTTCGCGCTGGGGTTGATGGGCGTCATGCTGGGACTCACGTACAGCATCAGTCCCTATAAATCCCACGCCATGGGCTGGCATAACCCCTTCGTCATTACCAGCCTCATCGTTGGGATCGTGCTGCTCATCGTGTTCGTGATTGTCGAGAACTTTGTGCCCGATCCCATGTTTCATATGAGCTTATTCAAAATCCGGGCGTTTTCCATCGGCAACTTCACGAGCCTCATGGGGGCCATCGCCCGAGGCGGACTCTCCTTTATGCTGATCATCTGGTTGCAAGGCGTGTGGCTGCCTTTGCACGGAGTGTCTTTCGCGCACACGCCGCTGCAAGCGGGGATTGACACCATCCCGCAGATGGCCGGGTTCCTGGTCTTCGGCCCTGTCAGCGGGCGCCTGTCGGACCGCTACGGCCCCCGCTGGTTTGCCACTATCGGCATGCTGGTCAGCGCTATCGGCTTCTTCTTGCTGAACACTCTGCCCGCCGACTTTCACTACTGGACGTTTGCCTTCTTCATCTTCATCGTGGGCGCCGGCATGGGCCTCTTTGCCTCGCCCAACACCTCCGCCATTATGAGTGCGGTGCCCCCCCGCTATCGCGGAGCCGCATCCGGAATGCGCGCGACCTTCATGAACGCGGGCATGATGCTCAGCATGGGGATCTTCTTCACCATGGTGATTAGTTCGCTGACCACGGGGCTCCCCACCACCATTACCAAGGGGCTGAGCCATTTCGCCCTTCCCCCGGTGGTCATCGCCCACCTCGCGCACTTGCCACCGCTGGACGTGTTATTTGCGGCGCTTTTGGGATACAATCCCCTAAAAATGCTGTTAAGTCAGACAGCGGCTGGTCGCCTCTTGCTGGCGCACATGCCGAAAGCGCAGGTGGCCACGCTGACGAGTCCGCGGTTTTTCCCGCACCTGATTTCGCATCCCTTCATGGATGCGCTCCGGGTGGTCTTCATGTTCGCGGCCGCCATGACGCTCTTGTCCGCGATCTTATCCGTATTCCGAGGGGAGCGCTTCATTTACGAAGAGCATGCGGCCGGCATGGCGGGGACTCCATCCGCCACCCCGACAGCCTCTCGCCTGTCAGTCGGATCTGTCCTTTTAGCCCTGTCCGCCGTCTGGATGGCGAAGGATGGGGTGCGGCCCGATGCGCCTCCTGAGCGTGAACAGCAGTTACGGCGATCGCTCACCTTGCTGGCTTTAGCGCTTGGCCATCCAACGGCCGCTGTACCCACCTGGACCACGGATGACTTAACGCGCATTGCGGAATCCTCGGATCGGCCCATCGCATCCGATCCGCGCTCACCTTAATCAAGAACCGAAAGGAGTGTCAGACATGGTGACAAAATACGTATGGCCGTTAGCCACTTCAGCCCTCGTCGTGCTCTTTGGCGTGGCCCTTCTGATTTGGCCCTTTGCGCTCCACACCAATGTGGGCGGTTGGACCCACGCCACCACCAGCGACTTTTGGTCGGGACTAGGGGTCATTGTCGTCGGACTCCTCATGCTCCTGGGTTGGCTTGACGGCCTCAGGCAAGAGCTCATTCGTGCAGGAGTGATTGAGGTGCGACGGCGTGAACCGGTCACCGCCCCCGCCGCGCCGCCCCCGGGTGGGGTGCCTCAGTACGGCGCGCCGTCAGCCGCCAACAGTGACCTTGACCAATTGCTGAGGCCCCTGGCGGAAACCGTTTTGCGCGATTTGAGCGCCCAACTAGCCGCGAAGGAAGGGCGCGGGGGAGGAGGACCAGTGGCATGAAAATGGGCACGTGGATGAGTCTCATCGGTTGCTTAGCGGGGATTTGGGTCATGCTATCACCATACTTGGTCGGGTTTGCGCCAACGCACGGGAACCCCTGGACGGGGATGGTCCTCGGCACGGACATCCTTGGCGCCTTGATGACGCTGGCGTCGCTCGTCGGTTTGGTCGGCTTCTGGGGCATTCAGCTGAAGCAAATGAGCCGCCCAAAGTCCTCGTAATCCGCTGCGTTCGCCGCCTTGAGGCGAACCGGCCCGAGTGGGACCAATGCCCCCACTCGGGCTTTGTTTGTCATGTCCCCTCAAGCAGTGTCCAGGACAAGAAGCCCGCCTCTCGCCTTCGGACACGGGATACAGCAGAAGGATCGGGGTAGCCTGCGGTTTTTACCCGATGCCGAGGCCTCGTCGCTAACGGTCTGGCCGAACACCCGCCCGATGGGCGGGTGAAATGCCCGCGGCCCAAGCGCCGGGACTGATGGCCACGAATGGCGGATTGACCTGGGGGCTCGGCTGATAGCGGAGAGGACGGCCCTCCAGATCCAGCACCACACCGCCCATCGCCTCCACGAGCGCTTGGCCCGCAGCCGTGTCCCATCCCATCGTGGGTTTTAACCTGAGGTACACGTCGGCCTCGCCTTGGGCAATCCAACAAAACTTCACCGCACTGCCGGCATAGCGCACCTCGCGCGCGAAAATGCCGTGGGCGTCAAGCCATGCGCTGGTGGCCAGGTCGCGGTGACTACGCGATAACGCCACCACCCAGCCCCCGTCGGCCGCGTCTAATCGCGGCACGAGCCGCTGCACCCCACGGGCGTCTCGAACCCAGGCCGCGCCCCCGCCGCCCGCGTAGGTCGTGTCAGCTTTGGGCACATCCACCACCCCAAAGACGGGGACCCCGTGTTCGACCAACGCCACGTTGATCGTAAATTCTGCGGACCCGCGGAGAAATTCTTTGGTCCCATCTAGGGGATCCACCAGCCAGAAACGCTGGATGTCCTCACGCGCGTCCGTACTCGACGACTCTTCCGACACCACCGCAATATCAGGCCAGAGGTCGGAGAGACCCTTGACCAAAATGCGATGAGACGCTTCGTCGGCCCTGGTGACCGGGCTCTGGTCCATTTTGGCATGGGTGTCGTACTGGCCACTTTGAAGGACCGTAAGGATGGCGGTCCGCGCCTTTAGGACCACCGGCATGAGGCGCTCGAACCATTGAAGAAGCTCCTGGCTTTCCATACTAGGCCGGCCTCCGCCAATACACCGGTTCGCCGTGCGCGGGCAGCACCCAGCCTTCTGAAAAGCTCGACAACAGGGCATCCGCGGTTTTGCGCGCCAATGGCGGTTGCCAATTGAGCCAGCGAGCTGGCGGCAATAAACGCTCACCGCGCGCCACTAACGCATCCCCGGCCAACAAAAGCCCGTCTCCCCGATACGCGAGATGGCCCGGCGTATGTCCAGGGCTGGCCACGGCGGTCAGGGGACCCACCCGTTCACCAGCGCGCAAGACCGCAAAGGTGCGCGGCGGCAGAGCCCGGAGCCACCGGGCGATATAACGTTTAATGCCCGGCCTTGGACGCTCTCCCACAATATAGGGCACGTCACCGGCCGGCAACCAGACCTGCGCCCCGCTCCAGTCAGCTAGCGAAGCCAAGTTGCCCACGTGATCGACATCGTAGTGGGTGATGAGAAGGTGCTGCACCGACGCGCCGTGCCCGGTCAACTCCCGCTGGATGGCCGGCGCTCGACCTGGTAACGAGGTATCCACCAAAATGTTGCCGTCCTTCGACTCGATCCAATAGGCATAGCTCCCGCGGGTGCTCTCTAAAAGCCACACCCCAGATGTCACCGCTCTCATCTACGAACCCCTCAGCATGACGTGAATCGGGCGCCCGAGCGCCACCTCTGCCGCCTCCATGAGCGACTCCGACAGCGTGGGATGCGCATGGATGGTTAAGGCCAGGTCCTCCAGGGTCGCCCCCAATTCCACGGCCAGCGCCGCCTCGCCTAATAATTCGGCGGCATGAGATCCCACCACGTGAATGCCTAAGAGTTGCCCGGTTATCCGATCTGCGACCACCACGGTCTCCCCTGGTTCCGCCCCTAAGGTCAGCGCCCGGCCATTGGCCGCAAAGGGGAAGCGGCCCACCACCACGTCGTACCCTGCCGCGCGGGCCGCGTCCTCTGTAAGGCCCATGGTGGCGATCTCCGGGTCGGTAAAAATGACCGCAGGTATTGCTGCCACATCGACGGCGCTGGCCATCCCGCACAAACTCTCGGCCGCTATCTTTCCTTGATAACTGGCCTTGTGCGCCAGCATAGGACCTGGCGTCACATCGCCGATGGCGGCTATGTCAGGATTGGCGGTGCGCAAGCGGTCGTCGACGTCAATGAAGCAATCGGCGGTTAAACGAACCCCGGCGGCTTCGAGATCAAGGTGATCCGTATTGGCTTGACGCCCCACGGTGACCAGTACCGCGTCGGCGTGGAGGGTGATCTCTCCACCAGGCCCTGCGACGCTGAGGGTGGCAGACTCTTCCGCGACGACAGCCGAAGAGACGCGGCTTTTGAGGTGTACCGCCACCCCGAGTTCCGTCAGCTTACGGGCCACCAACCGCACGAGCCGCGGGTCTTGCCCGGGCAAGATATGGTCCGCCCACTCAACAACGGTCACCGCGCTCCCGAATTTCCGAAAGGCGGTGCCTAATTCCAATCCAATATACCCCGCGCCGATGACCACCAAATGCGCGGGAATGCGCTGAATGGCTAAAAGCTCGGTGGATCCCAAGACCACTTGCCCGTCTACGGTCAGCCCATCCAGCGGCCGGGGGCGCGATCCGGTCGCAATAATGGCTTGTTTAAATTGCACTTTTTGCGTCTCGTATTCCCCTACCGCCCGCACCTGGTGGGAATCGATAAATCGCGCTTCGGCCGAAATCACCCGCACGCCGTAGCTCTTTAAGAGTTGGCGCACCCCGCTGGTCAAACGGCCGACTACTTGATCTTTGAATTGCTGGACTTGGGCCATGTCCACCGTCACGCCTTCGACGTGAACACCGCGGCTTGCGGCGGCGCGCAGTTGAAAGACCTCGTCGGCCACTCGTATTAAGGCTTTCGAGGGAATACAACCCACGTTGAGGCAAATGCCCCCCACGCTGTCCCGCTCGATCAGCGTCACCTGCCGACCCAGCTGGGCCGCCCGGATCGCCGCCACATAACCGCCGGGTCCCCCGCCGATCACCAGCAGATCAGCCTCTTCCGTCAGTTCGCCTACCACCATCTAATTCATCTCCATAAACAGATCCAGGGGAGACTGCAAATAGCGCATCACCTGATTTAAAAAGCGACCCGCGGTTCCGCCATCCACGACCCGATGGTCAAAGGTCAGCGTGACACTCATCACCGGTTTGACGACCACGCGATCGTCGTCGACCACAATCGCCTTCTTTTGGATGCGACCGCTCCCCAAAATCGCCACTTCGGGATAGTTAATGATGGGGGTGGCGTACAGTCCGCCAAAAGATCCGAAATTCGTAATGGTAAAGGTCGACCCGGTCAGTTCTTCACGCGTCAAACGGTGTTCGTGAGCGCGTCGACTCAAATCCTGGATGATCTCGGCTAATTCCCACAGGCTTTTTTTATCAGCATCGCGGATTACCGGCACCACCAGCCCCTCCTCATCGTCAACCGCAATGCCAATGTGGTAGCGCGACTTAAGCACAATTTCTTGGCGCTCATCGTCAAGGCTGGCGTTGAGATAGGGGAAACGCTTAAGGGCGCCAATAGCCGCCTTGATAATAAAGGGGAGGTAGGTTAAGTGTACATCGCGCGAACGAGCCGCAGCCTTCATCTCCTCCCGCCAGGCCACCAGCGTGGAGACTTCCACCTCATCCATCGCGGTCACATGAGGAGCCGTGTACATAGCCTTGACCATGTGCTCAGCGATGGTGCGCCGCGTGCCCCGCAAGGGGACGCGCACGTCGCCGTCGTCGGCCGGCTGAAGGCGCGGCTCTGGAGAGGGGGGCCGGTCCGCCACAGCCGCTGGCCGCGCGGCCGCCGTGCGCACGTCGTCAGCCAGCACCCGTCCATGCTCGCCGGATCCTTGAATTTGGTGAATATCAACCCCTAGCTCGCGGGCCAACCTGCGCACCGCAGGCGTGGCTAACACCCGTGACCGTGGCGGTGCCGCCAATGGGGTTTCCCGCGGCGGCACCGGCGCCTCGGTCGCCGCGCTGGTCGTGCGGCCTGAACCGGTTTCTACGGCAAAACGAATGACGGGGGTGCCCACGCGGACGACGGCGCCTTCGGCGGCCAACAATGCGTCCACCTGACCGGCCACCGGCGAGGGAATTTCCACAGTCGCTTTGTCCGTTTGAATTTCGACAATGGGTTGCTCGGCGGCCACACGATCGCCAGGGGCCACGTGCCATTTGACGATTTCCGCTTCATGAATTCCCTCCCCCACATCGGGTAGGGTCCACTCATATTGTGTCATGTCACCCTGCCTTTCTCAGCGTCTCCGACGCACCTGCTCCCTTAGTAGTGCAGGACGAAATTGACGGCGTCTGCCACGCGGTCGGCGTCGGGCAGCCACCAATCTTCCACCGAGGGCACAGGAAACGGGGTATCGTATCCGGTCACGCGCATAATGGGCGCTTCGAGCGACAAAAACGCGCGCTCTTGCAAGCTCGCCGCTATTTCAGCGCCCAGCCCTCCTGTTCGCTGGGCCTCGTGGACAATCACCGCCCGTCCCGTTTTGGCGACACTAGCGCTCAGGGTTTCGAGGTCTAACGGATTGAGGGTCCTCACATCAATCACTTCGACCGAAATGTCAGACTGGAGCAACGTTTCCGCTGCAGCCTCGGCAACCGGCACCATGGGGCCGTACGCAATCACGCTCACATCATCGCCGGGGCGCACGACCCGGGCGGAGCCCAACGGCACTTCGTACCACGAGTCGGGAACCTCTTGACGCATGGCGCGGTACAGCCGCATCGGCTCGAGAAAGAGCACCGGGTCCGGATCGCTAATGCTGGCCAAGAGGAGCCCTTTGGCATCGTACGGTGTCGAAGGGGTGACGACTTTCAACCCCGGTAAATGGCTAAACAATGCTTCCAAACTGTCGGAATGAATCTCGGGCGTTCGCACACCACCGCCATAGGGCGCGCGTACCACCAAGGGAACATGGTAGCGGCCGTACGAGCGAAATCGGAGGCGCGACGCTTGCGTGCTCATTTGGTCCATGGCTTCGAAAATAAAGCCTAAAAACTGAATTTCCGCAACCGGACGCATTCCCCCCAGAGCCAGCCCCACCGCGCTGCCAATGATCGCCGACTCCGCTAATGGCGTATCCACCACACGCTGGCCGCCATATTTTTCGTAGAGGCCTTCCGTGGCGCGAAAGACGCCCCCGTTGGGTCCCACATCCTCGCCCAGCACCATCACCCGATCGTCGGCGGACAGCGCCAAGTCTAACGCCTGGTTTATCGCCTGAATCATCGTGATGTTAGCCATGGGACTGACCTCCTCGACGCCCTTCGCGCACCCGCCGGGCTAATTCCTCCTGCTGGCTCAATAGTTGCGGGGGAATCGATGCGTAAACATGGTCGAACACCGATTCGGGGGGACTCGGGGGATAGGACGCGGCGTCCGTCACCGCCTGTTCCACCAACCCCTTGGCCTCCTCCTCAATCGCCTGCATCTCGTCCTCGCTCAGGATCTGACTGGCCAGGAGGTACCGGCGCAGTCGCGCCAACGGCTCTCCATGCCGGAAGCGCTCATCCTCCTCGCGCGCCCGATAGCGGGTGGGGTCGTCGGCCGTCGTATGCGCCCCTAGCCGGTATGTCACGGCCTCGACGAGCACTGGGCCCCCGCCTGCCCGCACGCGCTCCACCACCTCTTTCATGGTCTGATAGACGGCAATAATGTCGTTGCCGTCCACCCGGAGTCCTTCAATGTTATAAGCAATGGCGCGCTGGGCAATAGTTTGACTGTGCATTTGCCGATGGAGGGGGACGCTAATGGCCCACTGGTTGTTTTGACACACGAAGACCGCTGGAGCTGACATCACTGAAGCGAGGTTCAAGGCTTCGTGAAAATCGCCCTGGGAGGTGGCTCCATCGCCAAACAAAGCCACTGCTATCCGAGGCTCACCTTGGAGCTTGGCCGCCCACGCCAAACCCACCGCATGCAAAATCTGCGCGGCAATCACCACTTGGACCGGCAGTGCCTGAACAGGATCCGGAAAGGCGCCAGCCGCCGGATGCCCCATGCTATTCAGCAGGGGAAAGTAGAGCGGGACCCCCCGGTATACCAGCGCCGCCCAATCGCGATAACTCCCGCATAGCCAATCGTCTGGGGATAACGCCGCGGCGACCCCCACCTGTGTCGCCTCCTGGCCGCTAAAGGGAGGATAGGTGCCGATGCGGCCTTGCCGCTGCAGGTTCCACGCTCGCTGATCCAACGTGCGAAGGATCGTCAGCCATCGAAAAAACGCCCGCAGTTGGTCATCGCTGACCTGAGACCTGTCGCCGATTAACCGCCCGTCTTCGTCCAAGACCTGAATTAGCGGAAATGCTTTCAGAGGATCCATCGTTTCCCCCTTTTTCTCTGCGCTAGTGACCTAGCACTTCAACAAACGGCCCTGAGGTCAAGGTGAGCCCCCCATCGACAACAATCACCTGGCCGGTGACAAATCGCGACCAGTCACTCGCCAAAAACACCGCCACATCCGCGACATCCTCGGGGCGACCCACGCGACCGAGCGGAGTAGCCCGCCCGCACGCCGCATCAAACGCAGCCAACTTATCCCCCATGTAAAATTGTTCCGAGTCGGTGGCAATCACCCCTGGCGCAATAGCATTCACCGTGATCTGCTGCGGACCCAGTTCGTGCGCCAAATAACGGGTCAGCGTTTCAATGGCTCCCTTGGCCGCTGCAATATTCGCATAGCGTGGCAGGGTAAAATGCACCCCGTGGCCAGAAATGGTGATAATGCGGCCGGGACGGCCTTCCATCAGCGGCACGGCTTTTTGCACCGATAATACAAAATTTTCTACTAGCAAGCGATACGTGCGCTCCAGGTGATAAGGCTTCAATTCCAGGACCGGCTTGAAAGCCGAGGCTGCGGCGTTGGCGACAAAGATGTCCAGAGCCCCCCAACTCTCTCGAACCACGTCAAAGAGCTTTTCCACCTCGCCGGCACTTTCCAATTCTGCGGGCACGACCAATGCGCGACGCCCTAAGGCCTCGACCTCCGCCCCCACCGCTTCCGCTTCCGCCTGCTGCCGCCGGTAGTGAATCACCACATCGGCTCCTTCGCGGGCCAGGGCTAACGCAATGGCACGGCCAATACCACGGGAACTCCCAGTCACTAAGGCTTTTCGCTGGGCTAACAGCATGCTCTTCCTCCTCGCGTCGACACTCCCTGATCACCCTACCCAAATCGCCCCAGAATGGCAAGTGAATGGCAGCTTGGGAAAACCAAAAAATATTTTCAAAAAAATGCTTGTGATAGTGTTCACATTCCCAAAGTTCTGCTATAATGTTGTCATCAAGTAGAAGAATTCCGAAAAAGGGGTGAACCTCATGCGTCATGCATTAGCGTACGAATCTGTGGGTTTCTGCCAAATTTGCGACGAGCCTTTAACATCGCGCGATGTCATCGAGACCGGGCAGGCGCGATTATGCCCCACCTGCTGGGATCAAAGCACCAAAGTGGCTTGGCGTGAAACAGAAGCGCCGCGCGCAAACTGGCGGTAATAAGGTCCCTGGCCTTTGGGGTCAGGGCCTTTTTGCGCCATGGGCCAAAGATTGGGGGATTGAGCATGTGGGAACAATGGTGGGTGGTTCATGCGCAAGACGGCGGGCAGGCCGTAGAAGCGGTGAGCCGCGCGCTCACCACCTGGGCACCCTCTGAGGCCGGTTACCCCGAAGTCACGGGCGCCCGCATCTACCGCGGCCCCGACGATCTCGCCATCACCGAGGATCTAGCACGCGAGCTGTCTGAAATTCGACAAACGGTGGCCACCGCCCACCGACAGGAACTGGCTCGGCGGCTAAAAACCCTCAAGTTTCGCGCTAGGGGAATCCCGCCCCAGAGTGGCTGGGTGGTGCTCGACGGCCTCACGCCGCGCAGCCCTCGGCCATTAGATGTCCGCGACTTTCCGCGTCCGCGCTGGGTGGTCACGGTGCGCTGGCCTGGCCAAGAACCGACGCTCTAGCCAGCTATTGCAATACTCGTAATCACGAGTTACCGAAAGGCGCCGTAAAGCCCTGACCGCCCGGTCTGGGGATATCAGGCGCCACGGTCAAGGGACTCAAGCCCGCACGCCGTTCACGGTCGCGGTTTAGCGCAAACAGTGGTATTCCCTCAGCATGGTCAGGGCATCCCGCTATCGCCTCTATCCGAGGGAAGAGCACGCCGCGTTCCTGAACCGCCAATTCGGGTGTGTGCGGGATGTCTATAATTGGGGCTTAGTCTGAACAACCCAGACATCTCAAACCCCAGGCCAGGGCCTCACCCCTTCCAGTTGGATAAACGCCTCACGGCCCTTAGGCAGGACCTGCCGCGGCTCTAGGAGGTAGCGGCCCAACCGCTCCAGCAAACAAGGCCTTCACCCGCTTCTTTCGAGAGAAGAAACGGAGCTATCTCCGGTTCAAGACCAAGCACGGCCCGCAAAACGCAGTCTATCGCAAGGGGTCCGGGTGGATTGGGACCACGCCATGCTCTATGTGCCGAAGGCGGGAGGCGTCCGGGCGGTGTTCAGGCGGCGGTTCACGGGCCGCATCAAGAGCGTCACGGTGCGCCGAGTCCGTCGGGCCAGTTCTTCGCGTTCCTCCCGGACGTGGATAAGTGTCAAAGCCCCGATCCGGTGCCGGAGGCAGAGGATCGCGCCGTCGGCCTGAACCTGAACCTTCACGATTTCGCACCCTGTCCACGGGGAAAAGATGAACCCGAATGCTGGCGGCTGCAGATCCGGCACGGTGCCGCGCTATGAAAACGAAGGGGTCGCGGAACCGGGTGAAAATCCACCGCCAGATCGCCCGCCTGCAGGAGCGGGTGGCCAACCGGCGTTTCGCTTTTGCGACGCACGAGACAGGACGGGACCCACCCGGTGTGCCTGGGGAGGATGTCAAGATTCCTCGTTAATTAAGAAGAGATAAAAACGCAACCCCTTGAGAGCCGAATCATTGTCAATGTTTTGACATCGTGATAGGATGATCTCCTGGCCTATGCCTGCCAGCCCACAACAAAGGCGAGGAGTTTCAGCCATGATTGGTGATTCCCGACGGCGCCGTTTTATCCCTTACCTCTATTTAACGCCTGCCGGTCTGATCTTCCTCATCTTTACGATTTTGCCTGCGGCGTTTGTCCTCTATATTAGTTTTTTCAATTGGGACTTTCTGAATAGCGCCATGTCCACTTATGTCGGACTGGGCAACTACCGCAACCTCTTAACCTCGAGTGAATTTTGGCATAGTCTTTTAGTATCCTTATACTTTGTCATCGGCACCGTGCCCGTAGGGTTATTTCTGGCCCTCATCATCGCGCTAGCCCTTATGAAGAATTTTCCTGGGCGCGCTTTCGTGCGGTTGTCTGTCTTTTCGCCATATGTGACCCCCGTGGTCGCCACGTCTATCGTGTGGATTTGGATTTTTAATCCCCAGTTCGGCCTCTTAAACGGCATCCTGCACGGGTTGCATCTACCGCAACTGGGCTGGTTAGAAAGCCCGCACTGGGCCATGATTGGCGTGATCATCTACACCTTGTGGCATAGCCTCGGATTCGACGTCATTATCTTTATGGCCGGTTTGTCGGCCATTTCGCACGAATTGACGGAGGCGGCGCGCATTGACGGGGCCACCCGCTGGCAAGAATTTTGGGCGGTCACCTGGCCTCTTTTGTCACCTACCACCCTATTCGTCTTGGTTGTCACCACTATTGGGTCAATGCAAGCCTTTACCCAATTCTTCACCATGACCGAAGGGGGCCCGCTGTCGTCTACAACCACCGTGAGCTATCTCTTGTACGAAATGGCATTTATCTTTTATCGGACCGGACCGGCCGCAGCACTGGCGGTCATCCTGTTCGTCATTATTGCCGGACTCACAGCGCTGCAGATGGTCATTACGCGGCGCCGCACATTTTATCAATAACGCGTGGCGGCGTAATGCCACGCGCAAGGGTCTGTGTTTTTGGAAGGAGGCATGTTATGAGTTCAGAACCTACCGTGACGACCCAACCTCGTCGTATGGCAGCGCTACACCGTCGCCGTCACCACTGGCCCTGGTGGCACTGGTTCGTGGGCGCAATCTTGGTGCTGCTCTTTCTCTTTCCCTTTTATTGGGTCATTGTCACCTCGCTGAATAGCCCCAACCAGGTGCTGCAATTCCCCCCCTTATTCCTGCCCCATTGGCAATGGATCAATTACGTCCAGGCGTGGACAGCGGCACCGTGGCTCCGTTATTTTGCCAATACCCTCTTCATTGCCGGGCTCACCACCCTCTTGGTGTTGGTCACGTCGCTATTGGCCGGATTTGCCTTCGGCATGATGGAATTTCCGGGCAAACAAATCCTGTTTGCCGGGTTTTTGGCCATTATGATGATCCCCACGACGGTGCTCTTGATCCCTGATTACATCTTGTTAAGGGATATTCACTGGCTCAACACTTATTGGGCGCAAATTGTGCCGTTTGGCGCGTCAGTGTTTGGTATCTTCCTCCTGCGGCAGTTCTTTTTAAGTTTTCCTCGCGAATTAATGGAAGCGGCAGCGCTCGACGGTGCCTCCCAGGGCCGGTTCTTATGGCAAATTGCCATGCCGATGGCCAAACCAGCGTTAATTACCATTGCTCTTTATGTGTTCATCGGTTCCTGGAATGCCTTTTTATGGCCCTACATCATGACCTCCAGTCCCAGCGTACAGCCCATTGAGGTCGGCCTTGCCACTTTTTTGGGAACCAACGGCACGGATTGGACCGGGCTGTCGGCCGCCGTGGTCTTTACCACCTTGCCGGTTATGATACTCTTTTTGGTCGCCCAACGGCAGTTTCTGGCTGGGGCTTACGCCGCGACCGGCAGCGTCAAGGGGTAACCGAGGCCCCGGCGCCGCAACTTTCCGCCACGTTTGGCAAAAGAAAGGATGGGGACATGCACGGCCTCATAATCTTTGATTTTGATGGCACCTTATATCGCGGTGACGCACCCTACTTCTATTATGCGCGCGCCATTGCCCGCCACCTGGCCGAGGACGACCGCACGCGCTATCTCCAACAAGTGGATGCCCACCTCAGCGGGACCCCGGGCGTTGTCGCCGGAGACAACTGGGAGGCTGTGGTACGGCTGGCTCTGCCGTTTATTAATGACACCGCTGTATGGCAGTCGGCCTTTTTGGAAACGCGCGCTTTCATGTTGGATCCCGTGCAGTGTCCCTTAGAAGTGCCGGACGGTCTTGTCACATTCTTGCGCACCGTACGCGGCACCGTTGACTTGGTGCTAGCCACGAACAGTCCTGCCGAGGCCTGTTTTCCCCTGCTCGAGCGGCTTCACCTTCGAGACGCGTTCGATATCGTGGTCCCTAGCGCCGGAAAGCCACAGGGACTCGAATCCATTGCTCACGCGCGCTGGCACGGCGCTCCCTTGCCCCACCGCACCTTGAGCATTGGCGACCACTACGACAACGACATTGCCCCCGCCTGGGCCCTCGGGTGGTCCACCGTGCACATCAGTCCGCACGGATACTTCCCGGGCCCCAGCACGGTACGTGGGCGCACTCTGGAAGACGTATTACCCTTTGTATGGCAATGGGTTGAATCTCTTGCAAAGGATGATGACGATGGCAACAGTTAGTTTTTGGGGCGGGGTCGGTGTTATTGGCTCTAGCAAGATTCTGGTCGAACAAGAGGGCTGGCGGGTGTTGCTAGATTTTGGCCTCGACTTTTCGCCTGGCCGCGGGTTGTTTCGGGGGCCGGTTGCTCCGCGCCCTGGGCACGTCCTCCGCGACCGCCTGCGCACCGGCGGGGCTCCCTGGCTTCCGCACCTGTATCGCCCCGATGCCCTTGAAGGGCTGGATCTGGCCGGCGGCAGCGATGGCCGCACCGCCCTGTTTATCACGCACGCGCATATCGACCACATTGGTCTCACGGGCTGGGTCGATCCTCGAATCCCCATTTACTGCTCACCTGACACCCAGCGCATCATGGACGCCCTCGAACAGAGTGGCCAGGGGGTAGAAGGCGGCACACCGCGCTTTCACACCCTGGCGGATGGCGAAACGCTGACCTTTGGTCCTTTTCAGATTACCCGCTATCCCGTCGATCACGATGTGATTGGTGCCTCGGGTTACGCGGTGCAAACGGACGATGGGATCCTCGCGTTTACCGGTGACATTCGGTTGCACGGACGCCATCCGGACCTGAGCCTCGCATTTGCGCGGGCGGTTCACGGCGCACGGGCTCTGGTTATCGAAGGCACAACCCTGTCTCAAGGATTTCAACAGCCCACGGTCACCGAAGTGGAGGTGGATCGCCGTTTTCAGTCGGCTCTGGCAGCCACGCCGGGGCTCGTTCTGATGAGTGTGTATCCTCGCAATATCGAACGCGTCCAATCCTTCATCGCCATTGCCCACGCTCAGGGACGGCGCATCCTCTGGCCCGCTCCCATCGGGCAGTTCTTGCGCCTGATGGGACTCGAAAGGATTGAACTCTTTAGCGAGGACCTTTTGGGTGACATTCATGCCCGGCCGCGCGAATACGTCCTGCAGCTGGCGCTAACCGACCTTCCCCTGCTCTTAGACCTCCCGGTGGGCCCAGGCGCGGTATTTTTGCATGCCAATGGGGAGCCCCTGGGATCATTCGATCCGGCGTGGGAAATCTTGCAAGATTGGCTACGGTGGACGCATACCCCCTTCTGGCCTATTGGCACTGGAGGCCATGCGAGTCCAGACGATTTAAACCGCTTAGTCGAGTTAGTGGCGCCAGAGATTCTCTTCCCGTTGCATAGTCTAGAACCTGACCGCCTCATCCCCCCGCCAGGTACCCTGCGTTGGCTTCCCGAGCGTGGCGGACGCCGATATCCATTATCTGGGCGTCACTGAGTCCGCACCCCCTGATTCCCTCACGCATAGCGTGAGGATGCCATCGGTATTGCGCACGCCCTGGCTCTATGATAAAACCTGTGGGATCGCAGGACGCAGTGGCTGCTTGAAGAACACGGTGACTCGGGATGGGATCGGG